>JBDSSS010000016.1:0-28277 GCA_039928615.1 Terracoccus sp. | reverse complement strand
CAGGACGAGCACCAGCCCACGGGGTGCGGCCGGCACCGTGTGGTCGATCAGGCGGGCACGGGTCATCGGATCGTCCTCTGGGTCACGGGAGTGCTTCGTCGCGGGGGCCGGGGCAGTTTGGGTCGGCAGGCCGGCCGGCGGTTCAGGGACGGATCATCACCTTGATGGCGCGCCGCTCGTCCATCGCCCGGTACCCCTCCGCCACCTCGTCGAGCGGGAGCGTCATGTCAAAGACCTGGCCCGGGTCGATGCGGCCGTCGAGGACGCGCGCGAGCAGGTCCGGTAGGTAGGCCCGGACGGGGGCCATCCCGCCGGCCAGCCCGACGTTGCGGACGAACATCCGCCGGACCGGCAGCTCGACGCCGTGCGGGGCGCCGACGAAGCCGACGGTCGAGCCGGGCCGGGCGATCTGGAAGGCGGTGCCCATCGACTGGTCGGTGCCGACGCACTCGAGCACGGAGTCTGCGCCGATGCCGTCGGTCATCTCGAGGATGGCCTCGACGCCGGCGTCGCCACGCTCCGCGACGATGTCGGTCGCCCCGAAGACGGTGGCGAGCTGCTGACGCGACTCGTGGCGCGACATCGCGACGATCCGCTCGGCCCCGAGCTCCTTGGCCGCGATGACGCCGCAGAGGCCGACCGCCCCGTCGCCGATGACGACCGCGGTGCTCCCCGGCCGGACCCGGGACGAGACGGCCGCGTGCCAGCCGGTCGCCATCACGTCGGCGAGGCTGAGCAGCGACGGCAGGAGGGCGTCGTCAGGGACACCGTCGGTCGTCACGAGGCTGCCCTCGGCCTGGTGGACCTTGACGAGCTCGGCCTGACCCGACTCGGTCCAGCCCTGGTTGGTGCAGACCGAGGTCATCCCGGCGCGGCAGTGCGGGCAGGTGTTGTCGCTGTGGCAGAACGGGATGATGACGAAGTCGCCGGGGGCGAACGAGGTGACCTCGGCACCGACCTCCTCGACGATCCCGACCGCCTCGTGCCCGATGGTCGAGCCGGCCGTGATCTCGTTCTCCCCGCGGTAGGGCCACAGGTCCGAGCCGCAGATGCAGCCCGCGACGACCCGCACGATCGCGTCGGTCGGGGCGTCGATGGTCGGGTCGGGGACCTCGCTGAGGCGGATGTCCCGGGCGGCGTGGATCGTCGTGGCTCGCATCCCGTCATCCTCACCCGGCGCCGGGGCTGCGTCCACACCGACCCCCTCGACGAGCGGACAGCGCCGTCGGGCCCCGGTCGCTCAGCCGCGGGAGCGGAGCCGGAGGTGGGGCAGCTCGGGGGCCGGCAGCGTCGAGTCCCACTCGGCCGGGAAGGCCCCGAACTGCGCCGCCTGGGCAGGCTCGGTGGGCTCGGTGGGTTCGGGTCCGCGCTCGCGCTGCCACGCCTCGCGGTGGGCGACGACCTCTTCGTGGCTGCGGCCGATGAAGTTCCACCACATGACGATCTGCTCGCCGAGCGGCCGGCCACCGAGCATCAGGAACCGCGCCTCCTGCTCGGCCCCCGCCTCGACGTGAAGCCGCCCGGACCCGGTCGGGGCGAAGGCGATCTCGCCGGGGGCAGCGGTGACCGCGCCGTCACCGGAGGCGGCCGGGACCGACAGGGTGACCTGCCCGGTGTCGCAGAGGAGCCCGTGCTCGTGGGCGGCGTCGACCTCGATCTCCAGGCTCGCGCCAGCCCGGAGCGTGACCTCGGCGCCGACGAGCTCGGAGTGCATCGCCACCGGGGAGCTCTGGCCGAGGAGGGTCCCGAGGAAGACGAGGACGCGGGCGCCGTCGACGACCGTCACCTCGGGCGCGTAGTGCTCGAAGCCCGGCGACGCGTGCCGGGCTGCCTCGGGCAGGGCCACCCACAGCTGCGCGCCGTGCAGGGTCGTGGTGTCGGGCGTGGAGAACTCCGAGTGGGCGATGCCCGACCCGGCGGTCATGATGTTGAGCTCGCCCGGGCGGACGACGGCGTGCGCCCCGGTCGTGTCCCGGTGCTCGACCTCACCGCTGAAGAGCCACGAGACGGTCTGCAGCCCGGTGTGCGGGTGACCGGGGACCTGCATCCCCCCGGAGACGGAGACGTCGTCGGGTCCGTAGTGGTCGACGAAGCACCACGCCCCGATGAGCGACCGCTCCCGCTGGGGCAGGCTCCGCCGGACCGTCATCGCCCGGGGCCCGCCGAGGGGCACGTCCCGGCTGGCCAGCAGGCTCACTGCCGGGCTCACGTCATCACAGCTCTGGCACGTCACCTCGTCGGGCGACCGGTCCGGGTTGCTCACCCGCCCACGGTAATACGCCGACCGGCGCTCGACCCGCCCTCGACCCCCTGATGACCCCGCTCCCGGCGGCGCTACGGTCGGGCGGTGAGCCCGAGCCCCGATCCTGCCCCGGTGGTCCCGGACGGAGCAGGACCACGCTGGAGTGCCTGGCGCGTCGTGTGGTGGTTCGGCTTCGTCAGCCTCGCCGCCGACATGGTCTACGAGGGAGCCCGATCGGTCTACGGCCCGCTCCTGGCCACCCTCGGAGCCAGCGCCCTCGTCGTCGGTCTCGTCACCGGGCTCGGTGAGGCGATGGCACTCCTACTGCGCCTGCTCTTCGGCCCGCTCGCCGACCGGTCCGGCCGCTACTGGGCCCTCACCATCGCCGGCTACGGCCTCACCGCCGTGTGCGTCCCGCTCCTCGCGGTCACGCCCTTCGTCGGCGGCGCCGGTCTCGCGCTCGGGGTCGTGCTCATCCTGCTCGAGCGGTCGGGCAAGGCGGTCCGGAGCCCCAGCAAGTCGGCCCTGCTCGCCCACGTCGCCGGAGCCGTGGGCCGCGGCCGTGGCTTCGGGGTGCACAAGGCCCTCGACCAGATCGGCGCGTTCGCTGGGCCGCTCGTCGTCGCGGCCCTCATCGCGGCGACCGGGGCGATCTGGCCCGCCCTGCTCGTCCTCGCCGTGCCCGGAGCGGCGGCGATGGTGCTGCTGGCCGTGATCCGCTCCCGCGTGCCCGACCCGTCCGTCTACGACCCGTCGATGCCTGACCCCGCCCACGACGTCCCGCACGCGGCGCCGACGAGCGAGCCCAGCGGCATACCGGCGCCGACCGGTCCGTCCCGCGGGCGCGGGGTGAGGGGGTGGCTCAGCGACGCGGTCGGACGCGGGTTGCCGCCGGCCTTCCTGCGCTACGCGCTTGCCGCCGGGCTCACGACGGGCGGCCTCGTCACCTTCGGGATCATCGGCTACCACCTCACCGTCGAGGGCCTGCTGCCCGTCGCCGCCGTGCCGCTCGCGTATGCCGGTGCGATGGCGATGGAGGCGCTCGCGGCCCTCGGGGTCGGCGCGGTCTACGACCGGGTCGGCGGATCGGCGTTGTATGCCGTCCCCTTCCTCGTGGCGCTCGTCCCGGGGCTCGCGCTGGCCGGGAGCGTCTGGCCGGCGCTCGCCGGCATCGCCGTGTGGGGCCTCGCGCACGGCGTGCAGGACTCGACGGTCAAGGCGCTCGTCGCCGACCTCGTCGCCGCACCCCGACGGGCCACCGCCTACGGCGTCTTCGCCGGGGCCCAGGGTGGTTTCGCCGTCGTCGGCGGGGTCGTCGCCGGCTGGCTCTACGGCCGCTCGGTGCCCGCCCTCGTCGTGGTCGTCGCGCTGAGCCAGGCCGTCGCGCTCGTCCTGCTCGTGCGCACCGTCCGTTCTGTCCGCACCGGCAGCACTGTCCGGGTTGGCTGAGCCGACGGACCCATCCGCTGGCTTCAGGGCTCCGAACCCCTGACACCAGCAACGAGTACCAACGAGCACCGCCCCGCCCTGGAGGCGTCATGAAGCTGCACCCTGTCCCTGCCACCCTCGCCCTCGCGGCCCTGACAGCCTTCGGTCTCAGCGCCTGCGGTGGAGCGGCCGAGGGCGTGCCCGGCGGTCCCGCGGCATCCACGCCCGCGCCGACCGCCATGTCGATGGCGCTGGGCGAGACGATGACGCCCGGCATGACGATGGCGCCCTCGACCTCGGCCCCCTCGACTCCGTCGGCGAACGCGGCCCGCGTCGCCGAGCCGAGCGCGAAGACGAAGATGGTCTGCGGCGACGAGACGATGGACAACGTCAAGGGCCTCGCCGGCGTCGACACCGTCCCCACGAAGACGTCGTGGAAGGACGGGCTCTTCACCTGCACCTACGACCTCGCCGAGGGCCAGCTCATCATCACCGTGAAGCAGTCCGCCGACGCCGACGCAGCCAAGGCCCACTTCGACGGCATCCGCAAGGGGGTCGACGAGGCCCGCGACCTGACCGGTCTCGAGTCGCTCGGCGTCCCGTCCTACCGCACGACGGACGGTCTCGCGGTCTTCGTCAAGGACGAGATGACGCTCACTGTCGACCCGACCCGGCTCGCTGCGACCGTCGGTCCGGAGAAGACCGAGCGCAGCAGCTTCGCCTACACCGTGGCCACGACGATTCTCGCCTGCTGGACCGAGCACCCCTGAGTCACTCGCACCACGCGCACCTCCACCTTCCACCCTCCACCGGAAGGCTCCGTCATCCCCACTTGCACCACCTCGACGACGAGCGCGACCAGCACGGCACGGGGACTGCGTCGCGGCCTCGCCGCGCTCGGCGTCGCCCTGGCCGTGCCTCCCGTCGGGCTCTGGCAGCAGGGACTCGGCTGGTCGGCGCTCGTCGACCCCGCCTTCTGGCAGCAGGCCTAGCCAGGGCACCGTGGACCACGAGGCGATCGACCACGCTGTGGCGGGTGATGGCGAGACGGGCTCGGCGACCGGGTCGGGCGAACGGGTGCTGACCCTCACCACGGGGGCCGGAGCAGCGGCGGGGACGCTGACCGCTCGGGTCGCCGACGTCCGGGGCGGCGGCGGCTCGATCGAGCTGACCCTGGCCGGCGTCGACGGGCAGCCGCTCGTCCCCGTCGCGGCCCCGACCCTCGCGCTCTCCCTGACCCGGGGGACGAGCCGGATCCGGCCGATCTCGCTGCCGCTCGAACAGGCCGGTCCCGGCACCTACCGCGCCGCAGTCGACTTCCCGCTCGGCGGCACATGGACCGTGCAGGTCGGGGTGCGAACCAGCACCTACGACAACCCGGTGGTGACCTTCCCGGTAGCCGTCCCCTGACCCCCGTCGCCGGCACCGTCACCACGGATGAGGGGGGCGAGGGCGATGAGCAGCAGCAGCGCCCCGAGCGGGAGCAGGTCCCAGGGTGAGGCGAGGGCCACGCCGGCGAGGGCGGCGATCCCGATCGAGGTGAGCGGCATACGGGCGGCATCCGAGGGCGCGACGGCCACCGCGAGGGCGAGCCAGCCGAGGGCTGCGAGTGCGCCGACGAGGGCCGCGGTGGCGGCGAGGTGGTAGGCGCCGGTGCCGGCCGCGTCACCGAGCCCGTCGACCCAGTCGAGGATCCCGTGGGCGAAGAGGAGCAACGGCCCCGCGAGGGCGAGGCCCCGGACCCGCTCGGCGGTCCGGGACCGGGTCTGGGTCCGGGGCGCGGGCGTCGACCGGAGGGTCGGGATGATCGTGGCCATGGGTCCAGCGTGGCGTCGCGCGAGAGTCCCGGCCATGGGGTGGCACCCTGAGGCGACCCCGAGTCGACCCCGACGGTGCAGGATGGCTCGCATGTCCCCCACCGACTCCGCCGACTCGACCGCGACCGATGACGACTCCGGCACGGGCCAGGAGAGCACTCTCACCGTCATCATCGCGCTCACCGCCAACGCGCTCATCGCCGTCGCCAAGACGTTCGTCGCCGTCCTCACAGGCTCGGCGTCGATGGTCGCCGAGGCCGCGCACTCCTGGGCGGACGCCGGCAACGAGATCTTCCTGCTCATCGCCGAGAAGCGGTCGGCCAAGCCGCGCGACGAGGCCCACCCCCTCGGCTACGGCCGCGAGGCCTACGTCTGGTCGATGTTCGCCGCGTTCGGCCTCTTCACCGCCGGCTCGATCGTCTCGATCTGGCACGGCGTCCAGTCCCTCACCGAGCCGGACTCCGAGACCTCCTACGGCTGGGCCTACGTCGTGCTCGCCATCGCGTTCGTCCTCGAGGGGGTGTCGTTCCTCCAGGCCCGGCGCCAGACGAAGGCGGCTGCGAAGCAGCAGGGGATGCACCCGCTGCGCTACATCGCCAGGACCTCCAACCCGACCCTGCGCGCGGTCTATGCCGAGGACTCCGCCGCGCTCGTCGGTCTCGTCATTGCCACGGCCGGCATCTACCTGCACCAGGTGACCGGCAACGCCGTCTACGACGCGGTCGGCTCGATCCTCGTCGGGATCCTGCTCGGGATCATCGCCGTCTTCCTCATCGACCGCAACCGCGACTTCCTCGTCGGTCAGGCCGCGTCGCCGAGGCTGCGGGCCCGCGCGCTGGAGGCGCTCCGCGAGTCGCCCGACGTCGAGCGGGTGACGTTCCTGCACCTCGAGTTCGTCGGCCCCGGCGAGATCTTCCTCACCGCTGCCGTCGACCTCGTCGGTGACGAGACCGAGACGACGGTCGCCGGTCAGCTGCGTGCGATCTCGGACCGCCTCGAGGCGGAGGAGAACATCGTGGTCGCCCTGATCACCCTGTCGACCCGGGACGACGTCACGCTGGAGGGCTGACCTCAGTCAGGCGGCCGGCTCGTCGGTCGGCTCGTCGGAGGGCAGGTCGGAGGGTCGGCGCTCCGAGACCCCGGCCATCCCCCAGCGCACCGCGGCCGTGCCGGCGTGGCCGAGCGGACGGGCCACGAAGCGGGACACGGCACCGGGCAGCGGGATCTCGAGCATCTCGAGCGCCCACGACGGGAGCAGCGACACCCCACCGGACGCGAGGGTGCCGTAGCCCGGCCGCGCGACGAGCGGCAGCGGCGGGTTGAGCAGCAGGAAGCGGGCGGCGTCGCGCGCTGCCCGGCTCGTCTCGAGCTCGGGGCGGTAGGCCTCGATCGCGTCCTGCAGCTGCGCCACGTCCTCGGGCGCGTCGAGCACCCCGAGCGACCGAGCCGGTATGCCGGTCTGCGCGACGTAGACGTCGGCCTCCGCGGCGGTGAGCGGGGTCGCGGCGAAGGCCTGGTAGGCCCTCAGGAAGGAGTCGATCTCGGCGACGTGGACCCACCGCAGCAGGTTCGGGTCGCCGGCGCGGTAGGGCCGACCCTTCTCGTCTTTGCCGCGCACCCGGTCGTGGATCCCGCGGACCCGGCCGATCGCCTCCTCGGCGTGCTCGATCGTGCCGAAGGTCGTCGTCGCCAGGTAGTGGCTGGTCCGCTGGAGCCGGCCCCACGGGTCGCTCTTGTAGCCGCTGTGCCCGGCCACGCCCGCCATCGCGAGCGGGTGCAACGACTGGAGCAGCAGCGAGGCGATCCCGCCCGGGAACATCGCGGCGTCGGCGTGGACCCGCCAGATCGGGTCATCCGGGGTGAACCAGCGCTCGCCCGGTGAGCCCCAGATCAGGGCGGCGCGGTCGGCCGCGTCGTCGCCGGCCACCTTCGAGCGCAGCACCTGACCCAGCCGTCGCTGGACGAAGCGGCTGACTGGTTGAAGACTCATGCACCGAACGCTACGTCCTCGGCGGCTTTCGTGTCGGGGCCGTGTCGAGGGTTGCTCTCGGGGTCCGTGTCCGGCGCGCTCTCGGGGGCCGCCTACGGTGGACGGATGACCCGCCACGAGATGCCCTTCGCCGAGATGTCCACCGGCGCCGGCTACGCCCTTCTCACCTCGGTCGTCGTGCCCCGGCCGATCGCGTGGGTCCTGACCCGCTCGGCGGCGGGCGTCGTCAACCTCGCGCCCCACTCCTTCTTCACCGTCGCCTCGCACGAGCCGCCGGTCATCGCCTTCACCTCGGTCGGCGCCAAGGACACCCTGCGCAACGTCCTCGAGACCGGTGAGCTCGTCGTGCACCTCAGCCCCGAGCCGCTCATCGACGCGGTCAACCTCACCGGTGTCGACTCGCCGCCCGACGTGAGCGAGGTCGAGCTGGCCGGTCTCGAGACCGAGCCCGGGGTCGTCGTCAGCTGCCCCCGAATCGTCGCCTCCCCGGTCGCGCTGGAGTGCGTCCTCGAGAAGACCGTGGAGGTCGGCTCGAGCACGATGGTGCTCGCGCGGGTCGTGCACGCGGCCGTCGACGAGGACGTCCTCGACCTCAGTGACCCGGAGAAGCCGTATGCCGCGATCCGCGGGCTCGCGCCGCTGGCCCGGCTCGGCCGCGACGAGTGGGCCACCATCGGCGAGGTCATCACCCGCACCCGGCCGGTCTGGGGCCGCGACGTCGGGCAGTGACCGATCGCTGACCGGCCTCGCGGGAGCGGTCAGGCCCGGACGAGCCGGTGCAGCGCGAGCTGGGCCGGCGCGGAGTAGGCGATGGCGACGGGCGCCGGCGCGTCGATGACGAGCTCGGTGACGGTGCCACCGACGTGGTCGAGCACCCGGTGGAGCAGGTCGACCCGGAGCGGGCCGAGGGTGACGTGCCATCTCCACGTCATCGTCTGCTCGTCGACGTCGTCCACGACGAACGGGACCCGGAGCCCGAGCGGCCCGACGACCCGCCCGGTGAGGCCGGTGCGGAGCCGGTGGTCACCATCTCCGTCGCCACCACTGTCGAGCTCCACCCCGCGCACCTGCGGTGACCAGGACGACCACGTGCGGGTGTCCGCGTAGCGCTCCCAGGCATCGGAGGCCCGTGCCGGCCCGGTCGCACGCAACGTCAGCTCACCCATGCGAGCACCGTAGGCGCCCGCGGGCCCCGCGGCATACGTTGGAGGTCTTCCTTTTCCGTTTCCGAGTGAGGACCCCATGCTCTCGACCGACCACTTCATCCGCTTCGACCGGGCCAGCGCCGTGCGGGAGGCGGAGCGCGGGCTGCTCGCCGACGTCCACGGCGAGCGGTTCCGGGTCGACGTCGTCCGCGCGGACGTCGTGCGACTGTCGATGAGCCGGGGAGGCGTCTTCGACGAGCAACCCACCCACGCCGTCTGCGTCGACCCGCTCGGCGCGGACGTCCAGTGGCGGGTCGAGCCCGGTGACGAGGCGTGGCGGCTGGTCACCGACGACCTGGTGGTCACCCTCTGGCTGGACCCCTTCCGGGTCGACGTGCACCGCACCGACGGCTCCCCGGTCATCGAGAGCGTCACGGGTGAGGACGCGGACGGGTCCACCACGGCGGCCTACTCGACCCTCAACGACGCCTTCGAGATCCGGCGCCGGTGCGGCGCTGATGATGCCTTCCTCGGGCTGGGGGAGAAGGGCGGCCGGCTCGACCGCAAGGGCCGCGACTTCACGATGTGGAACACCGACGTCCTCAACCCCGACGCGACGGCGGAGTTCCGCGCCGGCCTCGACGCGTCCGACCCGCGGTCAGACCGGACGAGCACGGAGTTCGACCCCTACTACGTCAGCATCCCGTTCTTCTACCACCGGTCGAGCGAATCAGGAGCGATGGCAGGGTCGTTCGTCGACAACAGCTACCGCGGGTCGTATGCGTTCAGCGATCCGGAGGAGTACCGGATCCGCTTCGAGGGGGGCCAGTGGCAGGAGTACGTCTTCGCCGGGCCGTCGATGCCCGCCATCCTCGAGGCCTACACGTCGCTCACCGGCCGAGCCTCCCTCCCGCCGATGTGGGCGCTCGGCTACCACCAATGCCGGTGGTTCGCCTACACGCAGGACGAGGTCGAGGCGCTCGGCGCCCGGCTCCGGGACGACCGGCTCCCCTGCGACACCCTCTGGCTCGACATCGACTACATGGACGGCTACCGCGTCTTCACCTGGGACGAGGAGCGCTTCCCCGACGACGTCGGCATGCTGAAGCGCCTGCGCAACAACCGTTTCCGGATGGTGACCATCGTCGACCCGGGCGTCAAGCACGACCCCGGCTACCCGGTCTACGACGAGGGCGTCGAGCGTGACGTCTTCTGCCGCACCGAGGGGGGCGGCACCTACATCGGTCAGGTCTGGCCGGGCAACACCGCCTTCCCCGACTTCGCGACCCCCGAGGCGCGAGCCTGGTGGGGAGAGCTCAATGCCGCGCACGTGAGGTCGGGACTGGCTGGCATCTGGAACGACATGAACGAGCCTGCCACCGGGGTGATCCCGCCGGGGACGATGCTCTTCGACAAGGGGCAGGCCTCGCACAACCGCTTCCACAACCAGTACGCCCTGCTCATGGCCATGGGCACGACCGAGGGCCTGCTCGCCGCGGAGCCGCAGCTGCGCACCTTCATCCTGTCGCGCGCGGGTTTCGCCGGCATCCAGCGCTACGCCGCGAACTGGATGGGCGACAACCACTCCCGCTGGGACCACCTGTGGCTCAGCACGACGATGGCTTGTGGCTTCGGCATCTCCGGCCAGCCCTTCGTCGGGGCTGACATCGGCGGCTTCGCCGGTGACACCACGCCCGAGCTGTTCCTGCGCTGGATGCAGGCGGGGACGTTGACTCCCTTCTGCCGCAACCACGCCGAGACCGGCACCATCGAGCAGTACCCGTGGTCGTTCGGCCCGGAGATCGAGGACGGGGTGCGGGAGGCACTGGAGCTGCGCTACCGCCTGCTGCCCTACCTCTACACCGCGTTCGTCCGCGCCTCCGAGACGGGCGAGCCGGTGCAGCGCCCCCTCGTCTTCGACCACCAGGACGATCCCGAGACGATTGCGGCCGACGACGCGTTCCTCCTCGGTCGGGACCTGCTCGTCGCGCCGGTCACCGAGGAGGGAGCGACGTCACGCCGCGTCTACCTGCCCGAGGGGCATTGGTACGACTGGCACACCGGCGAGCTCCACGAGGGCCGCCGGCACCTCGACGTGCCGGTGACACTCGACCGGATCCCGATCTTCGCCCGGGCCGGCGCGGCCATCCCGCTGTGGCCCGAGGCCCCCGCGTCGACCGACGGCTACTTCCCCGAGACGATCGAGCTGCACGTCTTCGACCCCGTCGTCGACGGTGAGTGGGAGTCACGGCTCGTCGAGGACGACGGGCTCACCGTCGAGTCGGCGGCGGGCGCGCGCCTGGAGACGGCCATCGCGGTCCGCCGGTCGGGCGGCGAGGTGGCGGTCGACACCCAGACCTCCGGTGACGGGTATGCCGCCCACCGCCGTCAGTCGTTCAGCGTCGTCCGTCACCCGGCCGCCACGGCCGGGTGAGCGCAGCGGCTCAGACGGGCAGCACCGTGCGGAGGAAGACGGTGGTGCGCTCCCACGCCTCGGCGGACGCCGCCGGGTGGTGCCACGGCAGGTCCTCGTTGTCGAAGGCGTGGTCGGCGCCCTCGTAGGTGTGGAAGGTCGTCCCGGGCTGCGCCGTGACGGCCCTGCGGATCCGCTCCACGTTCTCGTTGTCGATGAAGGAGTCGGCGAGGCCGAAGTGGTGCAGGCTCGGGATCGTCACCCGCGGTGCCAGCTCGAGCAGGCCGGGCAGGGCCGAGCCGTAGTAGCTGACGAGGGCGGCGACCGGCATCGTCGCGGCGACGTTGAAGGCGAGCCCGCCGCCGAAGCAGAAGCCGACGAGGCCGACCTCGCCCGTCGTCTCGTCCCGCTCCCGGAGCGCGCGGACGGCGGCGGCACCGTCGGCGACGGCGGCCTCCCAGTCCACCCGCTGCATCAGGCCCATCGCCTTCTCGAGGGCGCCGTCCCCCTCGATCGGCGTCGTCTCGCCGATCCGCCAGTAGATCTCGGGTGCGAGCACGACGTAGCCGAGCTCGGCGAGCTGGGCCGCGCGACGCTCGATGTAGGCGCTGACGCCGAAGATCTCCTGCACGAGGACGATGCCGGGCCCGTGCCCGGTCGGGGGGAGCCACAGGTGGGCGGGCATGTCTCCCGCATCGGTGCTGACGGTCACGGTTTCGCTCATGGTCGACACCGTATGCCGCGGAGCCACCCCGCGACGGGTCGGCTCGGTCAGGGGAGCGGCCCGGCACTCGCGGGATCTGCTGCCGTCGGCTGGGTGAGGGTGATCCGGATGCCCGCGCGCGCTCCGCGCTGGGTCAGCCCTCGGGTGAGGTGCGCGACGGCGTCGCCGAGCCGGGCGAGGACGTACTTGTCGGCGATCGCCTTCTTGACCGCCGCGATCTCGACGTCGCCGCGGACCACCCGTGCCGTGCCCGTCCAGGTCGGCGCCCCGGCGTCGATGCGCCCACGGAAGTCGCACGGTTGCAGCGAGACCGACGGGTCACGCGAGAGCCGCTTCGTCTTGCCCGTCCCGTCGACGGTGATGACGACGAGCTCGTCACCGTCGCGGGCCACCCACACCGGGGTCACGACCGGGGCCCCGGACTTGCGGTAGGTCGAGAGGGCGACGTAACCGGCCGCCCCTGCGGCGTCGAGCGCGGGCTGTCGGTCGCGGTCCATGCCCCGAGCCTAGGCTCCGCCGAGACCGGCGGCCCTCCGCACGATGTCGAACGCGCTCCGGTGCCGCGACCACGAGGGGTCGCCGGCGGAGGGGGTCATCGGGTCGGCACCGACCGCGGCGCCGTCGAGGCCGGGGTCGGGGGCGAGGGAGCGCCGGATCGCCTCCTCGAGGCTCGTGGCGCCGCCCTCGGGACTGCCGAGGGCGACCGCTGCGTCGCGGTCGGCGACCATGTCGTGGCCGAGGCTGGGGATGAGCGACTCGACGAGCGAGCTCGGCACGTCGACGAGCAGGCCGGCGACCCGGGCGACGGCGTCGACGGGGACGAGCCACACCGGGACCTGCACGCGGAGCAGGCCGGAGACGGCGGCATACGTGCGGAGCAGCGCCGCGTAGGTGACCTGGTCGGGGCCGACGACGTCGAGGTGCCCGACGATGTCGACCCGCTCGAGCGCCTCGGCGAGGTAGTGGACGGTGTCGGAGACGGCGACCGGCTGGATGACCGTCCCGGCCATCCACGCGGGCACGGTCGTGACGAGCGGCAGGCGTGAGGAGAGCTGGCGCATCACCTCGAAGCTCGTCGACCCGGCTCCGACGACCATCGACGCGCGGAGGGTGAGCACGGACGCGTCGGCGGCGCTGAGGATCTCCTCGACCTCGAGCCGGGAGAGCAGGTGGTCGGACAGCTCCTCCACCGGCAGGTCGGGGACGATGCCCGAGAGGTAGACGAGACGGGACACCCCCGCAGCCCCGACGGCGTGCCGCATCGTGTCGGCCGCCTGCCGGTCGCGCTGCATGAAGTCCTTGTCGCCGAGACCGTGGACGAGGTAGCAGACGGCGTCGGCGCCCTCGAGCGTCGCGACGGCGTTGCTCTCGTCGAGGACGTCGAGCTGGTGCCAGGTGACGTCCTCACCCCAGGGGAACCGGGTCGGCAGTGCCCGGTTGTAGGTCGCGACGACGTCGTGGCCGCGGCGGAGCAGCTCCGGGACGAGGCGCGAGCCGACGTAGCCGCTCGCGCCGACGACGACGACCTTCACGTCTTCTTCGGTCGTCGGCGCCGGCCGGTGAACGAGCCGAGCAAATCGGCCGCCGTGCGGGCGATGTCAAAGGCGTCGTCGTCGTCGCGCGGTGCGGCGCCGTCGGGGCTGCCCATCCGCGTGAGGAAGCGCTCGACGGACGGGTCCGACGCGCGTTGGACGATCGCGCTGCCGAAGTCCATCGGGAGCCCCACGAGGCCGAGGTCGGTGCTGACGAGCACGCGGGTGCTCTGGCCCGCGGCGTGGTCGCTCAGGTGCACGGTGATCGCGATGTTCGCGTTGCCGAAGCCGTGCTGCTCCCTGCCGGTCGCCTCGATCCGGGCCCGGCGCACGGCGGTGTCGCGCTCGGTCATGGTGCCCTCACCGACGAACGTCATCCGCAGCGGTCCGAGCTTGGCGCGGATGTTGCCGACGAAGTCGTCGCCCTCGACCTCGGTGACCTCGGCCCCGGGGAAGGCCTGCCCGATCCGGTAGAGGTCCATGAAGTTGGCCCAGACGTCATCGATGGGTGCATCGAGGATCTGGTCGTGGGTCAGCTTCATGCGGGTCGTCCTCTGGTCGGTGGCGTGCTCAACGGTGTCATACCCGCGAGCCCCGCGCACCGGCGTCGCGACCGGCAGAGCAGGGGGGTCTCAGAGAGCCGGGCCACGTCGCCGTCCCACAGTGATGCCACGAAGCCGGGGTCGGCGGGGTCACCGGCGCGGGCCTGCCATGACTCGAACGTGGCTTCGACCACCGACAGTGGTCTCGCTGCGAGGCGAAGCCTCGCGAAGGGGCAGACACCAGAGCTGATAGAGGTCGAGGATGAGGAGGGAGGGCAGGGCTGTCTGCTCGAAGCGGACCGGGAGCGGGTCATGTGGGAGCCAATCGACGAACCCAGCAGGATCAACTTCTTCGCGGGGCGACTGGTGACCGCCGAGGACCTCACCTCGGAGCAGTCGAGCTCCAGGGAGAGGCAGTGGCGGCACAACCGGCTGCTCCACGGCTTCGGTGTCGTCACCGGGCTGGAGGTGACGGTCGAGGACGACTCGATCGTCGTCTCACCGGGTCTGGCTATCGACCCCCTGGGTCGAGAGGTCGTGCTCACGGCGAGCCAGCGTCTGGACTGCGCCTCGGTCGGTCGCCAGCCCCAGAGGAGGCTGGACGTCGCGATCGCGTGGGCGGAGGAGCCGGCGGACGAGGTACCTGGCCCGGACGGCGCCGTCCCCGGCCGCTTCGTCGAGCGCCCCCGCGTGCTGCTGGCCGAGCACCCCCACGGTGACACCGCGCAGCACGCCGTCCGACTCGCACGACTCGGCCGGCAGGACCACCAGCTTCACGCTGACCCCTCCGTCCGCCGGCAGGTGCGCCACTGCTGGGAGTGAGAACTCTCACGGACTGAAAGCCGTTGTCCCACAGGGGGACTCGATAGGCTGAAAGCGGTGCCAGTATCGGCATCCCCGCGGCATAAGGAGCCCGCAATGAGCACATCCTCACCCTTCATGGAGCGCGTCCGCCTCGAGGACGGCTTCTTCGAGACCGACCTTCCCCTCATCGAGCCCAGCCTGTCCCAGCTGTTCCATCACCTGGGCCGCTTCGACGCCTCGATGGTCTACATCGGCCTGAGGGTCAAGGACCGCGACCAGCCCGGCATGCGCACCGCCATCGAGCTGTGCGTGAGCGGGCTGCCCACTCTCGTCGGCATGTCCGAGCTGGGCGACGTCAAGGAGGCCCTGCACGACGCGGAGACGAAGGTCATCTCCCAGCTCGTCGAGGCTGCCGACCGCCGGCGCCCGCACCGGGGCAAGCAGCCGGTCCGCTGACAGGGGCTGACGGCCGAGGGCTCAGCTCCCGGCCGACAGCACGTCCGCCAGGTCGTAGGACACCGGCTCCTCGAGCTGGTCGAACGTGCACGACGCAGGGTCGCGGTCGGGCCGCCACCGGGCGAACTGCGCCGTGTGCCGGAAGCGGGTGCCCTCCATGTGGTCGTAGCGGACCTCGACGACCCGCTCGGGCCGCAGTGGGACGAACGACAGGTCCTTGCCGTTGTTCCACCGGGAGTACTCCGACGACCGTGGTGACCGGACGCCCTCCTCCTGCGGCGCCCCCCAGCTCCACGGGTGCTCGTCCCACTCGGCGACGAGCGGCTGGAGCTCCTCCATCAGCTCGCGGCGCCGCGTCATCGGGAAGGCCCCGATGACCCCGACGCTCGCGAGCTGCCCGTCGGCGTCGTAGAGCCCGAGCAGCAGCGAGCCGATCGCGTCGTCGCCGCTCTTGTGCGCCCGGTAGCCGGCGACGACGACGTCGGCGGTCCGCTCGTGCTTGACCTTGAACATGACCCGCTTGTCGGGCTGGTAGGGCTGGTCGACCGGCTTGGCGATGACGCCGTCGAGCCCCGCGCCCTCGAACTGGGTGAACCAGCCGCGGGCGACCTCCCGGTCGCTCGTCGCCGCGGTGAGGTGGATCGGCGCCTCCGCCCCGGCGAGGGCCTTCTCGAGCGCCGCCCGCCGCTCGGCGAAGGGCTTGTCGAGATAGCTCTCCTCGCCGAGCGACAGCAGGTCGAAGGCGACGAAGGACGCCGGCGTCTCGGCGGCGAGCTTCTTGACCCGGGAGGCCGCCGGGTGGATCCGCTGCTGGAGCAGCTCGAAGTCGAGCCGGTCCTTGCTCTCGGGTGAGACGAGGATGATCTCGCCGTCGATGACGGCCTTGTCGGGGAAGTTGGCGAGCACCGCCTCGACGACGTCGGGGAAGTAGCGGGTCATCGGCTTCTCGTTGCGGCTGCCGATCTCGACCACGTCGCCGGAGCGGTAGATGATCGAGCGGAAGCCGTCCCACTTCGGCTCGAAGAGCACCTCGCCCCTGGGGAAGTCCTTGACCGGCTTGGCGAGCATCGGCCCGATCGGGGGGACGACCGGCATACCCCACGTCTCGCGCAGCTCGGCGTCGCGCTCGGCCTTGGGCGCCATGTAGTCGTCGTCGGCGCGGTCCTGGCGGCGCTTGCTCGGCTGCACGCGCGGAGGCTCGCCGGGCATCTTCGGGTAGTCGGGCGGGAAGTTGAGCTCTCCGAGACCACGCTCCTCGATGTCCTTGTCCCACAGCGCGATCGCCGTCGTGACGTCACCCACGGAGTCGTCGATCGACGCCCACGCGTCACCGCGGTCGGCCACGAGGGCCGGCACCGTCCGCACGGTGAGGTCACGGGGGTCGACGTCGCGCAGCTCCTCCCACGTCACCGGCGTCGACACCGGCGCCCACGGCAGCGGACGGGGGGAGTAGGCCGAGGCGATGGTCCGGTCGCGGCAGGCCTGGTTGAAGTCGACGAAGACCTTCTCGCCGCGCTCCTCCTTCCACCACGACGACGTGACGAGGTCGGGTAGTCGTCGCTCGAGCTCACGCGCGATCCCGATGACGCCGTGGCGCACGTCGAGGAACTCGTGCGTCGGCGCGATCCGCGCATAGACGTGGACGCCCCGGTTGCCGCTCGTCTTGGCAAACGCGGTCAGCCCGAGCTCGGCCATCAGCTCGCGCAGCGCGAACGCCGCCTCGACCGAGTCGCCGAAGTTGCGCCCCGGCTGCGGGTCGAGGTCGATGCGTAGCTCGTCGGGCTGGTCCACGTCGGCCGTGCGGACCGGCCATGGGTGGAAGGTGATGGTGTTCATCTGCGCGGCCCACACCGCGGTCGCGACCTCGTCGACGACGAGCTGGGTGTGCCGCCGTCCCGAGGGATACGTGCACATGACGGTGCGAGCGTGCTCGGGCACGCCCTTGGGCGGGTTCTTGGAGAAGAACTCCTCGCCGGTGATGCCCTCGGGGAAGCGCTGGAGCGTCACCGGCCGGTCGCCGAGGGCGCGCAGCAGCGGGTCGCCGACCGCGACGAGATAGGTCGCGAGGTCGAGCTTGGTGACCGGCTGGCCGTCCGCCATCCCCTCGGCCGGCCAGAGCACCCGGTCGGGGCTGGACACCCTCACCTCCCGCACCCCGTCGGGTCCGGGCGCCTCCACGACAGCGGGCTTCGAGGTCACCCGCCGATCGTAGCCACGGGCAACGACAGCCGAGGGGTATGCCGCTGGGCCGGGTACGCAGCCTCCGCTGCCCTCGCGTGCAGCCGAGATGCAAACAATCGACATTTTCCCGACCAAAGCCGCATCATTGAGCGTCCGGGGGGAACCCGGCAGACCCATGGCTGACCACCAGCCTGGACGATCGAAGGGGAACCATGAAGACCAGCACCACCCGCACCGCCTGCACCCTCGCCGCAGCCGGCCTCGTCCTGTCGCTCGGCGTGACCCTCCCGGTGACGTCGGCGAGCGCCGCCACGGTCGCCGCCAACCCGTCCGCGCCCGGTTCGTCGGGCGGCAGCGTCTCGAGCGCGTCCGCGGCCAAGCTGCGCTCGGCGGGTATCGACCCTGCCGTCGCCGGCCGCCTCTCGCCCGCGCAGGCCAGGCAGCTCGACGCCCTGCTGACGAGCCTGCCCGCGGACTTCCGCGCCCGGCAGACCGCGGCCCTCGCCAAGGCCGGCGTCGACCGCTCGCCCGTGCGCGACGCCGTCGAGGCCCGCCTCGCCGCCGCGATCGACGGCACCCAGTACGTCTGCAGCTCGACGGCCCTCGACGCCTACGTCAACCAGCTCGTCGGCGCGCTCGACACGAACACGATCGTCATCCTGCTGACCTTCGGCCTGCTCGACTTCCCCACCTACGACGCGCTCTTCTACGGCACGACGGGCGACCCGGCATACGCGCTGCCCAAGGACTACAAGAACGAGCTCAACCGGGCCTTCTCCGCGACGAAGCGCTTCTGGGACGTCAAGCTCGACGACATCCAGATCATGGCGATGCACGGCTCGATGCTCACCGACGTGTCCCGCGTGCAGCGGATGTTCGCCCTCCTCTACGGCATCGACGGAGCGGCCGGCGCGAGCTACGCGGCGAGCATCGTCGACTTCGTCCGCGGCACGCCCGCGTTGCGGGGCGGCGACAACCCGCTCTTCACCCTCAACGCCTTCGCCTTCAGCGGCGCCGGCGAGGCCGACCCGACGATCGCGGCGCTGCCCGACAAGATGATCTTCGGCGACGGCATCCTCGACGCCCTCGACAAGACCGGCTTCCGCGACGTCGGCCCGAGCGCGGTGCTCGGCCACGAGATGGCCCACCACGTGCAGTACGAGGACAACCTCTTCGTCACCGACCTCACCGGCCCGGAGGCGACCCGTCGCACCGAGCTGATGGCGGACGCGTTCGGCACCTACTTCGTCACGAGCAAGCGTGGTCTCGCGCTCAACACGGCGCGCGTCATCGAGGCGGAGCAGAACTTCTACAACGTCGGCGACTGCTCCTTCGACAACCCCGGCCACCACGGCACGCCGCTGCAGCGCCTCGCTGCCGCGACCTGGGGTGCCGACGTCGCCAAGGCCGCGGCCAACCAGGGCCACATCCTGCCGTCGCTGACCCTCGACGCGATGTTCGAGAAGCAGCTGCCGGTGCTCGTGGCGCCCGACGCCGGCTGAGCGGAGCCCGTTCGCGGCGGTGGTGAAGGCTTTGCGCCCCCCTGGGGGCCAGAAGCCTTCACCACCCGGGCCTACTCTCGGGGCATGGGACTGTGGGCACGAGAGGTGACGCCGCGCCTCGTCAACGCCGGTAGCGGTGACCCGAGGGTGCTGGCGCTGAGGTCCCGGGCGGTCGCCGGTCTGCACGGCAGGGTCGTCGAGCTCGGCTTCGGCAGCGGCCTCAACGTCGCCGTCTATCCCGCTGAGGTCGACGAGGTCGTGGCGGTCGAGCCGTCCGAGGTCGCCTGGCAGCTGTCGGCGGAGCGCCGCGAGGACTCGCCGGTGCCGGTCGTGCGTGGGAGCCTCGACGGGCAGCGCCTCGACCTGCCGGACGAGAGCGTCGACGCCGTGCTCACGACGCTGACCCTCTGCACGATCCCCGACCCGGCGCTGGCGCTCGCCGAGGCGCGGCGGGTGCTGCGCCCGGGCGGGACCCTGCACTTCCTCGAGCACGGCAGTGCCCCCGAGGCCGGGGTGCGCCGCTGGCAGCGGCGGATCGAGCCGCTCCAGAAGGTGCTCTTCGACGGCTGCCACCTGACCCGGCCGATCGCCGAGCTGGTCGAGGCGTCCGGCCTGCGGACCGAGTCCCTCAACCAGGAGTACGGCCCGTTCCCCACGGTGATGCGCCCGTGGGGCTTCCTCTTCATCGGGCGCGCCGTCAAGGACTGAGGCGCTCGTCCGGGTCGGGGTCCAAACGCGCGACGTGGGCGGCGAGCAGGTCGACGAGCACCTCGAGGTGGGCGGCCATGTCGATCGACGGGTCGAGCCGCCACTGGGTCTGCAGGCCGTCGGCGGCCGCGACGAGCAGGGCGGCAGCGACCTCGGCGTCGACGGTAGCCGAGGCGGTGGCGGCGGCGTCCGAGGCTGCATCGGCCTTGAGGGCGTCGGCGAGGGCGTGTCGCAGCCGCGCGTAGCGGTCGCGGAAGTCGGCGTGGGAGGGGTGCTCCGGGTCGCAGGCCTCGACCAAGACCTGGGCGTGGAGCTGGACCAGGCCCGGCACGTCGGCGTTGTGCCGCACCACGTCGACGAGGGTGGTCGTCACGGGAGCGCCGTCGGCGGCATACCGCTGGAGGTCGAGCTGGTCGCGCTTGCGGAGGATCTCGGCGAAGAGCTCCTCCTTGGAGGAGAAGTAGTGGAGCAGGCCGGCGGGGCTGAGGCCGACGGCGTCGGCGAGCTCGCGCACGGAGGTGCGGCGGTAGCCGTGGCGGGCGACGACGTCGAGGGCCGTGCTGAGGATCTCCTCGCGCTTCGCGACGCCCTTCGCGTAGGAACCCCGGCGTGCCATGGACCGCATCGTACTGACCCTGGTCGGACCCTTGTCGCTGAAAACCCACTGCCATATGGTTTTCTCGACGGTCGCGGTGAGGCGGCCCCGGGGAAGGGACGACCATGAGCGACACCGCAGCACCGGCCGAGAGTGCAGCAGGGACCCCGGAGGAGATTGTCGCCCGGCTCACCCTGGAGGAGAAGGCGTCGCTGACGAGCGGCGAGGGGATGTGGCACACGAAGTCCGTTGACCGCGTGGGTCTTCCGGCGATCATGCTCACCGACGGACCGCACGGCGTGCGCAAGGAGCGGGCCGAGGGGCTCGGGCTGCGCAACGCCGTCCCGGCCACCTGCTTCCCGCCGGCCGTGGCGCTCGGGGCGACCTTCGACCCCGAGCTGCTCGAGCGGGTCGGGGTCGCGCTCGGCGAGGAGGCCGTCGCCGAGGAGGTCGGCGTGCTCCTCGGCCCCGGCATCAACATCAAGCGGACGCCGCTGTGCGGCCGCAACTTCGAGTACCTGTCGGAGGACCCGCTCGTCGCCGGGACGCTCGGGGCGGCCCTCGTGCGCGGGCTGCAGAGCCAGGGGGTCGGGGCGTCGGTCAAGCACTTCGCGGCCAACAACCAGGAGTCCGACCGGATGCGCGTCTCGGCCGACATCGACCCGCGGGCGCTGCGCGAGTTCTACCTCCGCGGCTTCCAGCGGGTCGTCACCGAGGCCCAGCCCTGGACGGTGATGTGCTCCTACAACCGGATCAACGGCACCTACGCCTCGGAGGACCCGTGGCTGCTCACGTCGGTGCTGCGCGACGAGTGGGGCTTCGATGGCCTCGTCATGTCGGACTGGGGCGCCGTCAACGACCGCGTCTCCGCGCTCGTGGCCGGGCTCGACCTCGAGATGCCGGCCAGTGGTGGGCGGACCGACGCCGAGATCGTGGCCGCTGTCGGGGACGGGCGGCTTGACGAGGCCGTGCTCGACCGGGGCGCGGCGCGGGTCGTGTCGATGGTGCAGAAGGCGGTGTCACGCTCAGGATCCGTTGCAGCGCAAGGCGACTCATCGGCACTTCATGGCGCCGCTTACGATGCGGAGGCGCACCACGCGCTCGCGCGGGAGGCGGCGGGGCGCAGCGTCGTGCTGCTCACCAACGACGGGATCCTGCCGCTCGAGCGGTCGCAGTCGGTGGCCGTGATCGGGGCGTTCGCGAAGACGCCGCGCTTCCAGGGCGCGGGCAGCTCGTTCATCAACCCGACGCAGCTCGACAGCGCGCTCGGGGCGATCATGGCGCAGGCGGGGGAGGAGAGCATCGGGTATGCCGCGGGGTTCGTCCTCGACGATGACGCGGACGCGGGCGTGCTGGCCGAGCGGCTCGTAGCCGAGGCTGCCGCGCTGGCCGGGTCGAAGGATGTCGCGGTCGTCTTCCTCGGGCTGCCGGACTCTCGCGAGTCGGAGGGCTTCGACCGCCCCGACATCGAGCTGCCGGTCGAGCAGCTCAAGCTCCTCGACGCGGTGGTCGCCGAGAACCCGCGCACGGTCGTCGTGCTGTCGAACGGCTCGGTCGTGCGGCTCGGCGAGGTCGTCGACCGGGCGGCTGCGGTGGTCGAGGGCTGGCTGCTCGGGCAGGCGGGCGGCTCGGCGACGGCCGACGTGCTCTACGGCGACGTCAACCCGTCGGGGCGGCTCGCGGAGACGATCCCGGTGCGGCTGCAGGACTCCCCGGCGTTCCTCGACTTCCCGGGCGAGCGCGGGCACGTCCGCTACGGCGAGGGGCTCTTCGTCGGCTACCGCTGGTACGACGCTCGAGAGCTGGACGTGGCCTTCCCCTTCGGGCACGGACTGTCGTACACGACGTTCGACTACTCGGGGCTGTCGCTGACGGCCGACGAGGGCGGCGTCGACGTGACCTTGACCGTGACCAACACGGGGTCGCGCGACGGGCGCGAGGTCGTGCAGGCCTACGTCTCGCTCGCAGAGTCCGTCGTGGCGCGGGCGCCTCAGGAGCTCAAGGGTTTTGCCTCCGTCGCGCTGGCGGCGGGGGAGAGCCGCGAGGTGACGGTGCGGCTGCGGCGCGAGGACCTCGCGGTCTGGGACGTGCGGGTCGACCGGTGGGTCGTCGAGGGCGGGACGTATGCCGTCGCGGTCGGAGCGTCGAGCCGTGACCTGCGGGTGTCGGGCACCGTCGAGGTGCCGGGCGACGACGTGCAGATGCCCTTCTCGCTCGACTCCTCGATTGCCGAGATCCTCGCCGACCCCATTGCTTCGGCCGTCATCGCGGACGCGCTCGGGGCGGGGCCGGGCGCCTCGGAGGAGGGCGGTCACAAGTCCATGCTCGCCGACCCCGAGATGCTCACCCTCGTCGGATCGGCGCCGATCGGGCGCATCGTCGCCTTCCCCGGGATGACGGCGACGCGCGAGCAGGTGGCCGAGCTGCTCGAGCAGGTCAACGTCCAGCGCGGGGCCGTCTGAGCGGCGCTAGGTTGAGGGATCCGGACCACGCTCGCCCGAGGAGACCGCCATGCCGAAGCCGCCGCTGCCCACCGCCGTCGCCGAGGCGCTGACCCACCCGTGGCACGCGACGATCAGCTGCCTCAAGCCGGACGGGGCGCCGGCCTCGGTGCCGACCTGGTACCTCTACGAGGAGGGCCGGGTGCTCGTCAACATGGACGGCGGCCGCAAGCGTCTCGAGTGGATGCGCGCTGACCCTCGCGTGGCGCTGTCGGCGATCGACCCTGACGACTGGATCACCCACGTCAGCCTCCAGGGCCGGATCGTGGAGTTCGTCGACGACGACGGGCTCGTCGACATCGACCGGATCGCGACGCACTACACCGGCCGGCCGTATGCCGTCCGCGACCGGGCACGGGTGAGCGCCTGGATCGAGCTGGACCAGTGGCACGGCTGGGGCCGGCTCAAGCAGTAGTCGTGCGGGCCCGTCGCCCCGCAGGGCGGTGGCGGCACGAGGATGTCTCCAGGTGCCGCCACCGGGCAGGCTCAGCCGCCGATGGTCGTGTCGGCCACGGTCAGCGCCCACTGTTGGGCGGCGTCGGACGTGACGGTGAGGGAGTCACGCTTGCTGTCCGTGAGGTAGCGGACCCGGGAGACCTGACCCGTGCAGGGCACGGGAGTGTCGGAGCCGGTCGCGCTGGAGAGCACGACCACCTGCTGGCCCCCGTGGCACACGAGGTAGGCGACATAGCTCCCGTCCGTCGTGACCTCTCTGGTGCTGGGCGATCCGCCCTCTCCCGCTGCGGTGGTGATGACTGAGTCGCCGACCGCCGCGGAGGGGGGTGCGAGGGTGGTGACCGTGGCCGGGGACGGTGAACCGTTCGCGCCGCAGGCTGTCAGTGCGACAGCACACGCAGACGCGAGCGCGAGAGAGGGCAGGGATCGCACGACGTCACCTCAGCGGAAGCGCCAGGCCAGCACGGCGGGCGCCGTGATGTAGAAGTAGCTCGTCGGGATGGTGTTCATCCCGTTCGACCCGGTCTTGCGCACCGTTCCCTTGTACAGGTAGGTGCCTCGGTCGCAATAGCGCGTCGTGTGGGCCGGCACGGTCGTGGTGACGCTGGATCCCACCGTGGCGGTCACGGAGTTCGTCACCGTCGCCGACACCGACGCGTCGACCGAGGCGACGAGGAAGGCCTTCACCGACGTGCTGACCGACACGGTGGTGCTCGACGTGTAGGAGCTGCTGTAGTCGACCCGGCAGGTCAGGCTGGCGCTGCCCGAGGTCGAGTTGATGAGGGCATCGGTGAAGAGCGTCTTGAAGCCCGAGCCGGCTGTGCTCGTGAGCTGGTAGCAGGTGGTGGCGGTGCCGCTGCTTTCACACTTGGCGGTCGAAGCGCTCGCCGGGCCGGCGACCGAGGCCCCGATGGCGGCTGAGGCGGTCGCGATGACGACGCCCTTCGTGAGGAGCGTACGGATCGACATGGTTTCTTCTCCTTGGGTGAGGGTGGGGTGGTGCGGATCGGTGCTGGGGTGGATGACGTCGAGGTGGAAACGGTTCGGGGTGGCGATCACGGTGGGTCGAAGGTGGTGACCCACCAGGGCCCCTGAGCGACCAAGGCGTTCACTGCCGCGACCAGCTCTCGGTGCCTCGCCCCGGCATCGGAGCGGCTGATCGCGGTGACGAAGACCCCGATGTCGACGCGGCTCGCGCTGGTCCGGGTGCGGGTGTGCTGGACGAAGGGCATCAGCGCGATGGCCGCGGTGAGCGCCTCGCCGAGCGCGGCTGCCGGCATGTGCATCGTCGAGTCGGCGGTCGGGGCCAGGCTGACGGACAGCAGGTACATCTCAGTGGCGTCCGGTCGAGCCCCACTCGAATCCGCCGGCCAGGATGACCCCCTGGCCGCGGACGGTGGAGTGGGCCGCGTCGAACGGGTGTGCGTTGGTGGACGCGGCGACACAGAAGGTCGAGGCGAATGCCATGAGAAGGCCGGCCACGGCAAGCGCGGCGGCGCGGGCCGGAGACGAGGCGCTCGCCCCAGAGAGGAGACCAACGGAGGGAGATTGTGGCTGGTTCATGGCGTGGGTTCCTGTCTCTGGCTAGCGATCTCAGGTGAGCCTGTGGTCGCTGCGGGGGTTCCGATGGATGAAGATTGCTCCCCGTCAGGCGGGCTCGGAAGAGCTAGGCTCTGTCCGCAACGGGCCTGTCCGCTGGCGGACACGACCGGCTGTGAGAGACGCAGGGGTCCATCGCTCTCCGGTCACGCCCAGACAGGGGTGGGGGATGAACTTCGACGATGCCGCGACGGTCTATCGAGCGATGCTCGAGGACCACGGGCGGACGGTCTCGGACCTTGCGGCCGCGCTCTCCATGAGCGAGGAGGCGGTGCGCGCGGCTCTCGACACGTTGGCCGACGTGGCCCTGCTCCGACCGAGCGAGGACGAGCCTCTGACGCTCCTCCCGTCAGCGCCGAGGGTGGGCATGGCGAGGCTCGTTGCGCAGGCCGAGGTCGAGCTTGCAGCCCAGACACAGCGCGTCGCCTCGGTCCGCGCGCTGATGGAGACCATGACGGCCGAGCACGACGCTCACATGCACCGTGAAGCGCTCGTGCACCACCTCACGGTCGATGCGGTCCGGGGGCGGCTCGAGGAGCTGGCGCTCGGCGCACGGTCGGAGTGCCTGTCGCTCAACCCTGGTCGCCAGCACCGACCGGACGCGATGGCGGCGAGCAAGCCGCTGAACCAGAGGGCACTCGAGCAGGGCGTGGCGATCAGGGCGGTCTACCAGGACAGCTTCCGCCATGATCCGGCGACCCTGGCCTATGCGAACTGGCTGACCGAGCTCGGTGGCGAGGCGCGCACCATGCCGGAGGTCCCGATGCTGCTGGTGCTCGTGGATCGGGAGGTGGCGCTCCTGCCGCGCGTCGTCGGCGATCCGTCCCAAGGTGCCGTGGAGGTCCGCTCGCCGGCCATCGTCACTGCTCTGGTCGACTACGTCGAGACGGTCTGGCTGTTGGCCGAGCCATTCGGCGAGGCCCGGCGCCGGGACGTCCCGCTCACGGGCGTGAAAGCCAAGCATCTGCTGCAGATGCTTGCGTCCGGGACCACGGACGAGTCTGCTGCCCGCCGCCTCGGGCTGTCGACGCGGACCGTCCGGCGGCTGATGAGTGACGTCATGCTCCAGCTGGGAGCGACGAGTCGCTTCCAGGCCGGCGTGGAGGCGGCTCGCCGCGGCCTGCTCGAATGACGGGGTGGTGCCTCCGGACGTCGCAGTGGTTTCACCGCGCGTAGCGGCTCACTCGCAACCGATGCCGTCGTCGTCGCGGTCGAGGTGGCTCGCGTAGCCCGGCTGACCCCGATAGATCGGGTCCGCGCCCGCGGCCCGGACCGCCGCGCAGTTCTTGTAGTAGACGCTCTTCAGCGGCAGGGGTGCGGCTGCCTTCTTCTTCACCGCTGCCTTCTTCTTGGCGGCAGCAGCAGCTGCGGCCTTGGCCCTTGCGGTGGCAGCGGCCTTCGCCTTTGCGGTGGCGGTCGCCTTGGCCTTTGCAGCGGCGGTCGCCCGCGCCTTGTCTGCAGCCGCCTTGACCTTCGCATCCGCCTCGGCCCTGATCTTCTTGGCCGCAGCCTCGGCCTCAGCCTCGGTCTTGGAGACCAGCACGGCAGCGGCGGCGGCAGCCGCAGCAGCCGCAGCAGCGGCATCCTCGGTGTCTGTCGGAGTGGGGGTGGCGCTGGGAGTCTCGCTCGGTGCTGCGCTCGGGGTCTCGCCCAGGCTGATGCTCGAGGTGGGGCTCGGCGTGGCCACCTCGTCGACGAGCTGGATGCGCTCGGTGCTGCCCGCCCCTTCCGCAGATGTTCCACACGCCGAGGTCGCGGAGACGGCGATGGCGAGGAGGAGGGCGACGGGGATGCGCGAGTTCACGGGTAAGGCTCCTGGGATGGGGGCGGTGAGGTGCGCCACCGTATCCCGGTGAAAGGGGGCAGGCTGGATGTTTGGGGCAATCAGCGCGAAGAGGTGACCACGCTGCAACCTGGCCCGGCTCACCCGGCGAACCCTTAGAGGTCGCCCTCGAGGAACTGGGCCCGACCCATCCCGAATGACCAGTCAGCCGGGGTGCTCTCGACGACGGAGATGACGAGCTCGGTGGGAGCGAGGCCGCACTCGGCCTCGAGACGCTGCGCGAGAGCGGCATACGTCGCCTTCTTCTGCGCCTCGTCGCGGCCCTGCTCGGTGATCTGGATGACGACGACGTCGTCGGTGCGGTCGAAGCCAAGACCGGCGTCGAGGGCGATGACCCGGCCGGGGCGGTGCTCGTGGATGACCTGGAAGCGGTCGCGCTCGGGAGCCGCGAAGTGCTCGACCATGACCTCCTGCACGACGTCAGCGAGGCGACGCAGCGCCTCGTCCGAGCGGCCTTCGATGACGTCGATCCGTACGAGTGGCATGGGAGTCCTCGGTGCTGGGCGGGATGGGTTCGCCCCAGTCGTACCCCGGCTCCCTGCGTGACCCTCTCAGGAAGAGCGGCGCAGGATCGACCCGCGGACGTGGATCCGCACCTCGATGAGGTGCTCACCCGGCGAGGACGTCGGCCGGAGCACGTGCGGATCGTCCCCTTCGGCGCCACTGCCTTTTTCCACCAGTCCTTGAGCTCGATCCCGAAGGAGCTCGACGAGGCGGTTAGGGTCGACGGCGCGGGATGGCTGCGGATCTATCGCAGCATCGTCATGCCGCTCGCCGGCCCGGCCGTCGCGTCGGCCGCGATCCTCACCTTCCTGCCGACGTGGAAGCAGTACCTTTGGCCACTGATGTCGGTCCAGTCGGAGGAGCTGCGCCCGGTCATGGTCGGCATCGACTACGTCAAGCAGGTCAACACCTCGTGGGGCCAGATCATGGCCCACGCGTCGATGATCACCGCTCCCGCGCTCGTGCTTAATATCGCCTTCCAGCGATCCTTCATCAACTCCATCGCTCCATCCGGCGTGAAAGGCTGATCGTGTTCAAGCTCCCCGAGGCGTGGGTGTGGGACTTCTGGACCGTCGACGACGGCGACCAGTGCCACCTCTTCTTCCTCTACGCGTCGCGTGCACTTCGCGACCCGCACGCCCGGCACTACCGCGCGTCGATCGGGCACGCGGTGTCCTCCGACCTCGTCCACTGGGAGCGCGTCGTCGACGCGCTGGTGCGCTCGGACGCGCCGGCCTTCGACGACCTCGCGACGTGGACCGGGTCGGTGGTGCGGCACCCGGACGGGCGGTGGTTCATGTTCTACACCGGGTCATCGCTCGTGCCCGAGACCGGAGCCAACATCCAGTCCATCGGGTATGCCGTGTCCTCCGACCTCCACACGTGGGACAAGGCTCCCGGGCCGGTGCTGCAGGCCGATGGCGAGTGGTACGAGAAGTACGCGCCCCCGCCCGAGGGCAACTGGCACGACGAGGCCTTCCGCGACCCGTGGGTCTTCGCCGACCCTGACGGGGACGGGTGGCACATGCTGATCACCGCCCGTTCGGCGGTGGGGCCGGCCCACGATCCGTCGGACCGGGTGGACCGCGGGGTCGTCGGTCACGCGTGGTCGGCGGACCTGGAGGCCTGGGAGCTGCGGGAGCCGCTGTCGGAGCCGGGCCAGGGGTTCGGGCAGCTCGAGGTCTTCCAGACTCACGTTGTCGACGGGCGTCAGGTGCTGCTCTTCAACTGCATGGCAGGGGACGCGTCGGACCGCGTGAAGGCCACCGGGACCGAGGGTGGGGTGTGGATCGCTT
>JBDSSS010000015.1:0-41142 GCA_039928615.1 Terracoccus sp. | reverse complement strand
GAGCGACTCGAGGTCGGGTCCGACCTCGTCGGCGGTCGTCGCCCCGTGCCCGATGAGGGCGGCCCGCATCGCCTTGGCGATCCACAACGGGTGCGAGGTGCGCAGGGCGAGCGCCTCGACCGGGTCGTCGATCCCGGCCGTGACGAGCTCGAGCCACGCATCCGGCTCACGCTCGCTGATCCGGCGCATCACGGCGTTGACGAAGCCGGAGGCTCCGGCGCCGTTGACCTGGCGCGCGAGCGCCACCGTCTCGTCGACCGCGGCGTGCGTGGGCACGCGCATCCCGAGCATCTGGTGGGCGCCGAGACGGAGCGTGTCGAGGACGTTGGCGTCAATCTTGTCGACCGGACGGCCCGCGGCGACGGCGATGATCGCGTCGTAGAGGCCCGACATCCGGGTCGCGCCGTAGACGAGCTCGGTCGCGAAGCCGGCGTCGCGGCCGGTCAGGTGCTTCTCGCGGAGCAGGCGCGGCAGGGCGAGGTTGGCGTAGGCCCCGTCGGCGACCTCGCGCATCACCGTGTAGGCCGCGAGCCGCGTCGGGTCGGTGCGTCGGGCCCGCTCGGAGGGACGCTGCTCGGAGCGGTGCTGGGCCGACCGCTCTCGCGCGGCGGGACGCTGCCGCTCGCCACGGCGACCGTCAGGTCCACCCTGACCGCGCCCGCCCTCGCCTCGGCCGCCCTGACCGCGTCCGGCCGGGCCGCCGCCGCCCTGACCGCCGCCTCGCTGACCCCGTTTGTCGTCGCTCATTCCCCGACCCGCTCTCCTGCGTCGATGCGTGCGCCACGGGCCCAGTCGGCCGCGGGCATCGCCTTCTTGCCCTGCGGCCGGACCGTGCCGAGCCGCACCGGCGTCGTGGCCGTGCCCACGAGCACGGCCTTCTTCGTCACGTGCAGGGCGCCCGGCGCGAGGCCCGAGGCGCCGGCCTGCTCGACAGCCTCGGCGTCGAGGACCGTCACCGGCTCCAGCCCGACCCGGTCGCCGCGGAACGTGGTCCAGGCCCCCGGTGCCGGCGTGCAGCCTCGGACCAGCCGGTCGACGGCGAGCGCCGGCGCCGACCAGCGCACCTGCGCGTCCGCGACCTCGATCTTCGGTGCCAGTGAGATGCCCTCGGCCGGCTGGGCCCGGGCGACGAGCTCACCCGACTCGATGCCGTCGAGGGTCGCGACGAGCAGTCCGGACCCGGCGGTGGCCAGCCGGTCGAGCAGCGCGCCGGCCGTGTCGCCGGGGCGGACCGTCTCGGTCATCACGCCGTAGACGGGGCCGGTGTCGAGACCCCGCTCGAGCAGGAAGGTGGAGGCCCCGGTCACGGCATCGCCGGCCATCAACGCGTGCTGGACGGGAGCCGCGCCGCGCCAGGCCGGCAGGAGCGAGAAGTGCAGGTTGACCCAGCCGTGGGCCGGGACCGCGAGCGCCGCGGGCGGCACGAGGTTGCCGTAGGCGACCACCGCGCACACGTCGGGCGCGAGCTCGGTGAGGGCCGTGAGGAACTCGGGGTCCTTGGCCGAGGCCGGGCGGAGCACCGGGACGCCGAGCTCGTCGGCCCGCTGCGCGACCGGGGAGCTCTCCATCCGGCGGCCGCGTCCGCTGGGGGCGTCGGGACGGGTGACGACCCCGACGAGCTCGTGGCCCGAGGCGGCGATCGCGTCGAGGCTGGGCACGGCCACCTCGGGGGTGCCGGCGAAGACGACCCTCATGTCACATCCCCCGCCCGAAGGTCGAGTGCGGGCTGATGCGGACCTCGGGCGGGTTGTCGGCGAACCAGTCGGACTCCCGGATCGCCCGCATCGCCTGCTTGCGCGCCTCGGCGTCGAGCCGGTCGAGGAAGAGGATGCCGTCGAGGTGGTCGGTCTCGTGCTGGACGCACCGGGAGAGCAGCGTCGTGCCCTCGAGGAAGACGGGCTCGCCCCACATGTTCTGCCCGGTCGCGACGACGTCGAGCGCGCGGCGGGTGTCGACCGTGACGCCGGGGATGCTGAGGCACCCCTCCGGGCCGTCCTGCTCGAGCTCGGACAGGTCGAGCTTCGGGTTGACGAGGTGGCCGAGGATGCCATCGACCCAGTAGGTGAAGACACGCAGCCCGACCCCGATCTGGGGGGCGGCGAGGCCGGCGCCGGGCGCGTCGATGAGGGTGTCCTCGAGGTCCTTGACGAGCACCCGGAGCTGCTTGTCAAAGTCGACGACCTCGGCGGCGGGCGTGCGCAGCACGGGATCGCCGAAGAGACGGATGTCCTTGATCGACACGGGCTCGGTCCTTGCTCGGTGACGGTGGTGGGGCGGCGCCAGTCTAGGGCGCGACCGCCGGGGCGAGATCGGCGCGCCGCAGGGCACGGACCGAGGGCGAGAGCAGGGCCGACAGCGAGATCGCTGCGTAGCAGGCGGCGCTGGCGAGCAGGAGCGTCTCGAGGTCGACCGCCGTGGCCAGCCAACCGTAGACGAAGGTCCCGACCGGGATCGCGACGAACGAGCCGAGCGCGTCGTAGCTCGAGACCCGCGAGAGGACCTCGACCGGGACGTGCTCGTGCAGGGCCGTGCTCCACCCGACGCTGAAGACCTCGCTCGCGGCGCCCGCGAGGAAGAAGCCCACGGCGACCGGCAGCACCGCCGGCGCCACCCCGAGCAGCAGCATCGGGACGGCGAGCGTCGTCGAGGCGATCATCCCGGCCCGGAGCGGGCGCTCGAGGCGCAGCCGGAGCATGACGAGGGTCATCAGGACGGTGCCGACCGCCTGGGCGCTGAGCACGAGGCCCCAGCCCGCCTCACCGATCGCTGCGGTGGTCGTGGCGACGAGCGGCCCGAGCACCCCGATGACCCCGACGGCGATCGCGTTGGTGACGCCGAAGACGAGCACGATGACCCAGAGCCACTGACGTGACGTGAACTCCGTCCACCCCTCCCGCAGCTCGTGCACCATCGACGGACGAGCCGCCGAGGCCTCGGCCACCCTGCGCGGCAGGCGGACCCGGCTCAGGCAGACGACGGCGACGACGTACGTCAGGGCGTCGACGGCGAGGGCCCATCCCGGGCCGACGCCCACGACGAGGAGCCCGGCGAGCGCCGGGCCGAGGATGCCGAGGCTGCTCCGGCTGAAGGAGAGCAGAGCATTGGCCTGCTGCAGCCGGCTCCGGTCGACGACGAGGGGGACGATTCCCATCATCGCCGGCATGGTGAAGGCGGACACCGCGCCGTTGACGCCCTCGATCACGGTGAGCTGGGTGAGCGTCGCGTGCCCGCTGATGATGAGCACGGCCGCCGCACCCTGGGTGACGCAGGTGAGCACGTGCGCCATCTGGAGCACGGCGATCCGCGAGAAGCGGTCGGAGATGACGCCGCCGACGAGGAGGAAGACGACCATCGCGAGGGTGCGCACGCCGAGCACCTGCGCCAGCGCCCCGGCCGACTCGTCGACGCGCAGCACGGCGAAGGCGAGGGCGACTGGCACCATGACCGACCCCGCGGTCGAGACCGTCCGGGCGGCGAAGTACCACGCGAAGCGCCGGTCCCCGAGCGCGCTGAGGGACTCACCGAGCCTCACGACCCGGCCCCGCCCTCGAGCCGGAAGGCCGCGACCGACAGGGCCGTGCGGACGGTGCCCCCGGTGCGCGGTGGCCGGGCCGCCGCGTGGAGCAGGGTGCTGGCCTCGATGACGAGCGCCATGACCCGGTCCCACGTCTCGGGCTCGACCCACAGCTCGGCATCCGTGAAGAGCCCTGGCTCGCCGTGGACCCGCTCCTCGAAGCGCCGCGGGATCATGTCGGCGAGGACGCGGACGTAGGCGGGCCGGTCCTGCTCGAGCGTCGCGCTCGGTCGGGCCGTCGCGTCGTCCCACGGGTGTCGGTACTTCTTGGCCCGCCCGCCCCGCACGACCTCCTCGCCGGCGATGACGAGCTGGCCCGCGTCGAGCAGCAGACGCAGGTGGTAGCTCGCGTTGGCCTGGCTCACCCCGAGCTCACGGGCGACCTCCGCCGCGCTCAGCTCCGCTCCGGTGAGCAGCGAGAGCATCTGCAGGCGCAGCGGGTGCGCGGTCGCCCGCAGCCGGCCGATCCGAGCCTCATCCTCCAAAGACATGTTTGGCAGTATGCCGCCCAGCTCGGTGCACCGTCAAGCAGTTCTTTGGTGGTCGGCTCAGACCCACCCGGGTCAGTCGTCGAGACGCTCGCAGTCGAAGGTGAAGTCGTGGGCCCGGAGCCGGTCGACGAGCACCTCGCCCATGGCCGTGGCCGGGGTCAGCACCCCGGATCGGTCGGGCAGCCGGTCACCGTCGAGGGCGAGGCACAGCGCCGCCTGTCCGAACATCACGGCGGTGCCCTCGTATCCGGGGTCGTAGTCGGCGCCGACCTTCGTGCGGTAGCGGGCGCCGGTCGTCGTCGAGGCCCGGACCTCCATCCGGAAGCGGCCGGCGGCACGCTCCTCGGCGGACGGGCCCTCCCCCGGCTTGGGCAGGAAGCGGTCCACCACCGCGCGCGTCGGGGTGAAGGCCATGGCCGTGAGCAGTGCCCGCAGCCCGAGACCGGTCCCGACCGCCATGACCGGGGACACCACGCGCGACCCGAAGTCGACGACCTCGCGATAGCGCAGGCTCCGGCCGTAGGACCAGTCGGAGAGCGTGTTGGACAGCCGGACGATCCGGGTGTTGAAGCCGGCCATCACGAAGGGGCCGCTCCAGCGTCCCGTGTCGCCGTCCCGCTGGACCGACACGGCCCGCTGGGCTCGGTCGAGCACCCCGGCCGGGCGGCCGCCGCCGGACGACGACGGCTCCTCCGGCCGCCGGGGGCTGAGGCCGTAGGGGTCGGCCGTCGTGCGCTGGGCCGCGGCGTCGGACCGTACCTGGATCGCCTGCTGGCGCATCGAGTCGATGGTGCCGCCGGAGAATCCGCCCTTCATCGAGCGCACTGCGAGCGTCGTCTCGGCGAGCTCACCGGCGCCGTCAGCCGCGACCCGGTCGGCGGTGACGAGCACCCCGAGGTCGGAGGGGATCGAGTCGAAGCCGCAGGCGTGCACGATCTTCGCGCCCGTCTCCCGCGCCCGGTCTGCGACGTGGTCGAGCGACCAGCGCACGAAGAGGACCTCGCCGGTGAGGTCGGCGTAGTGGGTCCCCTCCTCGGCGCAGGCGCGGACGACCTCGCGGCCGTGGACGGCATACGGCCCGACGGTCGTGGCGAGGACGACGGTGCGGGCAGCGAGCGCGCGCAGCCCCACCGCGTTGGTCGCGTCGACCTCGATGAGCTCCCAGGAAGCGGCGCCGCGGCCCAGCTCGTCCTGCACCGCCTCGAGGCGTGAGCGCGACCGGCCGGCGAGCGCGATGCGCACCCCGTCGGGGGCGTGCTCGGCGAGATGCGCTGCGGTGAGGGCGCCGACGAACCCGGAGGCGCCGAACAGGACGATGTCGAGGTCACGGGGCATGGCGGTCACTCTGCCATCCCGGCTCAGAAGGACTCCCTCGGGTCGACCCGGACGGTGACGACCTCGGCCTCCTTGCGTGCGGATCGGACGGCGCGCATCGCGGCGAGCGCCCGCGTCAGGGCTGCGGAGTCGTCGAGACCGATCCGCACGAGGGCGTGCCGGTCGACGACGGGGCCGCCCTCGGCCGCGGGCCGCCGCGGGGTGGTGATCGGCATCGGCCCGAGCAGCTGCGCGCCCGGCGGCAGCTCAAGTTGGTGCAGGGCCTCCTCGAGGCCGCGCCGGGGCCCGGTCAGCTGGGCCATCCGGACGGCGGGCGGCAGGTCGAGCTCCCGGCGCTCGGCGAGCTCGCGCTCGGCGAGCCAGGCGGGGTCCCAGCGCACGAGCGCCTCGATGGCGGGCAGCACGACGCCCTCGGGCGCCCCGCAGAGCACGACGGCCCGCCCCGGGCGGACGAGGGAGGCCGCCGTGGCCCAGCGCCGCAGGGACTCCAGGGGCGCGTCGAGGACGGGCAGGTCGAGGCTGGCCCACGCGTCGAGCAGCAGGACCGCGCTGTAGCCACCCTCGGCGACCGGCTCGGCGCCCGGTGTCGCGACGACGAGCGAGGGCTCCGAGCCCACCGACGCCAGCACCTCGCCCGAGCCGGAGGTGTGCACCGTCGTGCCCGGGAAGGCGCGACCGATCTCCTCGGCGGTGCGCCGGGCGCCGGTCACCGAGGAGCGGAGCCGGTGGGACCCGCACTGGTCGCACTCGAAGCCCGACGCACCGAGCGTCAGGCCGCACCAGCGGCAGGCGGCTCCCCCGCCGGCCGCCCCGATGGCGACCGGTCCGTGGCAGCGCGCGCACCGCACGGGGGTGCGGCACTCGGCGCAGGACAGGGCCGGCTGGTAGCCGCGGCGCGGCACCTGGAGCAGCACCGGCCCGTCGTTGAGGCCGTCCCTGGCGACGCGCCAGGCCCGCGACGGGATGTGGGCCCGCGCCGACGCGCCGTCACGCTCCTCGTCGGTGCCCTCGCCGGCGATGGTCACCCGGGGCGCGGCGGCCCGGCGCGCCGCGTCGTCGGCCTCGACGGAGACGAGCCGGCCCGCCTCGACCTCCACCTCGGTGGCGAGGCTCCGCACGAAGCCGCCCGCGAGCAGGGCCGACCCCGTCGCCCGGGCCCGCATCGCGAGGACAACACCGACGTCGTGGTAGGGCGCCCGCGGCTCGTGGAGCAGGTCATCACCGTCGTCCCACCACGCGACGAGTCCGAGGTCGCGGACGGGCGCGAAGGCGGCCGCCCGGGTGCCGATGGCGATGTGCACGTGCCCGCGCAGCACCTTGAGCCAGGCGGTGTAGCGCGCCTGCGGCCCCTGGTCGGCGGTGAGCCGCACGTGCCGCCCCGGTCCGATGAGGTCGGTGAGGGCCCGGTCGAGCCGGTCGACGTCGCGGTGGTCGGGCACGACGAGCACCGAGCCCCGGCCCGCGGCCGAGGCGGTCGCCGCGGCGACGGCGAGCGCGGCGGGCCAGTCCGCCTCCGCCGAGCGCGTGGGCAGCGCCGTCCACGCCGCCTCGGGGGCGGCCCCCTCCGCGATCCGGCGCAGCAGGGCGGGCCCGGCGGGGTAGGCCTCCCACGGGCCCGGCGCGGGAGCGTCGAGGGCGACCGGCGGCTCGGGCTCGGTCGGGAGGTTGCGCTCCGCGGTGGCGTGGCGCTTGGGCACGGCGAGGCGCAGCACGTCACTCAGCGTCCCGGCATACCGCTCGGCGACGGCACGGCACAGTGCGAGCACCTCGGGGGTGAGCACCGGCTCCGGGCTGACGACGCGCCGCAGCGGCTGGAGGCGGCCGTCGTGCTCCGGGGCATCCCGCCGCGCGACGACGTAGCCGTCGAGGTCACGCCCGGCGAAGCGGACCTTGACCCGGGCGCCCGGCATGGCGGTCTCGAGCAGCTCGTCGGGGACGGTGTACTCGAAGACGCGGTCGAGGTGGGCGAGCGGGGTCTCCACGACGACGGCCGCGACCGGGCCGGCGCCAAGGAGTGCGCCCTGGCCCGGTCGCCGCGTCGTCTCGTCCCCCACGGGGGCGAACCTAGCCTCAGCCGGCGACAGCGGCGCGCAGTGCCTCGACGCGGTCGGTGCGCTCCCACGTGAAGGGGTTGTCGACGCCCTCTGCGGTGGTGCGGCCGAAGTGGCCGTAGGCCGCGGTCGGGCGGTAGATCGGGCGGAGCAGGTCGAGGGCCTCGACGATGGCGCCGGGGCGCAGGTCGAAGACGCTCGTGATCGCGGCCTGGATCGTGTCGACCGGGACGGTCTCGGTGCCGAAGGTCTCGACGTAGAGGCCGACCGGCTGCGCCTTGCCGATCGCGTAGGCGACCTGGACCTCGCAGCGACGGGCGAGGCCCGCGGCGACGATGTTCTTGGCGACCCAGCGCATCGCGTAGGCGGCCGAGCGGTCGACCTTGCTCGGGTCCTTGCCGGAGAAGGCGCCGCCACCGTGGCGGGCCATGCCGCCGTAGGTGTCGACGATGATCTTGCGGCCGGTGAGGCCCGCGTCGCCCATCGGGCCGCCGATCTCGAAGCGGCCGGTCGGGTTGATCAGCGACCGGTAGTCGGAGACGTCGAGGTCGGTGCCCGCGTCCCGCAGCTCGGCGAGGACCGGCTCGAAGACGTGCTCGGCGATGTCCGGCGCGAGCATGCCGTCGAGCGAGACGTCGGGGGCGTGCTGGGTCGACAGGACGATGGTGTCGAGCTTGACGGCGCGGTCGCCGTCGTAGGAGATCGTCACCTGGGTCTTGCCGTCGGGACGAAGGTAGGCGAGGTCGCCGTTCTTGCGGACCTGGGTGAGCCGCTCGGCGAGCCGGTGCGCGAGGTGGATCGGCAGCGGCATCAGCTCGGCGGTGTCGTCGCAGGCGTAGCCGAACATCAGGCCCTGGTCGCCGGCGCCCTGCTTGTCGAGCGGGTCGACGCCGCCGTGGCGGTTCTCGTGGGCGGTGTCGACGCCCTGGGCGATGTCGGGGCTCTGGGCGCCGATCGAGACCGACACCCCGCAGGTGCGGCCGTCGAAGCCCTTCTCGGAGCCGTCGTAGCCGACCTCGAGGATCGTCTTGCGCACGAGCGCAGGGATCTCGACGTAGCCGATCGTCGACACCTCACCGGCGACGTGGACCAGACCGGTCGTCACGAGGGTCTCGACAGCGACGCGCGCGTGCGGGTCCTGCCCGAGCATGGCGTCGAGGATCGAGTCGCTGATCTGGTCGCAGATCTTGTCCGGGTGTCCCTCGGTGACGGACTCGGACGTGAACAGACGTGCGGACACTTGCTCTCCTGGACTGGACGGAAGGGGTGGAAACGGGCGGGCGGAGGGGCTGCGAGAGTGTAGCCGTCAGCGCAGCAGCTGCTCCACGACGTCCAGCACGGCACCGGCGACCGCGTCCTTGGACGCCGGCCCCACGGTAGCGACCTCGTCGCTGTCGCGACGCAGCAGGTGGACAGTCGAGTGGTCGTGGCCGAAGGTGAGGTCGCGGCCGACCTCGTTGACGACCTGCAGGTCACTGCCCTTGCGGGCGAACTTCGCGCGGGCGTGGTCCATCACGGAGCCGTTCGCGTCGCCGGTCTCGGCGGCGAAGCTGACGACGATCGGGCGCGACGCACCCGCGTGCTCCCGCGCCGTGACGAGCCCGCGGACGATGTCGGTGTTCTCGACGAGGTCGAGCCGCAGCCCACCGGCGCCGCCCTGGTCGGGGGCCTTCTTGATCTTGCTGTCGCTCGCGCTGGCGGGGCGGAAGTCGGCGGGGGCCGCTGCCATGACGACGACGTCGGCGCCGTCGGCGGCCTCCTCGACGGCGTCCTTGAGCTCGAGCGTCGTCTCGACGGTCACCAGCTCGACGCCCTCGGGGACGGGCAGCGCGACGTTGGCGGCCACGAGAGTGACCGAGGCGCCGCGGGCCACGGCAGCGCGGGCGATCGCGTAGCCCTGCTTGCCGGACGAGCGGTTGCCGAGGTAGCGCACGGGGTCGAGCGGCTCGCGGGTGCCGCCGGCAGACACGACGACCGTGCGTCCGCGCAGCGGGTATGCCGATGAGCCGGCGTCGGCGTCGGTCTCGGGTGACGGGTCGGGGACGGCCACCGGCGTCACGACGGCCAGCGCTGCGGCATACAGCTCGGCGGGTTCGGGCAGACGACCCGCACCGGTGTCCTTGCCGGTGAGGCGCCCTCGGGCCGGCTCGATGACGTGGACCCCGCGGGACCGCAGCGTCTCGACGTTGGCGCGCGTGGCGGCGTGCTCCCACATCTCGGTGTGCATCGCCGGGGCGACGACGACGGGACACCGCGCGGTGAGCAGGGTCGTCGTCAGCAGGTCGTCGGCCAGCCCGTGGGCGGCCTTGGCGATGACGTCAGCCGTGGCGGGTGCGACGACGACGAGGTCGGCCTCCTGGCCGATGCGCACGTGGGGCACCTCGTGGACCGAGGTCCACACGTCGGTGCTGACCGGCTTGCCCGACAGGGCCGCCCACGTCGGGGCCCCGACGAACCGCAGCGCCGCCTCGGTGGGCACGACGGTGACGTCGTGCCCCGCCGCGGTGAACAGCCGCAGGAGGGAGCAGGCCTTGTAGGCGGCGATCCCCCCGGTCACCCCGAGGACGACCCGCAGCGGCTGCCCGGGAACCACCGGGGGCTCAGACCTCGGTCGGCACGGAGGTCAGCATGTGCTCGTTGATCTCGCGGAGCGCGATCGACAGCGGCTTCTCGTGCACGTCGGTCTCGACGAGCGGGCCGACGTAGTCGAGCAGGCCCTCCTGCAGCTGGGAGTAGTACGCGTTGATCTGACGGGCACGCTGGGCGGAGTAGATGACGAGCGCGTACTTGGAGTCGGCGATGCTCAGCAGGTCGTCGATCGGCGGGTTGGTGATGCCGATGGGGGCAGCCTTGGTACCGGACACGGTGCTCTCGTTTCGTTCGTTGGCGTAAGTGGCGGTGCTCTGGTCGTGCGCCAGGGGTGCTGGCGGCGCACACGTCACGGCAGGACTCACCCTTCGGCGCGTCCCGATCTCATCAATGATACGAGTTCTTCGCTGGCCCGACGAACGTCGTCGTTGACGACGACCTCGTCGAACTCCGGGCGGGCGGCCATCTCGGCCCGCGCGGACTCGAGCCGGCGCTCCCGCTCGGCCTCCCCCTCGGTGCCCCGGCCGACGAGACGGCGGACCAGCTCCTCCCAGCTCGGCGGCTCGAGGAAGACGAACAGCGCGTCGGGCCACGTGTGCCGCACCTGGCGGGCACCCTGCAGGTCGATCTCGAGCAGCGCGTCGTGGCCGCTGCGGATGGCGCGCTCGACGGGACCACGCGGGGTGCCGTACTTCGCGGCGCCGTGGACGACGGCGTACTCGAGGAACTCGCCGGCCTCGACGAGACGGTCGAACTCCTGGTCGTCGACGAAGTGGTAGTGGACCCCGTCGACCTCGCCGGGGCGTGGTCGACGGGTCGTCATCGACACCGAGAACCAGACGCCGGGGAAGTGGGTGCGGACGTAGGCGGCCATCGTGCCCTTGCCGACAGCGGTGGGACCCGCGAGCACGGTGAGGCGTCCGGGCCGCGGCGGAGCGGTCGCGGTCACGGCTTCTCGAACCGTCGGAGCAGGGCCTCGACCTGGTTGGCGCCCAGGCCCCGCACGCGGCGGGACTCGGCGATGCCGACCTGCTCCATGATCGCGCGGGCCCGGACCCGGCCGACGCCGGGCATCGACTCGAGCAGCTCGGTGACCTTCATCTTGCCGATGACGGGGTCGATCTTGCCGTCCTCGATGACCTCGGAGAGGGAGCCGCTGGAGTACTTGAGCCGGTTCTTCACCGCGGCCCGCTCCCGTCGTGCCGCGGCGGCCTTCTCCAGGGCGGCAGCACGCTGCTCGGGGGTGAGCGGGGGTAGGGCCACGATGAAAGATCTCCTCGATGCCTGTGGGTGCGCGGACGTCCGCGCGAGAGGGGTGACGGGCGCGTCCGGGGCCGGACACCGCTCGTGCTGTCCAGCCGAACCTAGCGACCCGCGGGGCGGCGTCGCAACGCGACCCTCGACGCCGGGCCGGCTCCGGCTACGGGAGCGGGGCGCTGCCGCAGGTCCGGACGGCGTGCTCGGCGATCGTCGCGCTCGCGGCCGTGAGCCGCGCGGTGGCCCCGGCCAACGCGGCCGCGTCCCCCTTCTCGGCGGTGACGGCGAAGGCGATGAAGTCGCCCCACGCGGGACGGACCTCCGCGGGCGCCACGTCCTCGATCCGCTGCAGGGCGGCGACGCCCCGCTGGACGGCCTCGCGGTCGGTCACGGCGCCGGAGAGGGCCGTGAGCTCGCCCTGCTCGTCCTGCAGGGCCGTGCAGTAGGCCGCCACGGGATCGGCAGCACCCGCGGACGGGGCGGTCGACGACCCGGCAGCGGACGTCGCCGTCCCGGGCGCAGGGGTCAGGGCGGGGGCGGAGGCAGAGATGGGAGCGGTGGTGGGGGCGGGCGTGCCGTCGCTCGAGCAGCCGGCGAGCACGGCGAGCACGGCGAGCACGGCGAGCAGGAGCACCGCCGCGCCGAGCGCGGGCACCGGCCTGCGGACCAACCACGTCATGCGCCCACGGTAGCGAGGTGGCGGCTCAGGTGCTCGGGAGCCGAGGGGCTTCGGTGCTTGGCTCAGCGCAGCGAGTCGGACACCCGGCGCACCTGGTCGGCGAGGCTCGCGACGTCGGGCCCGGCCCCGAGGACCTCCCGGCTGGAGGAGGCGAGCACCTGGCCCCGCGCCGCTCCGAAGACCGCGTGGAGATCGGCCACCGTGCCGCCCTGGGCCCCGAAGCCGGGCGCCAGGACCGGTGTCGCTGCGGTGACGAGGTCGAGCCCGAGGTCGTGGACCGCCGTGCCGACCGTCGCCCCGATGACGAGGCCCACGCTGCCGAGGTCGCCCCGCTCGCGGGCGAGGGCGTTGTCGACCGTCGCCCCCTCGACGATGCTGGCGGCGACGCTGCGACCCTCGTGCCGCGCGTGCTGCACCGAGGGTCCCTCGGGGTTGCTCGTCAGCGCGAGCACGAAGACACCGCGCCCGGTCTGCTGGGCAAGGTCGAGGGCGGGGCGCAGGGACTCGTAGCCGAGGAAGGGGCTCAGCGTCACGGCGTCGGCCGGAGCGACGGCACCCGTGCCGAGCAGGGCCTCGGCATACGCCGCCATCGTCGAGCCGATGTCGCCGCGTTTGGCGTCGAGGACGGTGAGGGTCCCGGCCTCCCGCAGCTCGGTGAGGACCCGCTCGAGGACGGCGATGCCGGCACTGCCGAAGACCTCGAAGAAGGCCGACTGGGGCTTGACCGCGGCGACCCGGCCGGCGAAGGCCTCCACGCAGGTCAGCGCGAAGCGCTCCAGCCCGGCCACGTCGTAGCTCAGGCCCCACGACTCCACGAGGGCACGGTGCGGGTCGATCCCCACGCAGAGCGGGCCGTGCACGGCCATCGACCGCCGCAGTCTGACCCCGAAGGACGTCGTCATCGTCTGGCTCCTTCCGGCCTCAGCGCTGGTGCGCCGCGCCGATCACGTCGGTGAAGGCGGTGACGCCCTTGCTCTCGAGCAGCTCCTCGAGCTCGGCGAGGACTCGCACCGGGGCGCTCGGGTCGTTGAAGGTCGCGGTGCCCACCTGGACGGCGCTCGCACCGGCCGCGACGAACTCGAGCGCGTCGCGCCCGGTGCGGACTCCTCCGACCCCGATGATCGGGACCGTCGGGATGCGTCCCTCGAGCATCGCCGTCTTGACCTGCCACACGGCCCGGACCGCGACGGGGCGGATACCGGGGCCGGAGAGTCCCCCGGTGACGCCGCCGAGGTGCGGCCGCATCCGGTCGATGTCGATCGACATGCCGAGGAGGGTGTTGATCATGGTCAGCCCGTCGGCGCCGGCCTTGACGCACGCGGCGGCGATCGAGGTGATGTCGGTGACGTCTGGGCTCAGCTTGGCGAAGACGCCGACGTCGCGGGGCAGCTGCTCACGGACGAGGGCGATCACCTTGGCGGACGCGAGTGGGTCGCAGGCGAAGACGAGACCACGGTTGGCGACGTTGGGGCACGAGATGTTGACCTCGACACCGACGACCGCCTCGAAGCCGGGGCTCTCGCGCAGCTTCGCTGCGACGGAGGCGAACTCGGTGGCCGAGCCTCCGGCGATGGAGGGCAGGACGCTCGCGCCGACGGAGTGCAGCCAGGGCAGGTCCTCGGCCGCGAAGACGTCGATCCCCGGGCCCTGCAGGCCGATCGAGTTGAGCATCCCCGATGGCGTCTCGGCCATCCGCGGGGTGCCGCGACCGGACCGCGCGTCGGCCATCACCGACTTGGTGACGAAGGCACCGAGGTCGCTGACGTCGAAGAAGCGGTGCAGCTCCTTGCCGTTGGCGGCGCAGCCGGAGGCGGTCATGAGCGGGTTGCGCAGCGTGCGCCCCGCGAGGGTGACGGACAGGTCGACCATCAGCGGCCACCTCCCTTGGGTGCGCCGACGGCGTCCTCGGGGACGCGGGCGTGGTTGCCGTCGAAGGCGTCCCACCGGACGCGGTCGCCCCGGAAGACCGGCCCCTCGACGCAGGAGCGCACCATCCGGGTGAGGCCGTCACTGCCGACGACGGGCATCACGCACGTCATGCAGACCCCGACGCCGCACGCCATCGACTCCTCCACGGCGATCTGCGCCACCGCGCCGTGGGCGGCGGCGATGTCGGTGATCGAGTGCAGCATCCCCATCGGGCCGCAGCCGTAGACGACGCCGGCACCGGTGCGGTCGATGACCTCGGGCAGCACGTCGCTGACCCAGCCCCGGTGCCCGGCTGACCCGTCGTCGGTCGTCACGGTGACCCCGTCGGTCGAGCGGCGGGCCTCGACGACGCCGAAGAGGCGGTCCTCGCTCGCGGCGCCGAGCACCATCTCGACGCGGCAGCCGCGCGACCGCAGCTCGCTCGCGAGCCAGAAGAGGGGCGCACTGCCGTAGCCGCCGCCGACGAGGACGCACGGCACCGGACCGGTCGGCAGCGGGAAGGCCCGCCCGAGGGGTCCGACGACGCCGATCGGGTCGTGCGGGGACCGGTCGACGATCCACTGGGTGCCGGGTCCGACTGCGGCCACGACGATCTCGACGGTCCCGCCGTAGGTGCCGCTGGTGCTGACCTTGTGGATCGAGAACGACCGGCGCAGCAGCGCCGCGGACGACTCCCCGCCGACGGCGAGGGCGACGAACTGTCCCGGTCGGGCCAGCTCGGCCACGCCCGGGGCGACGAGCGTGAGGTGCTGGTAGGCCCCGACCCGCTTCGTCGCGATGACCTCGGCCTGCTCCTGGACGACCCGGGCGCGACGGCCACCGGCGTCGGGTGCGGCGCTCACGCGCTCGCCTCCGCCCGCTCCGCCGTGTGCCGGCCGTAGAGGTCGAGCGCCCGCGCATGGTCCTGGAGCGAGGTGACGCGCACCTCCTCGGTGAGCTGGGCCTCGATCCCGAGCACCGCCGCAGCGAGGGTGGCGATCGTCGTGATGATCGGCTTGTCGGCGCTCGTCGTCGCCGCGCGGATCGCGTAGCCGTCGGCCCGGGCGTCCTGCCCCGACGGCGTGTTGACGACCATCTGCACCGTGCCGTCCCGGATCAGGTCGACGATCGAGGTCTCCGCGGGGTCGACGTCATCGCCCCGCTCGGTGATCTTGCGGACGAGGGTCGCCGGTATGCCGTTGCGCCGCAGCACCGCTGCTGTGCCGCTCGTCGCGAGGATCGTGAAGCCGAGGTCGACGAGGCGCTTGACCGGGAAAAGCATCGCGCGCTTGTCGCGGTTCGCGACGGAGACGAAGATCGCGCCGGAGCGCGGCAGGGCCGAGCCACTGCCCTGTTGGGCCTTGCTGAACGCCGTCCCGAAGTTCGTGTCGATGCCCATCACCTCGCCGGTGGAGCGCATCTCCGGGCCGAGGAGCGAGTCCACGGCGATGCCCTCCTTGGTGCGGAACCGGGTGAAGGGCAGCACCGCCTCCTTGCACGACATCGGCGCGTGCTCGGGCATCGCTCCCCCGTCGCCGGTGGGCGGCAGCATGCCCTCGTCGCGCAGCTCCTGGACCGTGGCGCCGAGCATGACCCGGGCGGCCGCGCTGGCGATCGGCACACCGGTCGCCTTGGCGACGAAGGGCACGGTGCGCGAGGCCCGCGGGTTGGCCTCGATGACGTAGAGGATGTCCTGGGCCAGCGCGAACTGGACGTTCATCAGGCCGCGCACGCCGATCCCCTCGGCGAGCTTGCGGGTCGCCACCCGGACCCGGTCGAGCTCGCTGTCACCCAGGGTCGCGGGGGGCAGCGTGCAGGAGCTGTCACCCGAGTGGATGCCGGCCTCCTCGACGTGCTCCATGATGCCGCCGAGGTACATGTCCTCACCGTCGAAGACGGCGTCGACGTCGATCTCGATCGCGTCGTCGAGGAAGCGGTCGATGAGGATCGGGTGGTCGGGCGAGGCCTCCGTGGCCTTCTCGACGTAGGTGACGAGGGCGTCGTCGTCGTAGACGATGACCATCCCGCGGCCACCGAGCACGTAGGACGGGCGGACGAGGACGGGGTAGCCGATCTCGCGGGCGATGACGAGGGCGTCGTCGGCGCTGAGGGCCGTGCCGTGCTTCGGCGCGATGAGCCCGGCCCTGGCGAGGACCTGGCCGAAGGCGCCCCGGTCCTCAGCGAGGTGGATCGCCGAGGGCGACGTCCCGACGATGGGCACGCCTTCGTCCTCGAGGGCCTGCGCGAGCCCGAGCGGCGTCTGCCCGCCGAGCTGGACGATGACGCCCGCGATCGGTCCGGCCGCGGTCTCGGCGTGGATCACCTCGAGGACGTCCTCGAGGGTGAGCGGCTCGAAGTAGAGGCGGCTGCTCGTGTCGTAGTCGGTCGAGACCGTCTCGGGGTTGCAGTTGATCATCACGGTGTCAAAACCCTTGTCGCGCAAGGCGAACGACGCATGGACGCAGGAGTAGTCGAACTCGACGCCCTGGCCGATCCGGTTCGGCCCCGACCCGAGGATGATGACGGCGGGACGCTCCCGCGGAGCGACCTCAGTCTCCTCGTCGTAGCTGGAGTAGTGGTAGGGCGTCGTGGCCGCGAACTCGGCGGCGCAGGTGTCGACGGTCTTGTAGACCGGGCGGACCCCGAGGGCGTGGCGCACCCCGCGGACGACGGCTTCCGGCATCCGGCGCACCGACGCCACCTGGGCGTCGCTGAAGCCGTGCCGCTTGACGAGGCGCAGCAGCTCCGGGGTCATCTCGGGCGCCTGACCGAGCATCACGGCGATGTCGTTGATGAGCTCGATCTGGTCGAGGAACCACGGGTCGATGCCGGTCGCCTCGTGCACCTCCTCGACGGTGAGGCCGCCGCGCAGCGCCTGCTGCACGAGGACGATCCGCCCGTCGGTCGGGGTGCGCGCCTCGTCGAGAAGGCGCTGGGCCTGGACGCGGGTGAGGTCGCCGTCCCAGTGGAAGGAGGCCCCCTTCTTCTCCAGGCTGCGCAGCGCCTTCTGGAGGGCTTCGGTGAAGTTGCGCCCGATCGCCATCGCCTCGCCGACCGACTTCATCGTCGTGGTGAGGGTCGGGTCGGCGGCCGGGAACTTCTCGAAGGCGAAGCGCGGCACCTTGACGACGACGTAGTCGAGCGACGGCTCGAAGCTCGCGGGCGTCTCGCGGGTGATGTCGTTGGGCACCTCGTCGAGGGTGTAGCCGATCGCCATCTTGGCCGCGATCTTCGCGATCGGGAAGCCCGTCGCCTTGGACGCGAGGGCGCTCGACCGGGACACGCGCGGGTTCATCTCGATGACGATGATCCGGCCGTCGACCGGGTTGACCGCGAACTGGATGTTGCAGCCGCCGGTGTCGACCCCGACCTCGCGGATGACCGCGATGCCGATGTCACGCAGCTGCTGGTACTCCCGGTCGGTGAGGGTCAGCGCGGGCGCCACCGTGATCGAGTCGCCGGTGTGGACGCCCATCGGGTCGAGGTTCTCGATCGAGCAGACGACGACGACGTTGTCGGCGTGGTCGCGCATCACCTCGAGCTCGTACTCCTTCCAGCCGAGGATCGACTCCTCGAGGAGGACCTCGGTCGTCGGCGAGTACTGCAGACCCTGGCCGCCGATCCGGCGCAGGTCCGCCTCGTCGTAGGCGAAGCCCGAGCCGAGGCCACCCATCGTGAACGAGGGACGGACGACCACGGGGTAGGTGAGCTCGTCTGCGGCAACGAGGAGCTCGTCCATCGTGTGGCAGATCATCGAGCGGGCCGACTCGGCGCCGCACCGCTCGACGACGCCCTTGAAGGCCTCGCGGTCCTCGCCGAGCTGGATCGCCTCGACGTTGGCCCCGATGAGCGGGCAGCCGTACTTCTCGAGGACGCCGGCCTCGTGCAGGCTGATCGCGCAGTTGAGGGCGGTCTGGCCACCGAGGGTGGCGAGCACGGCGTCGGGTCGCTCCTTGGCGATGATCGCCTCGACGATCTCCGGGGTGATCGGCTCGACGTAGGTTGCGTCGGCGAACTCGGGGTCGGTCATGATCGTCGCCGGGTTGCTGTTGACGAGGATGACGCGGATGCCCTCCTCGCGGAGCACCCGGCAGGCCTGGGTGCCCGAGTAGTCGAACTCGCAGGCCTGACCGATGACGATCGGGCCGGAGCCGATGACGAGGACGCTGCTGATGTCGGTGCGTTTGGGCATCAGGCGGTGACTCCCTGCTTCTGCTGCTGGTGGTGGGTCATCAGGTCGGTGAAACGGTCGAAGAGGTAGGCGGCGTCGTGCGGGCCGGCGGCGGCCTCCGGGTGGTACTGCACCGAGTAGGCCGGCCGGTCGAGGCACTCGAGCCCCTCCACGACGTCGTCGTTGAGGCAGACGTGGGAGACCCGGACCCGCCCGTAGGGGGTGTCGCTGTCGGTGTCGAGGGGCGCGTCGACGGCGAAGCCGTGGTTGTGCGCCGTGACCTCGACCTTGCCGGTCGCCCGGTCCATCACCGGCTGGTTGATCCCGCGGTGGCCGTACTTGAGCTTGTAGGTGCCGAAGCCGAGGGCCCTCCCGAGCAGCTGGTTGCCGAAGCAGATGCCGAAGAACGGCACGCCCGCGTCGAGCACCGAGCGGAGCAGGGCCACCTCGGTGTCCGCCGCCGACGGGTCTCCGGGTCCGTTGGAGAAGAAGACCCCGTCGGGGCCGTCCTCCCCCACGGCGAGAACGTCCTCGAGGGTCGCGCTAACCGGCAGCACGTGGACCTCGATGCCGCGCTCCGCCATGAGCTGCGGCGTCATCGCCTTGATGCCGAGGTCGAGGGCCGCGACGGTGAAGCGCTTCTCGCCCACGGCCGGCACGGCATACGCCTCGGTCGTCGTGACCTCCGCGGCGAGGGCGGCACCGGTCATCTGGGGGCTCGAGGTCACGACCTCGAGCAGCTCGGCGACCGGGCGGTCGGCTGCGGCGCCGCTGAAGAGCCCGACCCGCATCGCCCCACGCTCGCGCAGGTGTCGGGTCAGGGCGCGGGTGTCGACCTGGCAGACGCCGACGACGCCCTGGTCGCGCAGCTCGTCCTCGAGCTCGCGGGTGGCGCGCCAGCTCGACGCTCGCAGCGCGGGGTCGCGCACGACGTAGCCGGCGACCCAGATGCGGGTCGACTCGTCGTCCTCGGTGTTGACGCCGGTGTTGCCCACGTGCGGGGCCGTCATGACGATGACCTGGCGGTGGTAGCTGGGGTCGGTCAGCGTCTCCTGGTAGCCGCTCATCCCGGTCGAGAAGACCGCCTCGCCGACGGTCTCACCGATCGCGCCGTAGGAGGACCCGCGGAAGGTGCGGCCGTCCTCGAGGACGAGCAGGGCTGGGAGCCGGTCGAGTCCGGTCCTCGATGGGACGTTGAGGGTCACTGGTTGGTCTCCGTCACGGTCGTCAGCTCTCGTTCGGTCGTGTGCGTGATCTGGCCGCGGAACACGGTCGTGACGACCGCCCCGCGGAAGGTGCGCCCGTGCCACGGGTTGTTGCGGCTCCGGCTGCGGCTCGCCGCCGCGTCGACGGTCACCTCGCGGTCGGGGTCGACGAGCGTGATGTTGGCCGGGGCGCCGACCTCGAGGGGCTGGCCCTGCGAGGTGAGGCGCCCGATGCGCGCGGGGTTGCTCGACATGACGCGGGCGACGTCGGCCCAGCCGAGCCGGCCGGTGCCCACGAGCAGGTCGCTGACGACGGACAGCGCGGTCTCGAGACCGAGCATCCCGAACGCCGCGTCGGGGAAGGCGTGCTCCTTGTCGTGCCGGGCGTGCGGGGCGTGGTCGGTCGCGACGGCGTCGATGGTGCCGTCGACGAGCGCAGCGCGCAGGGCCTCGACATCCTCGGCCGGCCGCAGCGGCGGGTTGACCTTGTAGACGGGGTCGTAGCCGGCGAGCAGGTCGGTGGTGAGCGCGAGGTGGTGCGGCGTGACCTCCGCCGTGACGTCGATGCCCAGGCCCTTGGCCCAGCGCAGGACCTCGACGGTGCCGGCCGTGGAGACGTGCGCGACGTGGACCCGGGAGCCGGTGTGCCGCGCGAGCATGACGTCGCGGGCCACGATCGACTCCTCGGCGATGCCCGGCCACCCGGGCAGCCCGAGCCGCCCGGAGAGCTCGCCCTCGTGGCAGCAGGCGGACGAGTCGGCGAGCCGTGGGTCCTGGGAGTGCTGGGAGACGACGCCGCCGAAGGTCTTGATGTACTCGAGGGCCCGGCGCATGATGCGCGCGTCGTGGACGCAGTGGCCGTCGTCGGAGAAGACCCGCACCCGGGCCCGCGAGCGGGACATCAGGCCGAGCTCGGCGAGCTCGGCGCCGGCCAGCCCCTTGGTGACGGCCCCGACCGGGACGACGTCGGTCAGGCCGCAGCGGATGCCGAGGTCGAGGATCCGCTCGGCAGCCTCAGCGGTGTCGGTGACCGGGCTCGTGTTGGCCATCGCGAAGACGGCGGTGAAGCCACCGGCTGCCGCCGCCGCCGAGCCGGTCGCGATGGTCTCGGCGTCCTCCCGGCCCGGCTCGCGCAGGTGGACGTGCAGGTCGACGAGGCCGGGCAGGGCCACCAGGCCGTCGGCGTCGACCGTCTGGTCGGCCGTCGTGCCGGCGAGCGACCCGATCTCGCGGATGACGCCGTCCTCGACGAGGAGGTCGGCCGCCTCGGCACCGAGCAGACGGGCGCCCGTGATCAGCAGTCGGGTCATCGGAGCAGCTCCCCGCTGGTGGTGGTGTGATCGGTGGAGTCGCCGCGGTCGGAGGCGGTGTCGTCGCCCGCGAGCAGGTGGTAGAGCACGGCCATCCGGACCGCGACACCGGCGGAGACCTGGTCGAGCACCACCGACTGGGGTGCGTCGGCCGCGTCGGCGGCGATCTCGAGGCCGCGGTTCATCGGGCCCGGGTGGAGCACGAGGACCTCGGGGTTGCGGGCGACGAGGCCGGCGAGCCGGTCCTTCGTCAGGCCGTAGCCGACGGTGTACTCCCGGGCGGTGGGGAAGAACCCACCGCTCATCCGCTCCTGCTGGACGCGGAGCATCATGATCGCGTCGACCGGCTCGTCGCCCTCGAGGACGGCATCGAGGTCCCAGCTCGTGGCGAACCCGTCGGACCGGCTCCACGGGCCGATCCCGCTGGGCATCAACGTCGGCGGCGCGACGACGGTCACCTTGGCACCGAGGGTGCGCAGGGTGATGACGTTGCTGCGGAAGACGCGGGAGTGGGTGAGGTCGCCGACGATGACGACGTGCTTGCCGTCGAGGTCGCCGACGCGCGTGCGAAGCGTGTAGGCGTCGAGCAGGGCCTGGGTGGGGTGCTCGTGGGTGCCGTCACCGGCGTTGATGACGCTGGCCCGGACCCACTGCGCCACCTGCTGGCAGGCACCCGAGGCGTTGTGCCGGATGACGAGGGCGTCGACGGCCATCGCGTCGATCGTCATCGCCGTGTCGCGCAGGCTCTCGCCCTTGGAGGTCGAGCTGCCCTTGGCCGAGAGGTTGATCGTGTCGGCCGACATCCACTTGCCCGCGATCTCGAAGGAGCTGCGGGTGCGGGTGGAGTCCTCGAAGAAGAAGTTGATGACGGTGCGTCCGCGCAGGGTCGGGACCTTCTTGACCTCACGGCGCTGGAGGTCGTGCATCGACGCGGCCGTCTCGAGGATGTCCTCGACCTCGTCGCGGGTGAGGTCGGCGGAGGAGAGCAGGTGCTTCGTCATCGACCGTCACCCCCGCTGATCCGCACGACGTCGGTGCCGTCGACCTCGGCGACCCGCACGTGGACGCGCTCGTCGCGGGAGGTGGGCAGGTTCTTGCCGACGTGGTCGGCCCGGATCGGCAGCTCGCGATGACCGCGGTCGACGAGCACGGCGAGCCGGACAGCGCGCGGCCGGCCGAGCTCGGAGAGGGCGTCGAGCGCCGCTCGGATGGTGCGCCCCGAGTAGAGGACGTCGTCGACGAGGACGACGACCTTGTCGTCGATGCCCTCGTCGGGGATCCGGGAGCGGTGGGCGGCCCGCACCGGGTGCCGGCGCAGGTCGTCGCGGTGAAGCGTGATGCCCAGCTCGCCGACGGGGATCTCGTCACCCTCGACCTCGGTGATGGCGGCGGCGAGACGGCGAGCGAGCGGGACACCACGAGAGGGGATGCCGAGGAGCAGGAGTCCCTCGCTGCCCTTGTTGCGTTCGAGGATCTCGTGACCGATGCGCCGCAGCGCCCGGGAGATGTCGGCCGCACTCATGACGTCGCGGGCGTCGTCGGGGGTGCTCGAGCTGGGGGTGGGCACGCTCAGGTCAGGGCAGGTCACAGCCGCTGGACCTCCTTCCCCGCCTCACAGGACGGTGGTTAAAGGATGTCTTCCGCGACCGAGTGTAACGCCATCGTGACCGGCCTCCGGAACCCCGGCCGAGGCGTGGGACCGGCGGGGACAGCGCTCCCGTCAACGCGTCGGTGAGGGGGCGACGGCGCACCGGTGTGGACCACCACGCCGCCGCGTGACAGGCTCAACAGGTCCTGTGGGGGCCACGGCGACGCCGTGGTCGGTGTTGGTGTCGGTGGAGGAGATACGGGTGTCGGAGCGTGGCTGAGCATGTCTGAGCGCCCATCGACCCTCGTCGTCATCCCGGCCCACGGGGCCCCGGAGCTGACGGACACGGTGCTCGCCGACCTGGCGCGTGACGGCACCGACGAGTGCCCGCACGCGCGGGTCGTCGTTGTCGACAACGCCGGGGACTACGTCGTGCCGACCGCGCTCCCCCGCGTCTCGGTGCACCGTCCGGGGCAGAACCTGCGTTGGATCGGCAGCGCCAACTGGGCCCTCGCGACGGCGGTGGCGGACGGCTTCGAGCTGTGTGCCGTGCTCAACAACGACACCCGCCTCTCCCTCGACTTCCTCGACGGCCTCGTCGCCCCCTTCGCGACCGACCCCGACATCGCCATCGTCTCGGCGTGCTACGACGACTTCTGGCTGCACCAGCGGGCCCACGAGATCCCTGACACCGCAGCCGACTACGTCCCGCGGCCCGTCCTGCGCGACGTCCCCTTCTGCGACGGCACCGCCATCGCGTTCTCCGCCGCCCGGATCGCCGGGCTCGGCAGCCTCGACACCGTCGCCTTCCCCCGGCACGGCTACGGCTCCGACATCGACCTCGCCCTGCGGGTGCGCGATGCCGGCCTGCGGTGCGTCGTGACCGAGGGCGCCTACGTCTCGCACCTGCGGCGAGCCACGATGAACCGCCTCGGGCAGAGCTCGGAGGCCAACCGCGCCGAGATCCTCGACGGTCTCGCCGCGAAGTGGGGCGAGGAGTGGCGGGCCCGCGTCGGCCTGGGGCCCGGCTCCTTCCCGCCGCACAACACCGGCAGCGGCGAGTCGTGGTACCTCGACCCACCCCGGTGGTGACGCCCACGCGCGGACGGGTCGTCTACGCGGGTTTCGCCACGGCCCGGCACAGCGGTGGGGTCCACGTGCTGACCCAGCACGTCTCGCTGCTGCGGGCCGCGGGCACGGAGGCCTGGCTGTGGGTGCCCGACCACCGCCCCGGCTGGATCGACGCCGACGTCCCGGTGCTCGCCGGCGCGACGACCCCGATCGGGGCCGAGGACCTGCTCGTGCTGCCGGAGACCCCGACGGTCCACGGCCTCGACCCCGCCCCCGGCGCGCGCGTCGTGATCTTCAACCAGAACCACTTCTACACGTATGCCGCTGCCCCCGGTCGCGCCGCCGGTCTCGACTTCCCGGGCTGGGGTCGACCCCCGGGCATGTGGGCCGTCAGCCGCGAGAGTCGGGACGTGCTCAGGGAGGTGCTCCCCGGCCTCGACGTGGACCTCGTGCCCAACCACGTCGACGGGGACCTCTTCACCCCCCGGCCCGCCGAGCGCCCGCGGGTGAGCTGGTTCCCGCGCAAGCGCCCCCGGGAGGCGTCGCTGCTGCGGCGGCTGCTGGAGCAGGACGACCGGCTGGCCGGGGTCGAGCTCGTCGAGCTCCTCGACGCGCCGCGCGCGGTGGTGGCCGACACCCTCGGTGGGTCGACGGTCTTCGCCGCGCTGGGGCACAGCGAGAGCTTCGGGCTCCCCGTCGCCGAGGCCCTCGCCGCCGGGTGCCTCGTGGTGGGCTACGACGGGGGCGGGGGCCGCGAGCTGTTCGAGGCTCCCGGTGCGTGGCAGGTCCCCGAGCAGCGTCCCCTCCTGCTGCGCGACCGGGTCGTGGACCTCGTCCAGCGGTCCGCTGGCCTCGAGGCCGTGCGGGTCGCCAACCGGGAGTGGGTGCTCAGTCGCTACAGCGCAGCCGGCACTGCCGCCGCCCTCGATGCCGCGGTCACCAAGGCGTTCACCCGACCCGGATCAGCCGCCGTGGCAACGCATCCCGTGGCATGGCTCGATTCTCTCGGACCGAACTTCACGGCATTCGCCTAGACAAGAGCAGGAGAGCCGGGCTCGGCAGGGCGACCTCTAGTCAGTAGGCGCCGTCGACGACGTTCTCGAGCTCGTCCCCGTCGACGAACCTCTGCAGCTGCTTCGCCACGAGGGCGAAGGCGCGCGGACCGGCGGCGGCGATGTGACCGGCCGCGTGCGGGGTGATGATGACGCCTGGGGCGGTCCAGAGCGGGTGGTCGGACGGCAGCGGCTCGGGGTCGACGACGTCGAGGCCCGCCCGGAGACGACCGGAGACGACCTCGCGCACCAGGGCGGCCGTGTCGACGATGCGCCCGCGGGAGACGTTGACGAGCATGGCGCCGTCGGCCATCCGGGAGAGGAACTCGGCGTCGACGAGACCCGTCGTCTGCGGGGTCAGCGGCAGGGTCAGCACGACGATGTCCGCGTCGGGCAGCAGGTCCGAGAGCTCACCGGTCGCGTGGACGCCCTCGCGTGCCGAGTGCGCGACGAGCACGGGGACCGCGTCGAAGGCCCGCAGCCGCCGGGCGGTCTGCTGGCCGAGGTCACCGGCGCCGACGACGAGCACCCGCTTGTCGCGCAGGTCCTCGGCCTCGACGAGGTCCCACCGGGACTCCCGCTGGGCGTCGAGGAAGTGTGGGAGCCGCCGCTGCGAGGCGAGGATCATCGCGAGCACCAGCTCGGCCACCGAGCTGCCGTGCACCCCGCCGGCGTCACAGAGCGTGACACCGTCGGGGACGTGCCCGACGATGTCCTCGACCCCGGCGCTGGTCAGCTGGACGACGCGCAGGTCGGGCATCGCCGCGAACTTCATCTCGAGGTTGTCGGAGTCCTCGACCTGCGGCACCCAGAACACGGTCTCCGCGAGCCGGTCGGGCCGCGGCCCGGTCCCGTCCCAGACGACCACCTCCACCCCGTCCGGGACGGCTCCGAGGAGCTCGACGGCATTCGGGTCGGGAAGGCACACGACGGTCATGGCCTCACGCTAGGTCACCCGCTCAGGCGGCCGCGTGGAGGTCCTGAGGCGACCCAGTGAGCGATGAGTATATTTCAGACACATGGGGTCAAAGCGTCAGCACAGCGCTACCGTTGCTCCATGATCGTCAGGGGAGACCGAGGGAACGGTGGCCGCGCCAAGACTGATGCGCGGGACCGACCCACCACTGCGCGCTGCCGCACCGCCGACGGTCGGCCCGCCCGAAGGTGAGCATGCAGAGCACCCCCGACGACCACATGCCGCGCCAGGGCCTCGCCCCGACGCGCCACGAAGCGGTCAGCACGGCCGTCGCCGACCAGCTGCCGAGCAGTGTCGGACCGGTGGTGGCCCCGGCCGGGCCGTGGCTCAAGCGGTCTGCCGGGGTCGCCCTCGCCCAGCTGCGCGTCGGTATGCCGTCCGACGCCACCGCCACGCTGGCGGCCCTCACCCCCAGTCAGCTCGCACGCAGGCTCGGGGTCGGCGGGCTGCCGACCCCGAGCCTCGTGCGCGCGGCTACCGGTCCGCGTACTCCTTGATCTCGCCGCTGTTGACCCGGTCGAAGTAGCTGTGGATGACCTTGCGGATCACCTTGGCCAGGAAGTAGAGCCCGATGATGTTGGGGATACCCATGAGGAAGATCATCGAGTCGGAGAAGTTGATCACGGCGTCGAGCGCCGCGGCCGAACCGATGACGGTGAAGATGACGAAGACGACCTTGAAGACGTTCTCCGCGGTGCGGCTGTCATCGAAGAGGTAGGACGTCGCCTTCATCCCGTAGTAGGACCAGCTGATCATCGTCGAGAAGGCAAACATGACGACGGCCACCGCGAGGACGTACGGGAACCACGGGAGGACGCTCTCGAAGGCACGCGAGGTCAGCTTGACGCCGCCGATCTCCGAGGCGTCCGGGCTCATCCAGGCACCGGTGATGACGATGGTCAGCGCGGTCATGGTGCAGATGACGATCGTGTCGATGAACGGCTCGAGCAGGGCGACGAAGCCCTCCGTGGCGGGCTCCTTCGTCCGGACTGCCGAGTGCGCGACCGCGGCCGAGCCGAGGCCCGCCTCGTTGGAGAAGGCCGCTCGCTGGAAGCCGACGAGCAGGGCGCCGACGGCGCCACCGACGATGCCCTCGCCGGTGAAGGCGCCGGAGATGATCTGTCCGAAGGCGCTGGGGACCGAGCCGATGTTGCCGAGGATGACGACGAGGCACGCGGTCAGGTAGAGCACCGCCATGAGCGGGACGATCTTCTCGGTGACCTTGGCGATGCTCTTGATGCCGCCGATGATGACGGCGCCGACGAGCACGGCGAAGATGACGCCGACGACCCAGCCGAGGCCGCCGAGAGCGCCGTCAGCGCCGCCCGTCACCTCGATGATCTGGGCCGTGGCCTGGTTGGACTGGAACATGTTCCCGCCACCGAGCGATCCGCCGATCATGCAGACCGCGAACGCCGCGGCGAGGAACTTGCCGAGCTTGGCCCGGCCGTTCTGCGCCAACCCGTCACGCAGGTAGTACATCGGGCCACCCGAGACGCTTCCGTCGGCGTGCTCCCGGCGGAACTTCACGCCGAGCATGCACTCGGCCATCTTCGTGCTCATGCCGACGAAGCCGGCGACCATCATCCACAGCGTCGCTCCGGGGCCGCCGAGCGACACCGCGATGGCGACGCCGGCGATGTTGCCGAGGCCGACGGTGCCGGACACGGCAGTGGCGAGGGCCTGGAAGTGGGAGACCTCGCCCGCGTCGTGGGGGTCGGAGTACCTGCCCCGGACGAGGTTGATCGCGTGCGTGAAGCCGCGGATGTTCATGAACCCGAGCCACACGGTGAAGAACGCGCCGGCGATGACGAGCCAGAGGACGATGAGCGGGATCTTCAGGTCACCGATGGTGATCGCGAAGAAGACGGTCGAGGTGATCGTGTCGGACAGCCAGGTGAAGGCGTTGACGAGGAAATCCATCAGGGCACCACCGTCACGGGGAAGGGCGAGCTGTGCACGAGGCGCATCACGACGCTGCCGAAGATGGCCTCGCGCAGCCCGGAGTCACCGGTGCGGCCGACGATGATGTGGCTGGCCCCCAGGTCCTGGGCGATGTCGATGAGGGTCTCGGACGGGTTGCCGTGCCGGATCTCGGTCTTCGACGTGCGACCCGCGGCCTCGACGACCGCGACCATGGGGGCGATGACCTGCTCCTGGGCTGCGGCGATCTCGGAGGAGCGGCGTGAGGACCGCTCCTCGTTCTCGGTCGGGGTGTTGAAGCTGAACGGTGACCAGTTGATGACGTGGGCGACGACGAGCTGCAGGTCTTCTGCGTTGGCCCGTTCGAGTGCGAACTCGACCGCACGGGTCGAGGCCTCACTGTTGTCGACCCCGATGAGCACGATTGCCATGGGTTCCTCCTCGGCGACTAGAAGGTTCCCGAGACTTTCGCTGACCGGCCGGTAGCACCATCCCCACAACTCAATGTCACCGTTTCGTCACCAAGCGCAGACTCAGCACGTCCACAGTCTGAGATGGTGAGAACGGCCACACCGAGCTACACGTCGCTCTCAGACGATGGTCGCCTTCACCTCGGCGAGGCGGCCGAGCAGCCCGTTGACGAAGCCCGGTGACTCGTCGGTCGACAGCTCGGTGGCCAGGGTCACGGCCTCGGAGATGGCGACGGGGTCGGGGATCTCGTCGTTCCAGAGGACCTCCCACGCACCGATCCGCAGGATGGCGCGGTCGACGGCCGGCATCCGATCGAGGGTCCAGCCCTGGCTGTAGTCGGTCAGGGCCGCGTTGATGTCGCTCCACCGTCCGACGACGCCGCGCACGAGGGTCGCCGTGTAGGGGTTGTTGCCGGCGCGGGAGCCGCCCTCGGTCCCGGCCTCGAGGAGCCGGTCGGAGAGCAGGTTCTCGACGTTGACGCCGCGCTGGTCTGCCTCGAAGAGGATGTCGAGCGCCCGCGCACGGGCCTTGCTGCGTGCAGCCAAGGGGATCCGCGCCGCTCAGTCGTTGACGCGGCCGAGGTATGAGCCGTCGCGCGTGTCGACCTTCACCTTCGTGCCGGTCTCGAGGAAGAGGGGGACGTTGATCTGCGCGCCGGTCTCGAGGGTGGCCGGCTTGGTGCCACCGGTCGAGCGGTCGCCCTGCAGGCCGGGGTCGGTGTGCGAGACCTCGAGGACGACCGACGGGGGCAGCTCGACGTAGAGCGGGACGCCGTCGTGGGTCGCGACGATGGCGTTCTGGTTCTCGAGCATGTAGTCCGCGGCGCCACCGACCGTGACCGAGCCGACGTTCAGCTGGTCGAAGGTGTCGGTGTCCATGAAGACGAAGTCCTCGCCGTCCTTGTAGAGGTACTGCATCGTGCGCTTGTCGACGTTGGCCGTCTCGACCTTGGTGCCGGCGTTGAACGTCTTGTCGACGACCTTGCCGGAGAGGACGGCCTTGAGCTTGGTCCGCACGAAGGCGGGGCCCTTGCCCGGCTTCACGTGCTGGAACTCGACGACGGACCAGAGCTGCCCCTCGAGGTTGAGCACCAGGCCGTTCTTCAGGTCGTTGGTCGAAGCCATCTGACAAACCACTTTCGTATGCCGGGCCGCCGCGCTCGCGCGTGGGCGGAGTCAGGCGGGGCCCGGTCGTCGTGTCGTTGGGAGTGCGACTGGGAAGTTGCGGAGCAAGTCTATCCGTCGCCGTGTCGCTCCTCCGAATCGAGCCGGGTAGCATCGACTCTTTGCCTTCGCGCACCGCGCTGACCGACCGCCACCTGAGAGGTTCCCCCCATGTCCGCACCCGCCGAGCTGGTCGCCGAGCAGACCTATCTCGACCACGCCCGTGCGGAGCTGACCCGGATGAGGGAGTCCGCGCAGGCCCTCGACGCGTCCAAGGCGAGCGACGCCATCTCGGGCGAGGTGCTCGGCCGGGTGCTGGCCCGACGGATCGCCTCGCTCCAGGACGACCCGCGGACGACGCTCTTCTTCGGCCGGATCGACCTGACGAGCGCGCAGGACGGCGACGAGACCTTCCACATCGGGCGGCGTCACGTCTCGGACGAGGCGGGCGACCCCGTCGTCGTCGACTGGCGCGCACCGGTCTCGACCGCGTTCTACCGGGCCTCCCCCAGCGAGCCGATGGGCGTCCAACGTCGCCGGCGCTTTGGCGTCGACCGGGGTCGGCTGACTGCCTTCGAGGACGAGCAGGTGTCCGGCGCCGGGGCGGCCGGGCCGTCGGGCGCGCTGCTCGCCGCAGAGATCGAGCGCCCTCGCAGCGGACCGATGCGCGACATCGTCTCGACGATCCAGCCCGAGCAGGACGAGATCGTCCGCAGCGACGTGTCCGTCTCCGTCTGCGTGCAGGGGGCGCCGGGCACCGGCAAGACCGCCGTGGGCCTGCACCGCGCGGCGTGGCTGCTCTACTCCTTCCGCGACCGCCTCGACCGCTCGGGGGTGCTCGTCATCGGCCCGAACCGCGCCTTCCTCGACCACATCGGCGCGGTGCTGCCCTCCCTCGGCGAGGCGCGGGTCGGCCACGCGACGATCGAGACCCTGCTCGACCACGGCCGGGTCCGCGCCGAGGAGCCGGCGCCCGTCGCCACCCTCAAGGGCGATGCCCGGCTCGCGGCCGTGCTCCGCCGGGCCGTCTGGTCGCACCTGCCCCGGCCCACCGAGCCGCTCGTCGTGCCGCGCGGGGTGCGCAAGTGGCGCGTCCCGGCATACGAGGTGGCTGAGGTCGTCTCGGAGCTGACGGCGCGAGGCGTGCGCTACGGGGCCGCCCGCGACCTGCTGCCCCAGCGACTCTCGCACCAGCTGCTGCTCGAGATGGAGCGGGCCGGGGACGCCCCGGACGACCGGGTGCAGGACGCCGTGGCCCGGTCGGCGCCGATGAAGCGCTACGTCCGCGACGTCTGGCCGCTGCTCGACCCCGCCGCCGTGCTGCACGCACTGTGGTCGGACGCTGCTGCCCTCGCCGCTGCGTCGGAGGGTCTGCTAGACGCCGAGGAGCAGCGGATGCTGCTGTGGGACAGGCCTGTCCGCACCAAGGGTGCCGCGCGGTGGAGCCGCGCGGACATGGCGCTGCTCGACGAGGTCGCCGACCTGCTAGCCCGCACCCCGAGCCTGGGCCACGTCGTGCTCGACGAGGCGCAGGACCTCTCCCCCATGCAGCTGCGGGCCGTGGGGCGGCGCTGCTCGACGGGGTCGGTGACGGTGCTCGGCGACATCGCCCAGGGGACGACCCCGTGGGCGACCGCCTCGTGGGCCGACGCGATGGGACACCTCGGCAAGTCCGAGCACGACCTCGTCGTGCTCGACCGCGGCTTCCGGGTCCCCGCGCGGGTCATCGAGTATGCCGCTCGCCTCCTGCCGTCGATGGCGCCCGGCCTCGGCGCCCCGGTGTCGGTGCGCGACAACCCCGGACGGCTCGAGATCCGCCGCACCGCGCCCGGCGAGCTCGACGTCGAGGTGCTGCGGGCGGTCGGCGACGCCGCGGCCGGTCCCGGCTCGGTCGGCGTCATCGCGCCGGACGCGATGGTCGCCTCGCTGTCGGCCCGGCTCACCGCGCACGGCATCGACCACGGTCGCCTCGACGAAGGTCACGGCGACGACGAGGACCACGCGGTCGAGGTCGTCCCGGCGACGGTCGCCAAGGGCCTCGAGTTCGACCGGACCGTCGTCGTCGAGCCGGCCGCGATCGCCGCCGCCGAGCCCGACGCGCGCACCGGCCTGCGCCGCCTCTACGTCGTGCTCACCCGGGCCGTGTCCGAGGTGACCGTCGTCCACAGCGAGCCGCTGCCCGCCGAGCTGGCCTAACCGCATCAATCTGCAGATCAGTCTGCATCTGGCGCTGTCCTGACGACACCGGACGCACACTGATCCGCAGACTGATCGGACGGTCGCAGGCCGACGGTGAGGGCAGCGGCAGACCCGGTCCAGGTGTCAACGGACATCGTCGCGCCGTGGCCCCGACGACGTTGTCTGACAGCCAGACTCAGACCAGGGCGCGCAGGGCGAGCAGGTAGGACTGCAGCCCGAAGCCGGCGATCGTGCCCGTGGCGACGCCCGCGACGACCGAGGTGTGCCGGAACTCCTCACGGGCCGCGGGGTTGCTGAGGTGCACCTCGACGAGGCTGCGACCGCTCGTGGTCACGATGGCGCACGCGTCGCGGACGGCATACGAGTAGTGCGTGAACGCGCCGGGGTTGAGCACGACGTCGCAGCCGGTGTCGACGGCCTCGTGGAGCCAGTCGATGAGCTCGCCCTCGTGGTTGGTCTGACGGCAGTCGGCGACGAGCCCGAGGTCGCGTGCCTCGCGCTGGACGGCTGCGTGGACGTCGTCGAGGGTGTCTGACCCGTAGACCTCCGGCTCACGCGTACCGAGCCGGCCGAGGTTGGGCCCGGACAGGACGAAGACCGTGGGTGCCGTCATGCGGGCGAGTCTACGCAGCGGGCGTGCCGGACGACACGAGCGCGTATGCCGCTCGCAGCGACGCGTCCGGAGGCCCGGCCAGCCGGTTCGGACGTCCGAGCGCGTCGAGCACGACGAAGCGCAGCACCGACCCCCGCGACTTCTTGTCGCGGCGCATCGCGGTGAGCAGCGGCTCCCAGCGGTCGCCGCGGTAGCTCGTCGGCAGCCCGACCGCCTCGAGCACGGCGCGGTGCCGGGCCACCAGGGCGTCCCCGTCGGCGCCGGCCAGGTGACCGGTGAGGCGGGCCAGCTCGGCGACGTAGACCATCCCGACGGCGACGGCCTCCCCGTGGCGCCACGTGTAGTGCTCGACCTGCTCGATGGCGTGGGCGAAGGTGTGCCCGTAGTTGAGGATCTCGCGCAGCGAGCTCTCGCGCAGGTCCGCGGCGACGACCTCGGCCTTGACCCGCACCGCACGCTCGACGAGCTCGCGCAGGTGCGGGTTGTCGCTGCGGGTGGCGGCGGCGGGATCGGCTTCGACGAGCCCGAGGATGACGGGATCCGCGATGAAGCCGGCCTTGATGATCTCGGCGAGCCCGGCGACGAGGTCGGCGGTCGGCAGGGTGTGCAGCACGTCGAGGTCGCACAGCACCCCGGCCGGGGGGTGGAAGGCGCCGACGAGGTTCTTGCCCTCGGCCGTGTTGATGCCGGTCTTGCCGCCCACCGCGGCGTCGACCATGCCGAGCAGTGTCGTCGGCACCTGGACGACCCGCACCCCGCGCAGCCAGGTCGCGGCGACGAAGCCGGCGAGGTCGGTGACGCTGCCCCCGCCGAGGCCGACGACGGCGTCGCTGCGGGTGAAGCCGGCCCCACCGAGGCGGGCCCACAGCTGGGCCGTCACGGCGGACGTCTTTGCGGACTCGGCGTCGGGCACGGGCGCGAGGTGGACCGCATACCCCGCGTCGGTGAGCGACCGGGCCACCGACGCGGTCAGCTCGGGGAGCGTGGGCGGGTGCACGAGCAGCACCCGCTCGACGTCGTCACCGAGCAGCCCGGCGACCCGGTCGAGGATGCCGGAGCCGATGACGACGTCGTAGTCGGAGCCGACCGCGATCGTCGTCGCGTCGCTCACTCGCCGTCGCCCGTCGCGTCACCCGTCGAGCCGAGGGCGGCGACGATCTCGTCGACGATCTCGTCGGGGGTGCGTCCGGCCGTGTCGACCCGGATCGTCGCGACCCGCTGGTAGGTCTCGCGGCGCGCGTTCATCATCGCCACCCACGAGGCGCGGGGGTTGACCGACAGGAGCGGCCGCGAGCGGTCGAAGCCGATCCGCTTGCTCGCGTCGGCGATGCCGACCTCGAGCAGGACGACGGCGGGCGCTCCCGCGAGGGCCGCCTCGGTCGCGGGGTCCATCAGCGCGCCGCCACCGAGCGCGACGACACCCTCTTCCTCAGCGAGCGCGCGGGCGACCTCGGCGCGCTCGAGCGCGCGGAAGGTCTGCTCACCGTCGTCGACGAAGATGTCGCTGATCGAGCGGCCCTGCGCGGCCTCGATGGCGGCGTCGGTGTCGTGGATGCTCGTCCCGAGTCGGGCGGCGAGCGCCGTGCCGATGGTCGTCTTGCCGGCCCCGGGGGGGCCGATGACGATGGCGACGGGGCGGGGCACGGGCGTCACCACGTCCTCAGCCCCTCACGGATGCCGTCGAGGTAGGCGGTGTGGTTGCGGGAGGTCTCCGTCACCGAGTCGCCACCGAACTTCTCCACGCAGGCCTGGGCGAGGACGAGGGCGACCATCGCCTCGGCGACGACCCCGGCGGCGGGGACCGCGCAGACGTCGGAGCGTTGGTGGATCGCGGTCGCGGCCTCGCCCGTCGACACGTCGACGGTGGCGAGCGCGCGCGGCACGGTGCTGATCGGCTTCATCGCGGCCCGGACCCGCAGCACCTGGCCGGTCGACATGCCGCCCTCGGTGCCCCCGGCGCGGCCGGTGCGCCGGGTGATCGTGCCGTCGACGACATCCATCTCGTCGTGCGCCTGCGAGCCGCGGCGCCGGGCGGTCTCGAAGCCGTCGCCGACCTCGACCCCCTTGATCGCCTGGATGCTCATCAGCGCCGCCGCGAGCTGGGCGTCGAGCTTGCGGTCCCAGTGCACGTGCGAGCCGAGACCGGGCGGCAGGCCGTAGGCGAGCACCTCGACGACGCCGCCGAGGGTGTCGCCCTCCTTCTTGGCAGCGTCGACCTCGGCCACCATCGCGGCCGATCCGACCGCGTCGAAGGCGCGCACGGGGTCGGCGTCGAGCCGCTCGACGTCATCGGGGGTGGGCAGCGCGGCGCCTGCGGCGACCGCAGCGGTGCCGATCGAGACGGTGTGGGAAACGAGTCGGATGCCGTAGGCCTGCTCGAGGAAGCGCGCCGCGACCTCGCCGAGGGCGACCCGGGCCGCGGTCTCCCGCGCGGAGGCGCGCTCGAGGACCGGACGGGCGTCGTCGTAGCCGTACTTCTGCATGCCCACGAGGTCGGCGTGGCCGGGCCGGGGCCGGGTGAGCGGCTTGTTGCGGGCGACCTCGCGCTCGGCGTTGACGTCGTCGGAGGCGGCCAGCGCCTCGTCCGAGACGGGGTCGGGGCTCATCACGGTCTGCCACTTGGGCCACTCGGAGTTGCCGACGCGCACGGCGAGGGGCGAGCCGATGCTCACCCCGTGGCGCAGCCCGCCGAGGAACTCCACCTCGTCCTGCTCGAACTTCATCCGGGCGCCGCGGCCGTAACCGAGCCGGCGGCGCGACAGCGCGGCCTGCAGGTCCGTGGAGGTGACCTCCACCCCGGCCGGGAGGCCCTCGAGCATCGCCACGAGGGCGGGGCCGTGCGACTCACCGGCGGTCAACCAACGCAACATGCCCCGATCCTGCCATGCGGGGGCGCGGCCCCCGCCGGCCGCCCGTCCCCCGGACGGGGTCGCCGCCGTCCGCGTGCCCCGGCTCAGCCGAAGGGGCGGACCTCGACGACGAGGGCCACGAGGATGCCTAGCAGCATCCAGGGCCCGAAGGCGATCTCGTCCGTGCGCGACCCTCGCCGCCGCACGATCCGGGCGAGGCCGTACACCCCCGCGAGGATGAAGGCGGCATACGTCGCGACGACCGGGGCGCCGAGGGAGACGTATCCGGTCGCGAGCCCGACGAGTCCGGCCAGCGTCACGTCACCGAAGCCGAACCCCTTGCCGAGCAGTGCCGCCACGACGGCGACGAGCAGGTAGACGAGCCAGAGCACCACCCCGGCGACGACGGCCCGCAGCAGCGCGCCCCAGTCACCCGAGGCGAGGGAGGCGAGCGCGAGCTGGGCCACGAGCATCGGGTAGGCGGGGTGGGTGATGCCCCGTGGCAGCCGGTGCACGTCGGCGTCGACCCAGGTGAGCACGACCCCGACGACCGCGAAACCGAGGTAGGCCGGAGCGAGCGCATAGCTCGCCGAGGGCCCGAAGCGCCACGCGAGCAGACCCCACAGGGCCGCGAGGCCGACCGCCACCCCAGCGGGTGGCAGGCGGGGTCCGGGCCCGGTCTCGTCGTCCAGCCGGTATGCCGCTCGCGCCAGCTCCGCCGCGAGCAGCCGCCCGACGATGCCGCCGATGACGACCGCGACCGCGACGTACCACCACGGCGTCACGGGGAACGGGGCCCAGGTCATGGCGCCGGGCGCACGGGGGTCCCCCACTCGGGGTCGACGACGGCGGCCAGAGCCTCGGCCATCGCGGCGAGCGGCGCGGCCCGCCCGGTCATCAGGGCGACCTGGGCCGCGGCCTGGTGCAGGAGCATGTCCGTCCCGGGCGCCAGCGTCCAGCCGGCGGCTCGCGCCGCACGCTGCAGCGGGGTCGGGCCGCCGCCGTAGACGACGTCGAGGACCGTGCGCGGGCTCTCGTCACGCGCCGTCCGCGGGAGGCGCTCCAGCCCGGTCACCACGGCCGGCGGGACGGTGCTGATGATGACGTCGACGAGCGGCCACTCACCCATCGCGACCGTGTCGACGGCCAGCCCGACCGCCTCCGCCAGGGCGACCGTCTCCAGTCGCGGGCGGTCGCGCACCATGAGGGTCAGCCGTCGGGCGCCGGACGCCGCGAGGGCCATGATCGCCGAGCGGGCCGTCGCGCCGCTGCCGACCACGAGGGCCTCGGTGGCGTCGTGGCAGCCGGCTCCCAGCAGGGCCAGCTCGATCCCCTCGACGTCGGTGTTGTCGGCGTGCCATCCCCCGCCGCGGCGCACGAGCGTGTTGGCAGTGCCGGTCGAGCGGGCCGTCCTGCTCGCGGTGTCGGCCCGGGCGAGGGCGACCTCCTTGAGCGGCATCGTCAGCGAGAGCCCGACCTCGTCGGGGCCCAGCCCGTCGAGGGCGTCATCGAACCCCGCCGCATCGACCTCTCGGCGCCCGTAGGACCAGCCGGTGAGCCCCAAGGCGGCATAGGCGGCCCGGTGCAGAGCCGGCGAGAGGGAGTGGACGACCGGGGAGCCCCACACGGCGCAGCGGTGCCGCGCTCCCCTGGCCTCCTGCGCCCCCGACGCGTCAGCCGCTCCGGTCAGCACTTGCCCTTGTTCGCCTGGCACCACGTCTGGAACTCCCGGACGTTCTTCTGGTGCTCCGCGTAGGTCTCGGCAAACTTCGTCTCGCCCGTCTCGGGGTTGGTCGTGACGAAGTAGACCCACGGCCCGGCGGCCGGGGACACCGCCGCCTTGATGGCGCTCTCGCCGGGGTTGTCGATCGGGCCGGGAGGCAGTCCGACGACCTTGTAGGTGTTGTAGGGACTGTCGCTCCCCCGCGCCGCGTTCGTCGTCGTGATGCCGTGCTTGCCGGAGGCATAGTTGACGGTCGAGTCGAACTGGAGCGGCATCTTGTCGGCCAGCCGGTTCTCGACGACCCGGGCGACCTTGGGCCGGTCCTTCTCGAAGCGAGCCTCCGCCTCGACGAGGCTGGCGATCGTCATGATCCGCTCGCGCTGGGCCTCCGGGACGCCGAGCGCGTCGAGTCGCTTGACGGTCTCGCCCACCATCGTCTTGAGCTGCGCGGCGGCGCTCGTGCCGGGGTCGAAGGTGTAGCCGGCCGGGAAGAGGTAGCCCTCGACGTTGCCCTTGGCCGCTGCCGGCAGCCCGAGCGCCTTCGCGTCCTTGGCCGCCTTGGTGTAGTCGGCCAACGGCACGCCGGTCGCCTTCGACAGCCGGGGGTAGATCTCCTTGGCCCAGAGGCCCTCGGGGATCGTCACCTCGGAGGTGATCCGGTTCGTGGGGTCGACGAGCACGGCGAGGGCGTCAGCTGCGCTCATCTGCTTGCGCAGGGCGTAGACCCCGGGCTGGATGCTGGCGCTGCGCGGGTCGGCGTTGGCCGCCTCGATGAAGGCCTTCGTCGTCATGACGACGTCGTCCTCGCGCAGCGTCTTGGCGATCGCCGTGCCGCCGTCGCCCTGGCTCACCTTGACCTGCACCTCGCCGGTGCCGGGACCGGCGTAGTCATTGGCCTGGTTGAAGGAGGACACGAGCGGCCGGAGGAGGGTGAAGGCGACGAACGCACCGCCGCCGACGACGGCGAGCGCGAGCACGATGACGACGAGGCGGCGCCCGATGGACGGCTTGTTCCCGCCCCGCCGCTCGTCCTTGCGGGCCCGTCGCTTCTCGCGCCGGCTCAGGGAGTGGTGCTCGTCCTCGAAGCCGGCCGCGTCGTGGTGCTCGTCCGTGTCACCGAAGATCGATGACTCCAGATGGTCCTTCATCGGCGACGTTCCTTCTTCCGGGGCTTGCGTACGGCGGAGACCACCTCACCACCGGGCCGACCCGACGACGCCTCGGCGTCGAGGGCGGACTGGAGGATGATCACGGCGGCGGCCTGGTCCACGACCGCACGTTGGCTTCGTCCGGAGACACCGCTGTCGCGTAGTCTGCGGTGCGCGGACACGGTGGTCAAGCGTTCATCGACCAGCCGCACCGTGAGGCTGGGCAGCCGGGCAGCGAGCGCGACGGCATACGCCCGGGCGATCCGCGCGGCCTCGCCCTCCTCGCCGGAGAGCAGCAGCGGGAGCCCGACGACGACCTCGACGGCGCCCCGCTCGTCCGCGAGACGGGTGAGCTCGACGAGGTCGGTGTCGTGCTCGGGGTCGCGGCGGAGCGTCTCGACGGGGTGGGCGAAGCTACCCGAGGGGTCGCACGCAGCCACGCCGACGCGGACGGCGCCCACGTCGACCCCGAGACGCACGCCTGCGGAGGTCGTCATCGCCGCCGTCACGCGCTCCGGCCGCGCAGCAGGTCCTCCACCGCGCCGAGCGCCGCGGACACCTTCGAGGCGTCGGTGCCGCCACCCTGTGCGATGTCGTCCTTGCCACCCCCGCCGCCGCCGAGGGTCGCGGCTGCGACCTTGACGTAGGCGCCCGCCTTGAGTCCCTCGAACCGGGCCCGCTCGTTCGTGGCGACGATGACGACGGGACGGCCGCCCGCGACGCCGGCCATCGACACGAGCGCAGGACGGTCGTTGCCGAGACGCCCCCGCACGTCGAGCACGAGCGCGCGCAGGTCGTCGGCCGTGGCGTCCTCGGCGTCGTGGCTGACGAAGGTCACCCCGGCGACGTCACGGGCGCTCGAGACGAGAGCCGGTGCGGCGCCCAGGACCTGGCCCTGCTTGACCGCCGCGATCTCGCGCTCGGCGTCCTTGAGCCGGGCGAGGATGCTGGCGATCCGGTCGGGCAGCTCCTCGCGGCGCACCTTGAGCACGTCGGTCAGCTGGCCGACGATCGTCGCCTCGCGGGCGAGGTGGCTGTAGGCGTCGGCGCCGACGAGCGCCTCGACGCGGCGGACACCCGAGCCGATCGACGCCTCACCGAGGAGCTTGACGACCCCGATCTGGCCGACGCGGAGCGCGTGGGTGCCTCCGCAGAGCTCGCGCGACCAGTCGCCGATGGACACGACGCGCACGCGGTCGCCGTACTTCTCGCCGAAGAGCGCCATCGCGCCCATCTTGCGGGCCGCGTCGAGCGACATGACGTCGGCCGTGACCGCGAGGTCGTCGAGCAGCACGGAGTTGACCTTGGCCTCGATGTCGGCCATCGCCTCGAGCGGGACAGCGCTCTGGGCCTTGAAGTCGAAGCGCAGCCGGCCGGGAGAGTTCTCCGACCCGGCCTGCGTGGCCGTGTCGCCGAGCTCGTCGCGCAGCGCCTGGTGCACGAGGTGGGTGGCGGTGTGGGCCCGGGAGATCGACCGGCGGCGTGCCACGTCGACCTCCGCCTCGGCCCCCTCGCCGGTCTGCGCCTCGCCCTCGAGGACGGTCGCGCGGTGGACGATGAGCCCGGTGATCGGGCGCTGGACGTCGGTCACCTCGATGAGCGCTCCGCCCGCGAGCCGGATGCGGCCGTGGTCGGCGAGCTGGCCGCCCGCCTCCGCGTAGAGCGGGGTGCGGTCGAGCACGAGCTCGATGGCGTCGCCGGCCGAGACCCGGTCGACGACCTCACCGTCGCGGATCAGACCGCGGACCCGGCTGTCGGAGAGCACCTCGTCATAGCCGGTGAACTCGACGGCACCGCCGAGGCTGTCGGCCACCTGGCGGTACACCTGGGTGTCACCGTGGGCGCTCTTCTTCGACCGGGCGTCGGCCTTGGCCCGGTTGCGCTGCTCGCCCATCAGCCGGCGGAAGCCGGGCTCGTCGACGGAGATCCCCTGCTCGGCGGCCATCTCGAGGGTGAGGTCGATCGGGAACCCGTAGGTGTCGTGCAGCGCGAAGGCCTCGGCGCCGCCCAGGGCGGTGCGCCCCGAGGACTTGGCCTTGGCCACCGCCGTGTCGAGGATCGTCGTGCCCGAGCTGAGCGTGCGCCGGAAGGCGTCCTCCTCGCCGTAGGCGACCTGGCTGATCCGGCCGAAGTCGGCCTCGAGCTCGGGGTAGGAAACCTTCATCCGGTCGAGGCTGACCGGAAGCAGGTGCTCGAGCGTCGAGCTGTCGACGCCGAGCAGCCGCATCGAGCGGACCGCGCGGCGCAGCAGCCGGCGCAGCACGTAGCCGCGCCCCTCGTTGCCGGGCGTGACGCCGTCACCGATGAGCATCAGGCTCGAGCGGACGTGGTCGGCAACGACGCGGAAGCGCACGTCGTCGTCGTGGTTGGCTCCGTAGTGCCGGCCCGACAGGTCCTCGGCGGCGGCGATGACGGGGAAGACCTCATCGGTCTCGTAGATGTTGTCGACGCCCTGGAGCAGGTAGGCGACGCGCTCGAGCCCCATGCCGGTGTCGATGTTGCGCTTGGGCAGGTCGCCCACGATGTCGAAGTCCTCCTTCGACCGGACGTTCTCGAGCTCGTACTGCATGAAGACGAGGTTCCAGAACTCGAGATAGCGGTCGCCCGCCTCCCAGTCGCCGTCCGCGCCGTACTGCCGGCCGCGGTCGAGCAGGATCTCCGAGCAGGGCCCGCCGGGGCCCGCGACCCCCATGTTCCAGTAGTTGTCGCGCCGGCCGAGCCGCACGATGCGGCTGTCGGGCAGCCCGGCGACCTTCTTCCACAGGGCGATCGCCTCGTCGTCCTCGAAGTAGACGGAGGCGTAGAGATCCTTCTCGTCGAAGCCGAGGCCGCCGTCGCGCTGGCTCTTCGTGATCAGCTCCCAGGCGAGCTCGATCGCCCCCTCCTTGAAGTAGTCGCCGAAGGAGAAGTTGCCGTTCATCTGGAAGAAGGTGCCGTGCCGGGTCGTCTTGCCGACCTCCTCGATGTCGAGGGTTCGCACGCACTTCTGCACGCTCGTGGCCCGGCGGTAGGGCGGTGTCTCCTGCCCGAGGAAGTAGGGCTTGAACGGCACCATCCCCGCGTTGACGAACAACAGGTTGGGGTCGTCGTGGACGAGCGGCGCGCTCGGCACGACGGTGTGGCCGTGGTCACCGAAGAAGGTGAGCCAACGACGCCTGATCTCAGCGGTTTCCATGCGGGTGCAGTCCTTGTGGTGGGGCGGGCGGGCGGGAGAGCCGCACCGCCGGACCACCCTAGTATGCCGCTGGGCCACCGGATCTCTCCGGTGGCCCAGCGTCGTGAGGCGTCGTGCGTGTCGAGATCGAGGCGGTCAGGCCTTCGTCATCCGGTGCGCCGTGAGGTCCGGCTTGACCTCGGGGAAGTGGCAGGCCTGCAGGTGCAGCCCGGCCTCGCGACCGGTCCGGCCCTCCAGAGCGGCCGTCGCCGCCTTCAGTGGCGGCTCCTGCTCGGCGCAGATGTCCTGGGCCTTCCAGCAGCGGGTGCGGAAGCGGCAGCCGCTCGGCGGGTTGATCGGGCTCGGCACGTCCCCGATCAGCCGGATCCGCTCCTTGCGCTCCGCTCCGCGGGCCACGGCGATGTCGGGCGCGGCCGAGAGCAACGCCTGGGTGTAGGGGTGCTCGGGCTCCTCGTAGATCTTCTTCTTGTCGCCGTACTCCACGATCTTGCCGAGGTACATCACCGCGACCTGGTCGCAGAAGTGCCGCACCACACCGAGGTCGTGGGCGACGAAGATGAAGGCGAGGTCGAGCTCGTTGCGCAGGCGCCCGAGCAGGTTCATCACCTGGGCCTGGATCGA
>JBDSSS010000014.1:0-8866 GCA_039928615.1 Terracoccus sp. | reverse complement strand
GCCACCACGGTTCCAGGCCCAGGTGCCGCCACCGACGAGCAGGCCGACGATGAGGTAGTGCGGCAGGGCGAGCAGCCACCACTTGACGAGCACGAGCCCGCGGGAGAGGCGCTCGGGGTAGGTGATGTCGAGCCGCGCCGGGTAGTCCGGCTCCGCGCCGAGGCTGAAGGGCGGGTAGCGGTCGGTGCCGAGGCCACCGTTGCTGCAGTAGTAGGACACGCGCCACGACCAGCGGAGCACTCCGAGGTTGAGGTCGAAGAGCCCGCGGGGGTAGCGGCCGGTGAACAGGATCGCGAAGAACGCGACGATGCTGACCACGGAGAAGGCGATCCAGAGCAGTCCGAGCGCGAAGTAGTGCGGGATGGCGAGGAACCACTTGACGAGCCAGAGCCACCGCGAGAGCGGCTGGTCGAGGCGGGCGTCGAGGGACACGGGGCTGATCGCACGGGGGTGACCCGAGTAGGCGGGCTGCTGCTGTTGCGCGAGAGCCGCTGCGGGAATCGACGACGGGGCGCCGGTCTGCGTCGGGTCGGTGGAGGTCGGGCGGCCGCCGGTCGGTCGGCCACCACCGCTCGAACCCCTGATGATGAGAGCGATGGCGCCTCCGGTCACGGCAAGACCGACGATGAAGAGCGTCAGTGCGAGAGGCATGATGAACCCGCCGCGGACCCCGACGGTGGAGGAGACGGCGACGCCGCTGCTCCCGTCGGCGTTCATGATGACGGCGGCCCACTGGCCATCGGTCATCCGCCAGATCAGCTGCTGCTGGCCGGGGCCGGTCGCCGAGGTGGTCCAGAAGGTCTGCGAGGTGGGGGCGGTCACGGTTGCCGTGCCCGGAACAGACTCCAGGACAGCGGTGGCCGTCGTGCTGTTGCGGATGCCGTCGACGCCGACGACCTGGTCATGGGGGACGCCGGAGAGGTAGGCGTTGACACCGTCGACCGGGGCGATCCCGATGAAGACGGGCTGGTCGGTGGTCAGCGACCGCGCGCTGAGGCGCATGTCGACGTCGAGGCGGCTGAGCACCCACGAGGGCACCTCGGAGCCGGTCTGGACGATGACGTCGCCGGCGGTGATGGCCGGGCTGTCACTCGCGAGCGCCGGGAGGGTGAGGGACACGTAACCCTCGTTGTCACGGCCGACGGCATAGGAGGTCCCGAGACCCGCTCCGGCGAGGAGCAGGCCGAGGCCGGGCAGGATGAGCAGGCACCCGACGATGAGGGCGGCGAGGTGACGCCTGGCCGGGTGAGGATCCGGCGGTCGGCGTCCGGGGGGTGCGATGCTGGCATGCGACATGCTGCAGCGACCTGTCTCGGCTCGGTGAGCCGTGGTTGTCCTGCGCCGAGGCGACGCGGACGGCTTGGTCGGCGTCATGGACTACCCCGGTCCCTCCAGACTACTCCCGCGTGACGAGTCGCTTTGCCAGTCAAAGCGTTTCGTGTCGCAACTCACGTGCGCGCGACCCGGCCGCCGTCCGTTGGCCGGACCCGCGACCCCCTGGCCTCGGGTGTCACGAGACACGGACGGGTTGATTGGGCCACCATGTCCACGTGCCTGATGACTTCCTCATCGCCAGGAACCCCGACCCGGACAGCACCCTGCCCTATCTGGTGCGCATCCCGTTGGGGGTTGACGGCATCGTGCTCAAGAGCAAGGACACCTGGCCGCGGACGAGCAAGGTCTACTGCCACCGGGCGGAGGCCTGGCCCGAGGAGGCCGACGTCGTCGAGCGGGTGGCCACCCGGGTCTGCACCCGGCGCGGGGCGGCGATCGAGCTCGTCCTCGACCGCACGAAGGAGAGCCGGTCGCAGTTCGTGCTCACCCACGTCAAGGGGCGCGAGGCGATCTTCTGGCAGAGCGCCCGCACCGCCAAGCAGGCCCGGCCGTCGGTGCGGATCCCCACGGCGCGCGCCGCCGGCGTGACCGGGGAGAGCGCACCGGCCGGTCCCCTCGAGATCCTCGTCGACACCCATGAGCGCTACGCGTGGCGGTTCAGCCACCAGCAGGTGACGACGCAGAAGCAGCGGCTCGATGCCGGCGACTACGCCGTCCGGTTGGGCGGCTCGGTCGTGGCCGCCGTCGAGCGCAAGAGCCTCGAGGACCTCGCCTCGTCGCTGCTCAACGGAAAGCTGCGGTATGCGCTGAGCGAGCTCAGTGGCCTCCCCCGGGCCGCCGTCGTCGTGGAGGAGCGCTACTCACGCGTCTTCGCCCTGACCCACGTGAGGCCGGCGGTGGTGGCCGACGCCATCGCGGAGTGTCAGGCCCGGTATCCGAGCGTGCCGATCGTCTTCGCCGAGACCCGGGCCCTCGCGCAGGAATGGACCTACCGCTTCCTAGCCGCGGCCCTTCACGAGGTCGGCACCCACGGCGACGCCGACACCCGGATCGCCACGCTCGCTTCCGCTGGTCCGATGCCGCCGGCACCGGCGAGCACCGCCACCGTGCGCGCGTGGGCGCTCGCCGAGGGGCTGCCCGTGAGTGACCGTGGACGGCTCAAGCCCGAGATCTGGTCAGCCTTCGAGAGCAGTCACGCGAGTGACGGGGTCGACTGACGATCCCGTGTCGTAGGCTCGCGCCGATGGGACACGGGACCGACGGCGCTGGCCCGCGATGACGGCGGCAACACATCCGACTCCGCCTGCGTGGGTCCGGCTCCTCGACGTCGACCGCCTCCGCCTCGAGCTCGGCAGAGCCACCGTCGACCGGGGGAAGGCCTACCACCGGCAGGGTCGGGTGCTGCGCTATGCCGTCGGCGAGCAGGGCACGATGGTCACGGCCACCGTGGCAGGGAGCCGAGGCCGGCCCTACACCTCGGTCATCGCTCTCGACTGGCCCGAAGAGGAGACCCCGGACGCGCTGGCCGCGCTCGAGCCGGGCGCGCTCGAGTGGTCGAGCAGCTGCACGTGCCCCATGGGCGGCGACTGCAAACACGTGGTGGCCACGGTCCTGGCGCTGACCGAGGCAACGCCCACGACACGGCACACAGCACGGGCACCGGGGGCCGCCGTGCCCGGATCAGCGTGGCAGGCGCTGCTCGACCCCATCCTTCGGGCGCCGACCACGGGGGCCTACACCGCAAACCCGGCCGACGCCTTGGGCCTGCTGGTCGAGGTGAGTCGCCCCAGCCAACGCGTCGGAGAGCCGGTGGCGTCCCCGAGCCTCAGGCTGCGGCCGGTCGCGCGGGGAGCGAACGACAACTGGGTGCGCACCGGGATCGGCTGGCAGGACCTTGACTACGGCGCGCGGGCCCGGCGGGCCGACCCGGCCCAGCGGGCGGCGATCAAGGCCCTCCATCTGGCCGAGCGAGCCCACTCCACCTCCTACTACTCGTCCTACTCCAGCCAGACCCTGGACGCAGGCGGGCTCGGACAGGCGCTCTGGCGGCTCCTCGACGACGCCCTGGCGGCCGGGGTGTCCATCGTCGCGGGTCAGCGTGGACACCTGCCGGTGCACGTGGCGACAGAGCCGGTGAGCGCGGCTCTCGACCTGTCGCGCGCCCCGGGGGGTGAGCTGCTCGTCGTCGCCGCCGTCGCGGTCCCCGCCACCGACGGACCTCCCCAGTTCATCGGGTCGCCCCCGCACGGGGTCTTCGTGCAGACCGGGGCCGGGTTCACCCTCGCCCGCTTCGAGAGCCCCCTTGATCCGACGCTGGCCGACCTTGTCCGACGGCACGGCGAGATCACCGTGCCGGCCCCGGACGTCGACCGGTTCCTCACCTTCTACGTCCCGACGCTGAGGCGGCTGGCGAGCGTCGGGTCCCGGGACGACAGCGTGGAGCTGCCCGAGGTGCGGCCACCCACGCTGGCGCTGCGCGTGGTCGCTCACGCGGACCACCGCCTCGGGCTGCGCTGGTCCTTCCGCTACGTCGTGGGAGACGGCGCCGTCGACGTGCCGCTGCTGGCGCGCCGCTCCGCGACCGGCGACCCCGCGGACCCCGTGGACCCCGTGCCACGTGACCGGGACGCCGAGGAGGCGCTGCTCGCGGGCATCGTCGCCCTCGACGACCTGGACGCTATCGCCGGTCTGCGCGTCCCGAAGCCGGGACTGGGCCGGCTCGGACTCGTGCTCGAGCCCGAGCTGGCCGGGATGGACACGGTCGTCTTCGTCCGCGACGTCCTGCCCGTGCTCGAGGCACGCGACGACGTCGAGGTGACCGTCGTCGGTGAACTCCTCACCTACGTGGAGAGCACCGCGACACCGGTGGTCGCCGTGTCGGCGTTCGACCCGGGTGACCCGGCAGACCCAGGTGACCCGGCAGACCTGGTCACGGACGGCCTGACCGGCACCGGCCGGGTGGACGACCACACCGATGGTCACGGCGACGGGCCGCAGCTCGACTGGTTTGACCTGGGCATCAACGTCAGCGTCGACGGCAGGCCGGTCCCGCTGGCTCGTCTGCTCCAGGCGCTCGCCGCGGACGAGACGCACCTCATCCTCGACGACGGCACGGGTTCTCGCTGGACGTCCCGACGTTGCACACGCTGCGCCGGATCGTCGACGAGGCTCGGACGCTGCAGGACCGGCCGACGGACGGGCTGCGGATCAACCGGTTCCAGGCTGGCCTGTGGGCCGAGCTCGTCGAGCTCGGCGTCGTCGCGCACCAGGGAGAGCAGTGGTCGCGGTCGGTCCAGCCCCTGCTCGGTCTCGGGGACGTTCCCCGACCCGCTCCCCCGGCGGGGCTCGCGGCCGACCTGCGTCCGTACCAGCTCGCGGGCTACCAGTGGCTGTCGCTGCTCTGGGACCACCAGCTCGGCGGCATCCTCGCCGACGACATGGGGTTGGGCAAGACGCTGCAGGCCCTGGCCATGGCCGAACGGGCCCGCTCGGCGGGCACCCTGACGCCCGAGGCGCCGCTGCTCGTCGTGGCACCGACGAGCGTCGTCTCCATCTGGTTGCGCGAGGCCGCACGGTTCACGCCGGAGCTGGTGGTCACCACCCTGACCGAGACGCAACGACGAAGGGGCACGCGGCTCGCGGAGGCGATCGAAGGGGCGCACATCGTCGTCACGTCGTATGCCATCTTCCGCATCGACGAGGTGGCCTTCCGCGCGTGTCCGTGGGGTGGGCTCGTGCTCGACGAGGCACAGTTCGTCAAGAACCACCAAGCCCGGACGTATGCCGCTGCCCGCCGGCTCCCGGCGCCCTTCAAGCTGGCCATCACCGGCACCCCCCTCGAGAACTCCTTGATGGACCTGTGGGCCCTGCTGTCGATCGTGGCCCCGGGTCTCTTCCCGTCGCCGCAGGCGTTCACCGCGCTCTACCGGCGGCCGATCGAGTCGGGCACCTCCCCCGAGCTGCTCGACACGTTGCGCCGGCGCATCCGGCCGCTCATGCTGCGCCGGACGAAGGAGTCGGTGGCACCGGACCTGCCGCCCAAGGTCGAGCAGGTGATGCGGGTGGAGCTCGACCCGCGGCACCGGCGCATCTATGACCGGCACCTCGCTCGCGAACGGCAACGCATCCTCGGCCTGCTCGGTGACGTCGACCGCAACCGCATCGCCATCCTCAGTGCGCTGACGAAGCTGCGCCAGCTCAGTCTCGACGTGCACCTCGTCGAACCGGACGCCCCGGCCAGCGTGCCGTCGAGCAAGGTCGAGGCGTTGATCGAGCAGCTGGTCGAGGTGGCGGCGGAGGGACACCGGTGCCTCGTGTTCAGCCAGTTAACCGGCTTCCTCCGCATCGTGCGCAGGCGCCTTCGCGAGGAGGGTCTGGACCACGTCTACCTCGACGGTCGCACGCGCGACCGGCCCCAGCGGATCGCGTCCTTCGTCGAGGGCGACGCGCCGGTCTTCGTCATCAGCCTGAAGGCCGGTGGATCGGGCCTCACGCTCACCGAGGCGGACTACGTGTTCGTGCTCGACCCGTGGTGGAACCCTGCCGTCGAGGCGCAAGCCATCGACCGCGCGCACCGGATCGGCCAGGTCAAGACCGTCATGGTCTACCGCCTCGTCAGCGAGGACACGATCGAGCAGAAGGTGCTGGACCTTCAGGACCGCAAGCGCGAGCTCTTCGCGAAGGTCGTCGACGAGGGTGGGCTCATGGGCGCGCCGCTGACGGCGGAGGACATCCGCGGCCTGCTCGGTGTCGGGAAGGACCCCACGGATGCCCCGCCGGAGGGCGGTCGCGCGGGACGGTCCGAGGTCCGGGCAGCCCGTGCCATCCGTCCCGCCCCTGCCGCACCGGCGGCTGCGCCCGAGTCGAGCGCTGCCGAGGTGCGGGCGTGGGCACGGTCAGCAGGACTGCCGGTCGGCGACCGGGGTCGGCTGAGCCCGACGATCTGGGATGCCTACCGGAAGCGCACATCCGTCAGCCGCACGGGCCCGAGGTCGCGCTGAGGCTCGAGGTCCAGGACGCCGGTCGGCGAGGCGCACTGCTCGCGGCCCGGTCAGCTCACAGAGCGAGCGACGGCGGCGCATCTCCGGGTCGGGTCCTCACCGTGCCACTGCCTTGCCTGACATGATCGTGAGCCATGACGTCGATGGTCTGGCTGGTCCCCCACACGCACTGGGATCGTGAGTGGTACGAGCCGTTCCAACAGTTCCGTCTCAGGCTCGTCGACCTCATGGACGACGTCGTCTCGCGCGCTGACGCCGAGCCGGGCTTCCGGTTCACGATGGACGGGCAGATGGCCGCGGTCGAGGACTACCTCGAGGTCCGGCCGGAGCAGCGCGACCGGGTCCGCACCCTGGTGGAGCGGGGCCAGCTCGCGGTGGGGCCGTGGCGGGTGCTGATGGACGAGTTCCTCTGCTCCGGCGAGACGATGATCCGCAACCTCGAGACCGGGCTCGCCGACGCCCGGCGGCTGGGTCCGGCGATGGAGGTCGGCTACCTCCCGGACATGTTCGGCCACTGCTCGCAGATGCCACAGATCCTGCACCACGTCGGCATCGACCGAGCGGTCGTCTACCGGGGGGTGCCGGCCGCCCTCGACCGCAACGAGTTCTGGTGGCGGTCACCGGACGGAACCGGGGTGCGCACCGAGTTCCTGGCCAACAGCTACGGCAACGCCGCCGACGTCTTCGGCCACGGTGGGGACGCCCGGGCACGTCTGGGCACCCGGCTCGGGGAGCAGGACCACTGGTACGGCGAGCGCGACTTCCTCGCCCTCTACGGCACCGACCACGCCGCGCCGCTGCCGACGCTGATGACGGACGTGGCGGACCTCAACGCGGACGGTGGGGTCCGGGTGCGCGTGGGGACCCTCACCGCATACCTCGAGGCCACGGGTGCCCCTCGGGCGGACCTGCCCGTGATCGAGGGCGAGCTGCGCAGCCACGCGCGCGCCAACATCCTTCCCGGGGTGCTCTCGGTGCGGTGGCAGCTCAAGGAGGCGATGGCGCGCTCCGAGCGCCTGCTGGCCCGCTATGCCGAGCCCTTCGCGGCGCTCTGGCTGGCGACTCCTCCCGCGCACTACCTCGACCTCGCGTGGCGCAACGTCATCGACTCCTCCTGCCACGACTCGGTCACCGGGTGCGGCGTGGACGAGACGGCGGTGCAGGTGCTCGCCCGCCTCCAGGAGGCGGAGCACGCCGCGCGTGCCGTCCGCGACCGGGCGCTTGTCCCCGCGACGGGTGCGACCCCCCGCGATGCGCTCGTGGTGGCCAATCCCCTGCCGGCCCCGCGCACCGACCTCGTCGACGTCACGATCCCGGTCCCGGAGGCTTGGGGCGCAGTCGGTCTCGCCCTGCCCGGAGGCGCCGTCGTCCCGGCCCAGGAGCTCGGACGGCCGCAACGCGAGCTGGCTCGCGAGACGGTGAGATCACCCGACCTGACCACGCTCATGCACCGGGTCCATGACATGGAGCTCTTCGGTATCGAGGTCGCCGACCTGGTCGTCGACGTCGAGTCCCACACGGTCACCTTCGAGCTCGCGGACCACGGCGACCCGGACTTCGACGCGATCACGGCTGAGCACCGGCTGCGCGATGCCGCCGAGGGGTGCGCCGAGGACACGCTGTGGCAGGTGATCACCCGTGACGAGCCCCGGCGGCAGCTCGCGGCGCACGTCCCCGTGCCCGCCCTGGGCTGGACCGCGACCCGCATCTGCGAGATCCCGTCCGGCTCCCCCGGCCAGCAGGGGTCATCCGTCCTCACGGACGATGGTCACCTCGACAACGGTCTCGTGGCCGTCTCGGTGGAGGGGGGCGGCACCCTCGCGCTCACGGTGGACGGCACGACGGTGGGCGGCGTGGGCCGTCTCGTGGACGGCGGCGACTGCGGTGACACCTACAACTACGGCCCGCCGCGAGAGGACCGGCTGGTCGACCGCCCGGGGTCCGTCACCGTGAGCCGGAGGAGCACGGCGGGACCGCTCGTCGGACGGTTGCGCGTCGAGCGCCGCTACGAGCTCCCCACCGCGAGTGACGCCGAGGGACGTTCGACGACCACCGAGCCGACAACCGTCGTCATGGACGTGGAGCTGCGGGCCGGTGAGCCCTTCGTCCGGGTCGACCTCGCGTGGGAGAACCGGTCGAGCGACCACCGACTGCGGCTGCACGTGCCCACCCTCGTCCCGGCGGACCACTCCCACGCGCAGGGGCAGCTCGACGTCGTGCGCCGCGGCCGCACCGCCGAGGCCGGACCGGTGGGCGAGCACCCGCTCGCGACCTTCCCCGCCGAGCGCTTCGTCGACGCCGGCGGCATGGGTGTCGTGCTGGGACGCAGCACGGAGTACGAGGTGGTCGACGCTCCGGACGGCGGCACCGAGGTGGCCGTCACCCTGCTGCGTGCCGTCGGCTACCTCAGTCGCAACGTCCACCCGCACCGGAGCGAGCCGGCCGGGCCGCAGCTGCCGACCCCGGCGGCGCAGGTGCTCGGGCCGGCGCAGATGAGCCTCACGCTCGTGCCGCACCGCGGCTCGTGGGAG
>JBDSSS010000013.1:0-32560 GCA_039928615.1 Terracoccus sp. | reverse complement strand
CGACCTCGGGCGGCTCCTGACTCACCTCGGTGCCGCTCTGGACCGCGCCGGCATGCTCACCGACCCGACCGTTCTCGACCCACTGGCAGCCGCTCCACCCATCGCGGTCGGTGCTGCTGGTCGGGCGATGCTGACCTCGCTGGTCAACTCCTTCACCGAGGGTGGACGTGGTCCCGAGCAGGAGACGACGGGGATCGTCGTCCTCGACGACTACCACGTCATCGAGTCTGCGGACGTCCACGAGGCCGTGGCCTTCCTGCTCGGCCACCTGCCCGACGGGCTGCACCTGGTCGTCGCGACCCGCTCCGACCCACCCCTGCCGTTGGCGCGTCTGCGCGCCCGCGACCAGCTCGTCGAGGTCCGTGCGGCCGACCTGCGGTTCACGGCGGAGGAGGCCCAGACGTTCCTCAACCGCTCGATGGGCCTGGCGCTGACGGCATCCGATGTCGAGGCGCTCCAGGAGCGCACCGAAGGATGGGCCGCCGGGCTCCAGCTCGCCGCTCTCTCGCTTCGAAGGGTGCAGGACCGGCGTGACGTCACCGCCTTCATCGAGCAGCTCACGGGGAGCCACCGGTTCATCATCGACTACCTCGCCGACGAGGTGCTCGCCCGGCAACCCGAGCAGGTCCACACGTTCCTGCTGCGGACGTCTCTGTTGGACAACCTCACCGGGGCCTTGTGTGATGCCGTCACGGGTCGCACCGACGGCGCTCTGATGCTCGAGCAGCTGGAGCGCGCCGACGTCTTCCTCGTGCCGCTCGATAGCCAACGATCGTGGTTCCGCTACCACCACCTGTTCGCCGACGTCCTTCGTGCGCGGCTCCAGGTGCAGGCCCCCGGCGAGGTCGCGAACCTGCACCGGAGAGCGAGTGCCTGGTTCACGTCGACGGATGACGCCCCTGCGGCGGTGCGGCACGCCTTGGCCTCGGGCGATCACGCCCTGGCCGGCCGGCTCGTCGAGGAGGCGCTCCCGCAGCTTCGTCGGACCCGTCAGGACAGCCTCATGCTGTCCTGGGTGCGGGCCCTGCCGACCGCGGTGGTGGGTCGCAGCCCGGTGCTCAGCATCATGGCCGGCTGGTCCGCGATGCTGGCCGGTGACCTCCTTGGCCTCGGGTCCCGGCTCGACGACGCGGAAGCGGCACTGGCCGCAGGCGCGCTGGACGCGACCGCGGCGGGGGAGTGGGCCCAGACCGACGACCTGCGGACCGCACCGGCGACGATCGCGGTCTACCGCGCAGCGCTGGCCCAGGCCCATGGCGACACCGTCGGCACCCGCAGACAGGCGCAGATCGCCCTCGACCTGGCACGGCCAACGGACCACCTCGTCCTCGGGGCGGGCCTCGGGTTCCTCGGTCTCGCAGCGTGGGCGGCGGGCGAGGTGGGGACGGCGCTCGCGACCTTCACCGAGGCGGTCCACCACCTGCACGACGCTGGGAACCTCGTCGACGAGCTCGACGCCACCATCGTGCTCGCCGACCTGCACGTCGCGGCAGGACACCCGGGTCGCGCCCGCCGGGCCTGCGAGCAAGGCCTCCAGACAGCAACCGCGGAGGGTGGATCGCACGGACGGGCCGCTGCCGACCTCCACGTCGCCCTTGCCGAGCTCGACCTCGGGGCGGGCGCCAACGCGCTCGCTGCCTCACACCTCGAGACGGCCGCGACCCTCGCGGAGCACGCCTTCATCACGGAGAACCAGCACCGGAGGTTCGTGGCGACGGCCCTGCTACGGGCCGCCGACGGTGACCACGACGCAGCGTCCATGATGCTCGACCACGCGGACCACGCCTATCGCCCCGGCTTCTACCCCGAGGTACGCCCCCTCGCGGCCGTGCGCGCCCGGCTGCGGATCACGGCAGGAGACCTGGCGCCAGCGAGTGCGTGGGCCGAGGTCAGCGGCATACGAGCTGATCACGACGCTGACTTCCTGCATGAGTACGAACACCTCACACTCATCCGAATCCTGCTGGCTCGCAACGACCCTCACTCCCTCAGATCCGCGAGCGAGCTGCTCGCTCGCCTGCATGTGGCGGCGACCTCGGCGGGGCGGGACGGCAGCGTCACGGAGATCCAGGTGCTGCAGGCCCTGGCCCACCGGGCCGATGGAGACCACGCCAGCGCCCTCGCTGCCCTCGGCCGCGCGCTGCTCGAGTCACCGGAGCCAGGGGGAAACGTCCGCGTCTACCTCGACGAGGGTGCCCCGATGGTGGACCTGCTGGGCGCGGCCGCGAGAGAGCCGTTGCTCCGTGGTGCCGCTTTGCGGGTGCTCGCAGCGGGCGTGGAGGATCACCGAACGGCTGCCCGCAACCGGGGCGCTCACACGGCCGGTCGCGGCCCGCTCGTCGACCCGTTGAGCCGACGGGAGCTCGAGGTGCTCCGACTGCTCGCCAGCGACCTGACCGGCCCGGAGATCGCCCGCGAGCTCTACGTCACCGTCAACACGCTGCGCACCCACACCAAACGCGTCTTCACCAAGCTCGGGGTGCACAGCCGGTCGTCCGCCGTGCGAGCGGCCCGCGACCAGGGCCTGCTCTGAGGGCTCGCCGTCGGGCGCCTCACCACCGGGGTCACATCATCGGGTGACGCGGCGTCACCCGGCCCGATCCTAGGTTCCAGTCATCCCCACGGCGTCCGTCGTGGACCGTCTCGGACAGGAACCCGGACATGGCACTCACCACCCTCACCCCCACCACCCTCACCCGGGCGGCAGCGGCCTCTGCCGTCGCTGCCGGACTGGTCTTCATCGGCGTCCAGGTCAACCACCCCCACCTCGACGCGACCTCCATCACGACGACCGAGATGGTCGTCCGGAGCTCACTCAAGCTGCTCATGGCCGTCCTCGCGCTCGTCGGCGTCACGGGCATGTACCTGCGCCAGGTTCGCCAGGCGGGCGTGCTGGGTCTCGTCGGCTACCTGCTGTTGGCCGCGAACTATCTCGTCATCATGGGCACGACCTTCGTGGCCGCCTACGTCCTCCCGTCACTGGCCCAGGCGAGCCCCGGGTACGTCAACGACGTGCTGACGGCCGCCACCGGGGGAGCGACAGCCGGAGACATCGGAATGATGCAGACCGTCATCACGGTCGAGAGCGTGCTGTTCCTCAGCGGCGGTCTCGTCTTCGGAATCGCGCTGTTCCGCGCGCGCGTGCTCGCCCGCTGGGCGACCGTTCTCCTCGCCGTGGGTGGCCTCGTCACGGCGGCGCTCTCGGTCATGCCGAGCGCCTTCTACCGACTGCTGGCCCTGCCCAACGGCGTCGCGCTCGTCGCGCTGGGCGCCTCCCTCTGGATGAACGCGGCGCCCGCCGAGCCGAACCGCCGGGCCCTGGCCTCCCCGCAGCTGACCGCAGCCGGCGCGGAATGAGCCGCACCCGTTCGAGCTGGGTCCCGGTCGGCCTCGTCGCGCTCGCCCTCGTCCCGGTCCTGGCGGGCGCGGCCCGGCTCGTCCAGGTCCTCGGCGGCCCACCGGTCATCCCCGCGGACCCACGCTTCACCACCACCCCTGTGCCGGTCGTGCTCCACGTCGCGGCGGTCATCGGCTACACGCTGATCGGCGCCTTCCAGTTCTCGGCCACCCTGCGGGCCCGCCACCCGGGCTGGCACCGTCGGGCGGGACGGGTGACCGTCGGCCTCGGCCTGGTCGTCGCCCTCTCGGCGTTGTGGCTCACCGTCGTCCTTCCCCGCAAGGTCGGCACGGGCGACGTGCTTCACACCGCCCGGCTCGTCGTCGGCACCGCGATGGCTGCGAGCCTCGTCCTCGGACTGCGTGCGATCCGGCGACGGGACGTGACCCGGCACCGTGCCTGGATGCTCCGGGCCTACGCGCTGGGAGTGGGCGCCGGCACCCAGACCCTGACCGTGGGGGTGGGCTCTGCCCTCTTCGGTCGGGGGGTGATCCGCACCGACCTCATGCTCGTCGCCGGGTGGGTGGTCAACCTCGCCGTGGCCGAGACGCTCATCCGTCGACGTCGCAGGCACCGGGTGCCCGGGAATCCGCGCCACCCGTTCCCGGTCGGTGCGTGATGGGCGGGGGCGACGTCCGACATCCGGCAGCGACGTACGCCATCCGGGTCGACGGACACCTCGACGAGCACTGGTCGAGCCGGCTCGGCGGGCTGAGCATCACCCACGAGGACGACGGCACGACCACCCTGCGCGGGCCGGTGACCGACCAGGCGGCTCTGCACGGGCTGCTCGGACAGCTGCGCGACCTGGGGGTGACGCTCGTGTCCCTCGAGGCTCTCGACGGTCGGAGCGAGCGACGAGAGCGAGACGAGCGACCATCGGCTGAGGCGTAGGGTGGGAAGTGGTTGGGCAAGCAGCCAGCCCGGGACCGGAAGCCCAGACCCACGTCGGCCTCCGTAGAGCCACCGCTCGCCGCCGGACAACTCAGGTGATCTCCTTCAAGGGACACCATGAACACTAAATTCTTTGTCACACAAGCGATCTCGAAAAGGCTCAAAACGGCAGACGAGACCTTCACCGCCCGCTTCGGCGGTGTCTCATGAGGGCCGCACGCTTCAACGGGCCCAAGGACATCGTCATCACCGACGTCCCGGAACCGGTCCTTCGCCCGGGGGCGGTTGCCATCGACATCGCGTGGTGCGGCATCTGCGGGACGGACCTGCACGAGTACCTCGACGGCCCGATCTTCATCCCCGCGAAAGGCCACCCCCACCCCCTCACCCACGAGGAGGAGCCGGTCACGATGGGCCACGAGTTCTCCGGAACCGTCTCGGCGCTGGGGGAGGGGGTCACCGACCTCGCCGTCGGCGAGCACGTCGTCGTCGAGCCCTACGTCGTCTGCGGGACGTGCGCCCCCTGCCTCTCCGGGCGCTACAACCTGTGCACCTCGATGGGTTTCATCGGGCTGGCCGGCGGTGGTGGCGGGCTCAGCGAGAAGATCGTCGTCGACCGACGCTGGGTGCATCCCGTCGGCGACATCCCCCTCGACGAGGCCGCGCTCATCGAGCCGCTCTCGGTCGGGCACCACGCCTTCACCCGTAGTGGCGCCAGGCGCGGCGACGTCGCCCTCGTCGGAGGGGCCGGCCCCATCGGCCTGCTGCTCAGCGCCGTGCTCAAGGCCGAAGGCCTCACCGTCATCGTCTCCGAGCTGAGCGAGCTGCGGAAGGCCAGGGCCCGCTCCACCGGGGTCGCCGACCACGTCCTCGACCCGAGCATCGAGGACGTCGCCGCACGGGTCCTCGAGATCACCGAGGGGCGCGGCGCCGACGTCTGCTTCGAGTGCTCGAGCGTCAACGCCGTGCTCGACCAGCTCCTCGTCGCCGTCAAGCCCGGTGGCGTCGTCGTCAACGTGTCGATCTGGAGCCACCCGGCCAGCATCGACATGCAGGCCCTCGTGCTCAAGGAGATCGACCTGCGCGGCACCATCGCGTATGCCGGTGACCACCCCGCGACGATCCGGCTCGTCCAGGACGGCAAGATCGACCTCGCGCCCTTCATCACGGCCCGGATCCCGCTGGAGCGGCTCGTCGAGGACGGCTTCAGGACCCTCATCGAGCACAAGGAGTCCGCCGTCAAGATCCTCGTCCACCCGTGACGCCACCCGTGACGCCAGCCGGTATGCCGTGATCACCCATCCCTCGTACGCCACCGAGCCGTGGTGCCTGCGCGAGACGAGCCTCGACCTCGGGGTCCTCGCACAGCGCGAGTCGCCAGTAGGCGTCCATGGCGGCCAGCAGGTCGGGGCCGGCCGCGCCGGACCGGTCGGGCAGCTCAGGGTTCGTGCTCTGTCGCCCACGGGCGATGGTGTCGGTCATCGCGTGGCCCCCTGGCCGGCAGGGACGGGACCGGGGGCGCCGTGGGGGTGGGGGACCCCGTTGGGCACGGCGGCGTGCGGGTCATGCTGGACGACCCCGGCGGCCGCCTCCGTCTCCCGGGCGAGGAAGGCACCGAGCTCGCCGATCGTGCTCATCAGTGGGGCGGGGAAGACGACCGTCGTGTTCTTGTCGACCCCGATCTCGACGAGCGACTGGAGGTTGCGCAGCTGGAGCGCGAGCGGGTGGGCCATCATCGTGTCGGACGCGTCACCGAGGGCGGCCGCGGCGAGGGACTCGCCCTCGGCGTTGATGATCTTGGCGCGCTTCTCGCGCTCGGCCTCGGCCTGGCGGGCCATGGCCCGCTTCATGCTGTCGGGCAGCTGGATGTCCTTGAGCTCGACGAGGGTCACCTCGACGCCCCAGTCGATCGTGCTGACGTCGAGGATCTCGCGGATGTCGAGGTTGATCCGGTCGGTCTCCGAGAGCGTCTCGTCGAGGGTGTGCTGGCCGACGACCTTGCGCAGGGTCGTCTGGGCGATCTGGTCGATCGCGGCGTGGACGTTCTCGATCGCGACGACCGACTTCACCGCGTCGACGACCTTGAAGTAGGCCACGGCCGACACGTCGACGCTGACGTTGTCGCGGGTGATGATCCCCTGCGACTGGATCGGCATCGTCACGATCCGCAGGGACACCCGGTGGAGCACGTCGACGACCGGGATGATCGCGTGCAGACCGGGAGGGCGCTCGCCGACGACCCGACCGAGACGGAAGAGGACCCCGTTCTCGTACTGCTTGACGATCTTGAGGGAGAGAGCTGCGGCGAGGACGACGAGAGCGACGACCACGACGAACACGGTGACAAGGGTGGTCATGGGAACCTCACATGACGGGTGTGCCCGGTGCGAGGGCGCGGGGCGAGAGCTCCTGGGGTGCGGCGGCGGACGGCCGAGCCCCTCCCTGATCTACTGGTTGTCTCAGTGACTAGAAAGTACACCCGCGACCTGACCGTTCCCGTCGTTAGGAGACGTTGCGCGCGACGCCGCGGTTGACTGAAACCGGGCGCGTCGCGGCTATAGTTCCAACCGGGCCGCCGTTCGTGACAATGCCGACACGCGGTGGGGCCCTCTGCAGCGACATCAGCGGATCCAGCACGGCAATGAACGTGGGAACGAACGATGACGGACCTGACTCCGCACCAACCGAACTCCCGCTCGGATCGCACCGCTGACATCACCCGAGCCGACGAGGCCGACCTCCAGGCCAGCCTGGCCGACCTGGCCGGCCTCGTCACCGGTAGTCGCAGCCTCGATGACGTTCTCGCCTCCGTCGCCACCTTCGCTGCGCACGCGATCCCCGGCGCGGACGGCGCCGGCGTGACCCTGCTCCGGGTCGACGACCCGACGCACCGCGTCGAGGCGCTCGCTGCGAGCCACCCCTTCGTGGCCGAGATCGATGAGATGCAGTACGTCACCCTCGGCGAGGGTCCGTGCATCACGGCGGCTCTCGAAGGCCGCACGGTGCGGTCCGGGTCGCTCGGCGGGGAGAAGATGTGGCCGCGCTTCGGCCCCCGCGTCGGGCGGATGGGCGTGCACAGCGCCCTCTCGTTGCCGCTGCTCCTGCCCGGTCAGGTCGTCGGCGCGATCAACGTCTACGCCCGTGGCAAGGACGTCTTCGACGACCACGGAGCCCGCCTGGGCGAGCAGTTCGCCGCCCCGGCCGCCGTGGCGGTGCACAACGCCCAGCTCCTCGCCCGGGCCCAGGAGCTGACCCTGCAGCTGCAGTCCGCGCTGTCGTCCCGCCCGATCGTCGACCAGGCCATCGGGCTGCTGCGCGGCCGCACGGGCGGCACCGCCGAGGAGGCCTTCGCCCGGCTCAGGGAGATGAGCCAGTCCGAGCACACCAAGCTCGTCGTCGTCGCGGAGCGGCTGGTCGACGAGGCCGTGCGACGGGCTCGGGCCCGGCACAGCGGGTCCTGACTGCGCCGTCGCGAGCCCTCCCAACGACCAACCGAACCTGCCTGGTCCGGGGGCAGGAGTACGTTGGGCCCCGGGGTGTCCAGCACGAGGCGGACCCTGATCCGCCTCCCGGCCCCCACCGTGTGCCGGCGCTCTGCCGCGCTCGGAGCCTGGCAGCAGAACCCAGCGCCCGGGAGCGCAGCGGAGGCATCCGTCGTGGACGTCACAGCAGAGCTCTCGGCCGACCTCACCCTGCTGACGCAGGCCCTCGACCGACCGGGGACCGACCTCACCACGACGCTCCGTCCGCTCGTCAGCGACGCCGAGTTGGTCGCGGACTCCTTCCTGGGCCTGCGGCTGTTCGTCGACGGGGAGCCGCCGTACACCCTCCTCCAGCTGCGCGACGGCGCGGACCCGGACGAGGTGCGCACCTCGATCCTCATCCCGCTCGGCGACGATCCGAGCCGGGACGGGTCCGTCATCGTCCTCTACGCCGCCCGGCCCGGAGCCTTCGTCGATCTCGCCGCGGACCTGACGTGGCTGACCGAGGCGCACCCGCACGAGATCGTCCTCGACCGGCACCTGACGGCGGCCGACCTCCCGGCCACGGGCCCGAACCCGCGAGAGTCCTCGGCGGTCAACCAGGCGATCGGCCTGCTGATCGGGCGAGGTCGTGAGCCGGAGGCGGCCCGTGCGGAGATCGCCACGCTGGCTCTCGAGGCGGGCACCGACCAGCCCACCGCGGCGCTCCACCTGCTCGAGACGCCCGACCCCGACGCCGACGGGTGCCTCAGACGGTGAGGGGCCAGACGAGCGGGATGACGACGAGGCCCACGGCGAGCCAGAGCAGCATGACGGGCAGCCCGAGGCGCCAGTAGTCGCCGAACCGGTAGCCACCCGGGCCCATGACCATCATGTTCGCCGGTGTGGCGATCGGGGTCAGGAGCGCGCCTGCGCCGGCCACCGCCACGATCATCAGCACCGGCAGCACGGAGACCCCGGTCTCCTGCGCGGCGGCGACCGCGATCGGCACGACGATGAGCACCGTCGCGGTATTGCTGACCACCTGCCCGAGCACGGCGGTGAGGACGAAGAGGGCGATGAGCAGGACGTAGGGCCGACCGGCGCCGACGAGGTCGATGAGCCGACCGGCCACCACGTCGGCCGCGCCACTCGTCTGGATCGCCGTGGACAGCGGGATCAGCCCGCCGATGAGCACCACGGTCTGCCACGACACGGACCGGTAGGCCTGGTTGACGGTGACCACCCGGAGCAGCACCATCGCGGTGGCGGCGCCGAGCCCGGCGATGGCCGGGGGGACGACGGCGAGCGCGAGGAGCACGACCATCACGAGCAGCACCGCGATGGCGAAGCCCGACCGTGCACCCAGCGGGACTGCTTGGCGCCGAACAAGGTCGGGCGAGTCGACGAGCAGCACGTCCCGGTCGTGGACGAGCTCGTCGATGGAGGACCACGTGCCGTGGAGCAGCAGGCTGTCACCGGGGGCGAGCTCGACCGATCGCGCTCCGACGTCCTGCCCCAGGCGCCGGATGCTGAGGATGACGAGCTCGGCACTGCGCAGCTGACCGGGGAAGGCGACCTCGCCGACGAGCGGCGACCGCGGAGGGACGACGACCTCGCTCACCCCCACGTCACGGGTGACGAGCTCACCGGTCGCGGTCGTGAGCGGCGTCATCTCCACCGACAGCACCTGCTCCACGACGAGGCGGCTCACCTCGGCGGGGTCTCCGCGGACGACGAGCACGTCGCCGGCTTCCACAGCGTGGGTGGCGCCCCAGCGGTGCCCGGCGGCGCTCTGCAGACCGATGAGGGAGACCTCGGCGACCGCGGTGGGGTCGAGGTCGGAGGTCACCGAGCCGAGCAGGGGTGAGCCCGGACGCACCCGCAGCCGGTAGAAGCCCTCGTGCAGCTCGTAGTGCTCGGCGAGGTGAGAGGCGTGGCGGCTCAGGTCGCGCGGTGGCTGCGCCGACTGGCGATCGGGCAGGACGCGCGGTCCGAGGAGAACGGCGAGCGCAATGGTGCCGATGAGGAGCGGCAGCCCGACAGCGGCATACGCGAAGAAACCGAACGCGGGTGCGCCCGCGTTCTGGGCCGCCTCGGAGACGATGACGTTGACGGGGCTGCCGGTGAGGGCGAGCAGCGACCCGGCGCTGCCGGCGAAGGCCATCGGCATGAGCATCCGCGACGGCGGGGTGCCGATCTTGAGCGCGAGGACGAGCACCATGGGCAGCAGCGCCGCGACCGACCCGTTCAGCGTGATGACGGCCGTGAGCAGCGCGCACAGGCCGAGCACCGCGACCAGGACCCTGACCGGGCCGTCCCCGACGACCGCCACGAGCCGCTGACCCGCCCAGGTCGTCACGCCGGTGGCGTCGAGCGCCTCGCTGACGACGAACAGGGAGGCGATGAAGACGACAACCGGGTCACCGAAGCCGGACAGCGCGGTCCCCGCGTCGACGAGACCGGTGGCATAGAGCGCGAGCGCCGTCAGCACCGCGACGGCGCCGACGGGCAGCCGGTTCCAGACGAACAGCGCGATGGTGGCGAGGAGCACGAGCAGGCTCGTCGTCGACGGGCTCATCGCCCCGTCCCGCTCGTCGCGCAACCAGCCATCTCGCCCACTCCGCCTCTCGGTCCCGCGGTCGGTGGACCGGTCGGGACGAACCTAGCTACGGGGCACGGACCCGGCTTCACCCCGAACGGGTGAGGGCAGCGGTCGCCCCGTGGCTGAGGCTGGGGAGTGGCTGGGTATGCCGCTCGGCTCGTCGCACGGCACCCGGCACCCGGCACGTCAGTCACCCGCCCGTCACCCGCCAGCCCAGGGAGTCGCCATGAGCACGCCAGCAACCCGCGCCGCCGATCCTGCCCCGTCCACCAGCCTCGAGGTCCGGGTGAGCGTGGCGACGTCCCTGCCCCCGCTGGAGGAGGCGGGGGCAGTCGCCGTCCCGGTCGGTTTCGAGGGGGAGGTGCCGCCCGACCTCGGCCTCGACCGGGCCGCACTCGAGGCGGCCGGCTTCCGGGCCGGGCGCGGCGCCACACTCGTCGTGCCGACGACGAACGGCAGGGTCCTCGTCGCGGTGGGAGTCGGAACCGCGCCAGTCCTCGACGCAGCCCTCGTCCGGGACCTGGCGGCCGACTTCGCCCGGGCCGTGCCGCACCAGGCGCGCCTCGCCGTCGAGTTCCCCGCCGTCGAGATGTCGCTGTCGGCCGGTGACTTCGCGTCCGCCGTCGTCGAGGGCGTCATGCTCGCTCGTTGGCGGTTCGTCATCGGCAAGGGCGCCGACGACCCGGGCCTCGAGTCCCTCGTCATCGTCGCACCGGCCGAGGTCGAGGCCGAGGTCGCCGCGGGAGTCGAGCGGGGGAGTGTGCTGGCACACGCGGTGATGCTGGCGCGCGACCTGTCGAACTGTCCGGCCGCGATCCTCAGCGCCGAGCGGATGGCGGACCTGGCCGTGGAGGTCGGCCGTCGCACGGGGCTGGAGGTCGAGGTCTTCGGCCGCGAGGAGCTGACCGAGATGGGCTGCGGCGGCCTGCTCGGGGTCAATCTCGGCAGCACGGACGAGCCCCGCATGGTGCGGCTGCGCTACGTGCCCGACACCCCGCAGGGTCATCTGGCGCTCGTCGGCAAGGGGATCATGTATGACTCCGGCGGCATCAGCCTCAAGCCGAGCGACGAGTCGCACGCGCAGATGAAGAACGACATGACCGGCGCGGCCTGCGTGCTCGGGGCCATGTCGACCCTGCGGGACGTCGGCTGCCAAACCGAGGTGACCGGCTACCTCATGTGCACCGACAACATGCCGTCCGGCTCGGCGATGAAGCTGGGTGACGTGCTGACGATGCGCGGCGGCACGACCGTCGAGGTGCTCAACACCGACGCCGAGGGACGCCTCGTCATGGCCGACGCCCTCGTCCTCGCCACCGAGCAGGGAGTCGACGCCATCGTCGACATCGCCACGCTCACAGGGGCGTGCCTGCGCACGTTCGGCGTCGACGTCGCGGGGCTCATGGCCAACCACGACGGCCTGGCCGACCAGGTCCGGCGGGCCGGCGACGTCGTCGACGAGCCGGTGTGGCCGCTCCCTCTGCACCGGCCCTACCGTGCGCAGCTCGACTCCCCGATCGCCGACATGACCAACATGGGCGGCGCCAACGCGGGGTCGATCACCGCCGCCCTCTTCCTGGCGGAGTTCGTGGGTGACACCCCGTGGGCCCACATCGACATCGCCGGCACCGCCCAGCTGCCTGCCGCACGCGGGTGGCGCAACAAGGGAGCGACGGCCTTCGGCACGCGGTTGCTCGTCGAGGTGGCCTGCGCCTTCACGGTGCCCGACCCCGCGTGAGCCCGGGGACGTCAGGCAGGGTCTCGACCGGGAGGCTGCCCGACGACGGGACGGTGCGCTCGCTCGTCGTCGCCGCCCACCGCGAGAGTCTGGCGGTGCACGACGGTGAGCTCGCCAGCTACATCCCGCAGCTGGCCGCCGCCGACCCCGAGGCCTGCGCGGTGTCCGTCGTGTCGGTGGCGGGCAACGCCTTCGAGGTGGGTGACGTCGGGGTCCGGTTCTCGATCCAGAGCGTCTCGAAGCCTTTCGTCCTCGCCCTCGCCTGCGCAGTGCTGGGGACCGAGACCGTGCGAGAACGGCTGGGCGCCAACGCCACTGGTCTACCCTTCAACTCCGTCATGGCGGTCGAGCTCAACGACCACCGCGTGATGAACCCGATGGTCAACGCCGGAGCGATCGCGGCCACCGGCCTGATGATCGAGTCCGGTGGCGGCGGGGAGGCCGGCTGGGACCTCGTTCGCGAGGGTCTGGGCGACTTCGCCGGCCGCTCGCTCGCCATCGACGAAGCCGTCCACGAGAGCGAGTCACGCACCAACCTGCGCAACCACGGCATCGCGCACCTGCTCCACAGCTACGGCAGCCTCCGCGGCGACCCCGACGTGGCCACCGACGTCTACACCCGGCAGTGCTCCCTGTCCGTCGACACCCACGACCTCGCCGTGATGGCCGCCACCCTCGCCGACGGAGGGGTCAACCCGCTGACCGGCCGGGCCGTGGTCGACGAGGAGACCTGCGCCAAGGTGCTTGCGGTGATGGCGACCGCCGGCCTCTACGAGCGGTCCGGCGACTGGCTCTGGGACATCGGGCTGCCCGGCAAGAGCGGAGTCAGCGGCGCGATCGTCACGGTCTCGCCGGGCAAAGGTGGGCTCGCGACGTGGTCACCGCGCCTCGACGCGGCCGGTAACAGCGTGCGCGGCCAGCTCGTCACCCGCCGGCTCTCGACCGAGCTGGGTCTCAACGTCTTCGCCTCCCGGGTCGCGCCGTCCGCCGATGCCGCTCGGTCCGGTCCATGACGGAGATGAGCGGCCCCTTGGGCAGGCCCGCACCACCTGCCGGTCACCCGCTCGGGGTGATCCGTGGCGCCGAGCGGGACGCCATGCTGACCCCATCGCGCACCTCGTCGGTCCGGGTCACCGGGCCACGCCCGGGGCCCGAGCCGGTCGACTGGACGGCGAGACCGGTGTCACCCCCTTCAGCGGAGAGCCAGAGGTACCCATGAATCCCGTGCTTGCCTTCGTCATCGTCATGCTCGTGTGGACCGTCAGCGACTTCGTCGCCAAGAAGACGAAGTCGCTGCTGTCGTCGCTGTTCGTCGCGTCGATCATCTTCCTCGTCGGCTTCCTCACCGACATCTTCCCGGAGGACCTGCTCGCCAGCTCGTCGCTGCTCGGGCTCGCGGGGGTCGTCGTTGGCTTCATCATCGTCCACCTCGGCACGATGATCAGCCTCGACGACTTCAAGAAGCAGTGGAAGACCTTCCTCATCGGGGTCGCGACCGTGGTCGGCATCGGAGTCCTGCTCCTCGTCGCCGGCCTCGTCTTCGGCGGTCGGATCAGCGGCACCGCCGCCGACGGCTACGCCCAGGCCCTCGACTTCATCGTGTCCGGCACCGGCGCTCTCAGCGGTGGCACGATCTCGGTCCTCATCGTGCAGGAGGCGGCGCTGGGTGTCGGACTGACGAGCATCGCCGTCTTCCCCGTGCTCATCGCCGCGCTCCAGGGACTCGTCGGCTTCCCGCTCACCTCGATCCTGCTCCGCCGGGAAGCCGCCCGGCTGAAGGGGGAGTACCGGGCCGGCAACCTCGCGCCCGTCGAGGCGCCCAGCGAGGAGGCGGCCTCGGCGTCCCGCCTCCCGGCCGCGCTGCGGACCACCCCGGGCACGCTCCTGGTCGTCGGGGTCGTCGTCCTGCTCAGCCTCGGGATCAACAACCTCACCGACGGCATCCTCAACACCTTCGTCGTCGCGCTCCTCTTTGGGATCGCGCTGCGCACGGCCGGGATCTTCAAGCCGTCGGTGCTCGCCGGCATCGACGCGTTCGGCCTGATGATGCTGGCGATCATGATCCTCGTCTTCGGGCCGCTCGCGACCGTCAAGCCCTCCGAGGTCTCCGCCCTCGCCTTCCCGCTGCTGATCACCTTCGTCTTCGGGGTCGCCGGCATCGCCGGCTTCTCCGCCCTCGTGGGCAAGCTGCTCGGCTACAGCATCCCGATGTCCATCTCGATCGGGCTGACCTCGCTCTTCGGCTTCCCGGGGACGATGATCCTGTCGCAGGAGGCCGCCAAGGGGGCCGGCGAGACGCCCGAGGAGGTCGCCGCGATCGAGCACGAGATCCTGCCGAAGATGATCATCGCCGGATTCGCCACGGTGACGATCACCTCCGTCATCGTCACGAGCATCATCGCGGCCCGGATCGGCGCCGGGTGATGGCGCGAGCCGCCCATTAGGCTCTCACCCGTGAGAGGGCAGGGGAGCAGCGAGCAGGGACGGCCGTCGCCGGCCCGCACCCTGCTGACCCCACCCAACCTGCTGTCGATGCTGCGTCTCGCCGGTGTCCCCGTCTTCCTCTGGGCGATCCTCTCGGGGCAGGACCTGCTCGCCTTCGTCATCCTCACGCTCTCGGGGATCACCGACTACCTCGACGGCAAGATCGCCCGCGCCTTCCACATGGAGTCGCGCCTGGGGGAGCTGCTCGACCCGATCGCCGACCGCCTCTACATCCTCACCACGCTCGTGGGGCTCGCCTGGCGCGACCTCATCCCGCTGTGGCTCGTCGTCGCGATCCTCTCGCGCGAGGTGGCGATGGCGGTGATGCTGTGGTTCCTCCGGCGCCGCGGCCAGGTCGGTCTCCCGGTGCACTTCGTGGGCAAGGCCGCCACCTTCAACCTGCTGTACGCCTGTCCGCTGCTGCTGCTCGGCCACCGCGACGACTGGGTCGGCGCGGTCGCCCTGCCGCTCGGATGGGGCTTCGCCTGGTGGGGGGTCACGCTCTACTGGCTCGCGGCCGTCCTGTATGCCGTTCAGGGCCGGGCCGTGCTGGCCCGCGGTCGTGGCGTGGTGACCCCGTGAGCACCACGCCGCCCACGCCGCCCGAGCCACCCGAGCCACCCGAGGCACTCTCACCGGCCACGAGCTCGCCCCACGAGCGGGACAGCGAGGCAACCCGGCGTCGCCCTGACGCCTCGATGACCCTGCTCACCTCGATGCTCGAGCGCCCCCTCGACGGCGGTTACCAGGAGGCCGCTGACCGGCGGTCCCGGTCCGGACTGCCCGCCGCGACCTCGACCCGCTCGGTCATCGTCATCGTGATGGCCCTGCTCACCGGCTTCCTCTTCGCCCTCGGGGCGCAGTCGGTCCGGGCGAAGCCGACCGCCGGCGCGACCCTCAAGGACGAGCTCGTGTCGAGGATCGAGTCCCTCCAGACCCGGGGCACGACCCAGGAGAGCCAGATCGCGGCGCTCGGCAAGGAGGTCCGCGGCTACGAGGACCTCGCCCTCACCCAAGCCGGGAGCAGCGGCCTCACCGACACCATCAGCCGGCTCGAGGTCGCGGCCGGCGCGGTGCCGCTCTCCGGACCGGGCGTCACGCTGACCCTCGACGACGCGGCGGCCCTCGACGACCAGGCCAATGCCGGCGCCCGCCCCTCCAGCGGCTTCGATGCCGGTCGGGTCTCCTCGGCGGACCTCCAGATCCTCGTCAACGGGCTGTGGGGCTCGGGGGCCGAGGCGATCGCCATCAACGGCCACCGCCTCACGACGACGGCTGCGATCCGGTTCGCCGGCCAGGCGATCATCGTCGACTTCCGCCCCCTGTCCCGCCCCTACGTCGTCAGCGCCATCGGCGACCCCGACTCGATCCAGAAGGGCTTCGGCCCGTCGTTCGCCGGGGTCTACCTCGGCCAGCTCGAGTCCGACTTCGCGATCCGCGCGACGCTCGCCGCCGAGGACACGGTCACCGTCCCGGGCGACTCCGGCCCCCGGCTCTCGGTCGCGCAGGCGCTCCCGCCCGACGTAGGGTCGGGCGCGTCCGGCGCCGTCTCGGTGCCCGCCGCCGGTGGTGGCGGGAGCCCGACGGACGGACCGCCGCAGTGAGCGCCCGCCCCGTCGTCCAGCAAGGAGGCACCCCGTGATCCCAGCCGTCGGCCTGCTGGTCGGACTCGTCGTGGGCCTGCTCCTCGACCCGTCCGTGCCCGTCTGGCTGCAGCCCTACCTCCCGATCGCGGTCATCGCGGCCCTCGATGCGGTGTTCGGAGCGGTGCGGGCCGTGCTCGACGGGATCTTCAACGACAAGGTCTTCGTCGTCTCCTTCCTGTCCAACGTCCTCGTTGCCGCCTTCATCGTCTTCCTCGGCGACCAGCTCGGTGTCGGGGCCCAGCTCTCGACGGGCGTCGTCGTGGTCCTCGGGGTCCGGATCTTCTCCAACGTCGCCTCGATCCGCCGACACCTCTTCAAGGCCTGAGCCGATGAGCGAGGACCGGGCCCCCAAGACCCCCGAGACGGCCTCCGCCCGTCACAGCACCGACACCGACGGTGACCCGTTCCGCGACCACGAGGCCCTGCGCGGGCACGTCGAGGGCGCCGCCGCCTGGCGGCGCCTGCTGCGGATGGGCCGACCCCGCAACACCAAGGCCAACCTGCTCGGCGCCCTGCTCGCGCTCGCCCTCGGCGTCGCGATCGCCACCCAGGTGCAGCTGACCAACCAGAAGAGCCTGAGCGGCCTGAGCCAGCCCGACCTCATCCGCGTCCTCGACGACGTCTCGCTGCGCAGCTCGCGGCTGGACCAGCAGATCCGTGAGCTCGAGACGACCCGCGACCGGCTCAAGAGCGGCACCGGAACCACCGCCGAGGCGCTCGCCCAGGCCCAGAAGCGCGTCGACACCCTCGGGGTCCTCGCAGGCACGCTCGGGGCGAAGGGTCAGGGGATCACCGTGACGGTGAGCGACCCCGACGCCCAGGTGACGGCGCCGGTCGTGCTCGACCTCATCCAGGAGCTGCGTGACGCAGGAGCAGAGGCGATCGACGTCGGGGGCGTGCGGGTCGTCGCGTCCTCGTACCTGTCCGACCGGGGCGCTTCCCTGCTCATCGACGGGATCCCCGTGCCCCGCCCCTTCGTCGTCTCGGCGATCGGCGACTCCCGCACGCTCTCGTCGGCGATGACGATCCCCGGCGGCATCGTCGAGACGGTCCGCCAGAAGGGCGCGACCGCCACCGTCATCGAGGTCCCCGACCTCGAGATCACCTCGCTCCACACGCTCGTCGACCCCACCCACGCCAAGCCCGTCTCGTGACCGTGGGCCCGGTGCCAGCCCGACCCTCGGGACGCGCCGGGGGCGTACGGCTGCGCCGCGGGCCCGGGCATGGCATCCTTCCAACTGCCCACCCCCTCGGGGACCCACCACCACCCTCGTGGCCCCCGGGCCCGGCGCCACGCTGACAGGAGAGACATGAGCACGCTCGACCACCCGGACGACCTGCGCTACACGAGCGACCACGAGTGGGTCCGCGCCGACGGCGACACGGTGCGCATCGGGATCACCGCCTTCGCGCAGGAGGCCCTCGGCGACGTCGTCTACGTCTCCCTCCCGGCCGTCGGCGACAGCGTCAGCGTCGGTGACGCCTGTGGCGAGGTCGAGTCGACGAAGTCGGTCAGCGACGTCTACGCGCCGCTCGAGGGGGAGGTCACCGCGACCAACCCCGCCCTCGAGGCGACCCCCGAGCTGATCAACTCCGACCCCTACGGCGAGGGTTGGATGTTCGAGATGCGGCTGGCCGACGTCGGGGCCCTCGACGGTCTCATGGAGGCCGACGCCTACCGCGCGTCGTTGTCCTGAGCCGAGGGCCGAACGGCCTGCCGGTAGGCCGGCACCGGTGATCTAGAGTGGATCTCGCCGAGAGACCCACCCACCTGACGAGGAGGACTGCATGTCGAGCGACCAGCCCGATCACGACGACGTCAACGTCGAGCCCCGCACCATGCGGTTCCAGGGTGTGCCCTCCCAGGAGGTCGAGCACCCCGAGGCCAGCACCTCCCGCGGGCTCAACACCGAGGACCAGGCGACCATCGAGGCGCTGCGTCCCGGGACGGCCCTGCTCATCGTCCTGCGCGGACCCAACACCGGTGCCCGCTTCCTGCTCGACGACGCCGAGGTCTCGACCGGGCGCCACCCCGACTCGGACATCTTCCTCGACGACGTGACCGTCTCGCGCAAGCACGCGCTCTTCACCGCGACCGACGGCGGGTATGCCGTCAAGGACGCGGGATCGCTCAACGGGACCTACGTCAACCGCGAGCGGATCGACGAGATCGTCCTGCAGACCGGTGACGAGGTCCAGATCGGCAAGTTCCGCCTCGTCTACTACGCGGCCTGACCCCAGCGGATGACGCCTGCCTCCGGCGGGGACGGCCGCCCGTCCGCGCCCCCCACCCGCCTGACCATCGGCAAGGTCCTCAAGGACCTCGGCACGGACTTCCCCGACGTGACGGCGTCCAAGCTCCGTTTCCTCGAGGCCGAGGGACTCGTCACCCCGGAGCGGACGGCGTCGGGCTACCGCACCTACGCCCCGGAGGACCTCGACCGGATCCGGTTCGTCCTCGCAGCGCAGCGCGACCGGTTCTGGCCGCTCAAGGTCATCCGGGACGCGCTCGACGCGATGGACCGGGGCCTGGCCGACCCGGGACCCGACGGGGGCCTGCCACGCGTCACCGCTCCCGCTCCCGACCCCTCCGTCCCGACGGGCGCCGTGCTCGCCAGGCGTGACGACGTGTCGGTCACCGGTCCGGAGCTGCGGGAGGCGACAGGCATCGACAAGGAGACCTTCCACGCCCTCGAGACCTACGGGCTGCTCTCGGCCGACGCCTCCGGCCACTTCGACGCCGACGCCCTCTCGGTGGCCGGGGCGGCCCACGCCTTGGCGGAGCACGGCCTCGAGCCACGCCACCTGCGGCCCTTCCGGACGGCCGCCGACCGGGAGATCGGTCTCGTCGAGCAGGTCCTCGCCACCCGCCGCGCCGGTGGCACCCGCGAGGAGCGCGAAGCCGACATCCTCTCGGCCTGCCTCGCCCTGCACGTCGCCCTCGTGCGGTCCGGTCTCGGTCGCTGACGCCGACCCCGTCGACGACGTGCGGCGCCGACCGCGGCCGCCCGGAGCCGCCCGGAGCCGCCGGTGCCGGCCGGGGTACGGTGGGGGAGTGAGAGAGGTCGACGTCCTTGGCGTCCGGGTGGAGATGCCGACGAACCAGCCCATCGTCCTGCTTCGAGAGCGTGACGGGGGCCGCTACCTGCCGATCTGGATCGGCGCTGCCGAGGCAGCGGCGATCACCTATGCCCAGCAGGCCGTCGTGCCGCCGCGGCCGCTGACCCACGACCTGATGCGCGACATCCTCTCCGTGCTCGGCCACGAGCTGACCGAGGTGCGGATCGTCGCCCTCAAGGACTCGGTCTTCCACGCCGCCCTCATCATCGACGGTCGCGCCGAGATCAGCGCCCGCGCCTCCGACGCCATCGCCCTCGCCCTGCGCACCGGGGCGAAGGTGCTCGTCGACCCCTCGATCCTCGACGAGGCGGCGATCGTCGTGTCCTCCGAGGAGGACGACGAGGTGGAGAAGTTCAAGGAGTTCCTCGACCAGGTCTCGGCCGAGGACTTCGAGCACCCCGAGGACCCCGACAATCCCGAAGGCACGGCCGGTGGGCCCTGAGACGACACGACCCGGCCGCCGACGAGCTGAGAGCCTTCACCTTCGACCATATGGTGAAGGTTTTGCCAGCGTCGGCAGGTTCCCGGCGTGGCGCGGGCCGGGTGATTGACGCCCCCGGAGATCGCCCCTACCGTCAGGGGGAACGACGCACGTGTAGTTATCGCGGTGTCGTCGTCAGCGCGACCAGCCGCCGGCCCGTCAGCGCACCGCACAGGAGGAGGACGGCATGCCCGCCACGGAAGACGCACACGCGCACCGGTACATCCCGATCGGCGCTCAGGGCCTGCTCTTCGACGACGACCTGCCCAACCTCGCCGACGACACCGGCTACCGCGGCACGACCGCGTGCAAGGCGGCCGGCATCACCTACCGGCAGCTCGACTACTGGGCCCGCACCGGCCTCGTCGAGCCGGGAGTGCGCGGCGCCACCGGCTCCGGCACCCAGCGCCTCTACGGCTTCCGCGACATCCTCGTGCTCAAGGTCGTCAAGCGGCTGCTCGACACCGGTGTCTCGCTGCAGCAGATCCGCGTCGCCATCGAGCACCTGCGCGACCGGGGTGTCGACGACCTGGCCCAGATCACCCTGATGAGCGACGGAGCCACCGTCTACGAGTGCACCTCCGCCGACGAGGTCTTCGACCTCGTCCAGGGCGGCCAGGGTGTCTTCGGCATCGCTGTCGGTCGCGTGTGGCGCGAGGTCGAGGGAACCTTGGCCGAGCTGCCGAGCGAGCGGGCCGACGAGGACGCCGCTGCCGAGCCGCACCCGGGCGACGAGCTGACGGCCCGTCGCGCCCGCCGGCTGGCCTGAGCCACCCCCACCACCTCCAGACACTCCCGCACCACTTCGCCCCGGTCGATGGACGACCGGGGCGGCGCCATGTCCCGCGCGGCGTGCAGCACGTCTCCCGGCTGGTAGATTCGGCAGTGCCGAACGACCCCGCGTGGGAGAGTCCTCGGGGCGGGTGACCGTCTGCGGGGCGCCGAAGGGGCAACATCCCCGGAACCTCTCAGGCGCCAGGACCACGCGGGTGAGGCATCTCTGGAGAGTGCGTCCGACGGGCGTGCGCGACAGACGGGGAGCGTGAGTCGTCCGCTCGACCCGTCAGGAGCCCCCATGTCGACGAATCCCTCCAGCCCCAGCAGCACCGACACCCCAACCGGCTTGGCCGACTTCGTCGGCCGCCACGTCGGCCCGCGCGGCGACGACGTCGCGGACATGCTCAAGGTCATCGGCCAGCCCGACCTCGACACGATGTGCGACCGCGCCATGCCCGGGGCGATCCGCTCCGAGGTGCCGCTGCGGATCGAGGCGGCCGCGAGCGAGGGCGCCGTCATCGCGGAGCTGCGCGCGCTCGCCGGCCGCAACACCGTGCTCACCTCGCTCATCGGCCTCGGCTACTACGGGACGGTCACGCCGCCCGTCGTGCGACGCAACGTGCTGGAGAACCCGGCCTGGTACACCGCCTACACGCCGTACCAGCCGGAGATCTCCCAGGGCCGCCTCGAGGCGCTGCTCAACTTCCAGACGGTCGTCACCGACCTCACGGGGCTCGACGTCGCCGGCTCGTCCCTGCTCGACGAGTCGACGGCAGCCGCCGAGGCGATGTCGCTGATGCGCCGCTCGAGCAAGGTCGGCGACGACGGTGTCGTCCTCGTCGACACCCACCTCTTCCCGCAGACCATCGCCGTCATGCAGACCCGGGCCGGAGCGATCGGCCTGCCGCTCGTCGTCGCCGACCTGCGCGCCATCGACTCCGCCGAGGGCCTGTCCGCCGCCGCGGACGGTCGGCCCGTCGTCGGGGTCATCGTCCAGTTCCCAGACGCCTCCGGCGAGGTCGTCGACTGGAGCGGGCTCGCCGAGGCCGCCCACGAGGCCAAGGCCCTCGTCACCGCCTGCGCCGACCTGCTCTCGCTCACCCTGCTCAGGGCCCCCGCGGAGTGGGGCGCCGACATCGCCGTGGGCAGCGCCCAGCGCCTCGGCGTGCCGATGGGCTTCGGTGGTCCGCACGCGGGCTATCTCGCGGTCCGCAAGGGGCTCGAGCGCTCGATGCCCGGTCGCCTCGTCGGCGTCTCCGTCGACTCCGCCGGCCACCAGGCCTACCGCCTCGCCCTCCAGACCCGCGAGCAGCACATCCGGCGCGAGAAGGCGACCTCCAACATCTGCACCGCGCAGGTGCTCCTCGCCGTGATGGCCAGCATGTATGCCGTCTGGCACGGCCCGCAGGGGCTGACCGAGATCGCGCGCCGGGTCCATGACCACACCGCCTCGCTCCGAGCGGCGCTCGTCGCCGGGGGTCTCGAGGTCGTCACGACCTCCTACTTCGACACCCTCACGGTCGCGCTCCCCGGCGGCGCCGACGCCACCGTCGAGCGTCTCGCCGGGCTCGGGGTCAACGTCCTGCGCGTCGACGGCACGCACGTGTCGCTCAGCCTCGACGAGACGACGACGGCCGCGACGCTCGAGACCGTGCTCGAGGGGTTCGGCGTCGCCGCGACCCGGGCCGCGGGGTCCGGGCCCGACGGCATACCCGCGGGGCTCGTGCGCACCTCCGAGTTCCTCACCCACCCGGTCTTCCACTCGCACCGCTCCGAGACCGCGATGCTGCGCTACCTGCGCACCCTCAGCGACCGCGACTTCGCCCTCGACCGCGGCATGATCCCGCTCGGCTCGTGCACGATGAAGCTCAACGCGACGACCGAGATGGAGCCGGTGACCTGGCCCGAGTTCGCCGACCTGCACCCCTTCGCCCCCGCGTCCCAGACCGTCGGCATCCGTGAGCTCATCGCCGACCTCAGCGAGTGGCTCTGCGAGATCACCGGCTACGACGCCGTCTCGCTCCAGCCGAACGCCGGCTCGCAGGGGGAGTTCGCGGGCCTGCTCGCGATCCACGCCTACCACGAGGCCCGTGGGGAGGGTCACCGCCGCGTCTGCCTCATACCGGCGAGTGCGCACGGCACCAACGCCGCCTCGGCCGTGATGGCGGGTCTGCGGGTCGTCGTCGTCAAGACCGCCGAGGGCGGCACCGTCGACCTCGATGACCTCCGCGCCAAGATCGAGCAGCACCGCGACGACCTCGCCGCGATCATGGTCACCTACCCGTCCACCCACGGCGTCTACGAGGACACGATCAGCGAGCTCTGCGAGCTCGTGCACGACGCCGGCGGCCAGGTCTACGTCGACGGGGCCAACCTCAACGCCCTCGTCGGCCTCGCCCAGCCGGGCAAGTTCGGCGCGGACGTCTCGCACCTCAACCTGCACAAGACCTTCTGCATCCCGCACGGCGGCGGCGGCCCGGGCGTCGGACCGGTCGGTGTCCGCGCCCACCTCGCCCCGCACCTGCCGAGCCACCCCCTCGCACCCGAGAGCGGGCCCGCCACGGGGGTCGGCCCGGTCTCCGGGGCGCCCTACGGCTCGGCCGGCATCCTGCCGATCTCGTGGGCCTACGTGCGCCTGATGGGCGGTGACGGCCTGCGGCACGCGACCCAGGTGGCCGTCCTCGGTGCGAACTACATCGCAGCCCGGCTGCGCGACCACTACCCGGTGCTCTACTCCGGTGAGGACGGCCTCGTGGCCCACGAGTGCATCCTCGACCTGCGCCCGATCACGGCGGCGACCGGCGTCACGGTCGACGACGTCGCCAAGCGCCTCGTCGACTACGGCTTCCACGCGCCGACGATGAGCTTCCCCGTGGCGGGCACCCTCATGGTCGAGCCCACCGAGTCCGAGGACCTGCACGAGCTCGACCGGTTCTGCGACGCGATGATCGCGATCCGCGGTGAGATCGCCGAGGTCGCGGCCGGTGAGGTGGTCGCCGCCGACAGCATGCTGCGGCACGCCCCGCACACGGCGCTGTCGGTCGCGGGGGAGTGGGACCACCCCTACGAGCGCGCGGCGGCGGTCTTCCCGGTCGGCGTCGTGCCCGGCGACAAGTACTGGCCGCCGGTGGGCCGCATCGACGGTGCCTACGGTGATCGCAACCTCGTCTGCTCCTGCCCACCGCCGGAGGCGTTCGAGAGCTGAGGCGTTCGAGAGCTGAGGCGTTCGAGGGCTGAGCGGATCCGCCCAACGGCTCGCGCGTGGGCACGAGGTGTGGTTGTCTCGGCACGTGGGAGCCGACGTCGAGCAGGCCAGATACACGCGCGAGCAGCGCCAGCAGTACCGGGAGAAGGTGCGTCGCGACCTCGACGTGTTCGAGCGGATGCTCGGCAAGAGCGAGTTCGAGTTCGACCGGCCGATGACCGGCATCGAGATCGAGCTCAACCTCGTCTCCGAGGACCTCGGTCCCAAGCTCGACAACAAGTCGGTCCTCGAGCAGATCGCCGACGAGGACTACCAGACCGAGCTCGCCCGCTACAACATCGAGCTCAACGTCCACCCGAGGCCGCTGCCGGGCAACTCGGCGATCGAGCTCGAGCAGCTGCTCCGCGAGTCGCTCAACAAGGCGTCGGCCCGCGCCGCGGAGCTGCACACCGGCATCGTCGCGATCGGCATCCTGCCGACCGTCATGCCCGAGCACTTCGAGGGTGACTGGATCAGTGAGAACATCCGGTATGCCGCTCTCAACAACGCCGTGCTCGATGCCCGCGGCGAGGACGTCTGGCTCGAGCTCGAGGGGCCGACGGGGGAGCGGATCGCCCGCTACTCCGACAGCCTCGCCCCGGAGTCGGCGTGCACCTCGATCCAGCTGCACGTCCAGGTCCAGCCGGAGCGCTTCGCGGACCACTGGAACGCCGCGCAGGTCCTCGCCGGGCCGCAGCTCGCCGTCGGGGCCAACTCGCCGTTCTTCCTCGGGCAGCGCCTCTGGGCCGAGACGCGGATCCCGCTCTTCACCCAGGCGACCGACACGCGGCCGGTCGAGCTGAAGAACCAGGGCGTCCGCCCCCGGGTCTGGTTCGGCGAGCGGTGGATCACCTCGATCTTCGACCTCTTCGAGGAGAACGTCCGCTACTTCCCGGCGCTGCTGCCCGAGCTCTACGACGAGCAGCCCGAGGAGGTCTTCGAGCGGGGCGAGGTGCCCGAGCTCAAGGAGCTGCGCCTGCACAACGGCACCGTCTACCGGTGGAACCGGCCGATCTACGACATCGTCGACGGGCGACCGCACCTTCGCGTCGAGAACCGCGTCCTGCCCGCCGGCCCGAGCATCGCCGACGTCATGGCCAACGCGGCCTTCTACTACGGGGCGATGCGGGTGCTGTCCGAGGAGGACCGCCCGGTCTGGACCCGGATGAGCTTCTCCGCCGCCGAGTCCAACTTCAACGACGGCGCCCGGCTCGGGATCGACTCTCGGACCTACTGGCCCGGCGTCGGCGAGGTCCCCTCCACCGAGCTCATCCTGCGCCGCCTGCTCCCGATGGCGCACGAGGGCCTCGAGCGCTGGGGCGTCTCCGCCGCGGTGCGCGACCGCTTCCTGACGATCATCGAGCAGCGCTGCCTACTCGGGGTCAACGGCGCGTCGTGGCAGACGGAGTGCGTCGAGCGGCTAGAGGCGCGCGGCCTCCCGCGCGACAAGGCCCTGCGGGAGATGCTCGCCCACTACATCGAGGGCATGCAGGCCAACGCCCCCGTGCACGAGTGGGAGCTGCCGCGCGCCTGACCGGCAACAGGTCGGGGGTCAGGCGTCCTTCATCAGGCGCCACGGCGAGAGGTTGAACATCCCGATGCAGCGGGTCGACCGGTGGTGGGTGAGCACGCTCATCGAGCCGGCGTCGAGGATGAGGCTCGCCCCGAAGCGCGGGTCGACGCCGAGGTAGGTCGCCGTCAGCACGCGCAGCGCGTGCCCGTGGCCGAAGAGGGCGACGTCGCCGTGCTCGAGGTCGGGCCAGACCGCGTCGATGACCTGCTGGCACCGGGCCGAGACCTCCTCGATGGTCTCCCCGGGGGTGACGCCGGGCTTCACGCCGTCGGCGAAGACCTCCCACGGGTGACCCACCTCGGCGCTGATCTCCTTGGTCGTGATCCCCTCGTAGGCGCCGTAGTCCCACTCGCGCAGCAGCGGCTCGACCTCGAAGTCGCCGAGGCCGGCCAGCTCGGCCGTGCGCCGGGCACGCTGGAGCGGGCTGACGAGCACCCGCTCGAAAGTGTGCCGGCGCAGCACGTCCTGAAGCTCCCGCGCCGCGTCCTCACCCTCGGGCAGGAGGGGCAGGTCGGTGGTGCCGGTGTGCTGGCCGGAGAGCGACCACTCGGTCTCGCCGTGCCGGAAGAGGTAGATGTTGCCGGGAACGACACCGTCGGGAGAGGCCATGGCGCCAAACCTATCGGCCCGACGGCACCTGACACCCATCCGGAGCCGCCCCCCGCCCTCGGTCTGCGGCAGACTCGCCACATGGACCTCGGCTACCGGCTGCTCAACGTCTTCGCGATCGAGGGGGACCCCTTCTCGGGCAACCCGCTGTGCGTCTTCACCGATGCCGCCGCCCTCACCGACGAGCAAATGCAGGCGTGGGCGCGGCAGTTCAACCTCAGCGAGAGCACCTTCGTCACCGGTCTGCGACCCGCCGACCACGCGGCCGACGTCCGGATCTTCACCGCCTCCTACGAGATGCCGTTCGCCGGTCACCCGACGCTCGGCACGGCCCACGTCGTGGCCGGGCTCCTCGTCGAGCAGGACCCGCGTCGCTCGGCGGTCGACGACGTCAGCATCCGTCTGCCGGTCGGTCCCGTCCCGGTGCGACGGACGGGGACCGGGTGGGAGCTGACCGCCGGGTCGCCGCGCCACCGCGGCCTCGACGTCTCACCCGCCGACCTGGCCGTGACGCTGGGGATCCGGGCCGACCAGCTCGTCGAGGATGCGGCCCGGTGGGTCGACGTGGGTGTCGAGCAGCTCATCGTCCAGCTGAGCGACGCCGCGGCAGTTCGTGCCTGCGCACCGGTCGTCGCGGCGATGCACCGGCACCTGACGACCCCCGAGCGACCACCGCACGTCTACGTCTGGGCGTGGACGGGGGAGGGGACGGCCGAGGCCCGGCTCTTCGCCGTGAGCGGCAGCGGCCTCGAGGAGGACCCCGCGACCGGCTCGGCTTGCTCCAACCTCGGCGGCTGGCTCGTGGGGCAGGGCCGGCGCGACCTCACCGTCACGGTCAGCCAGGGAGCTGCGGTCTCCCGACCGTCGCGCCTCGACCTGCGGATCGACGCCGACGGCGGCATCCACGTCGGCGGCCGGGTCGTCGCGGTCGGGAGCGGCACCGTCACCCCGGTGTCGGAGACCTGAGGTGGCCACCTACGTCGCCTTCCTCCGGGCCGTCAACGTCGGTGGACGCTGGGTCAAGATGGACCGGCTTCGAGACCACCTGTCGGCCAACGGCTTCACCGACGTCGCCTCCCACATCCAGAGCGGGAACCTCCGGGTTGGTACGCGCATGCGTAGCGCTGCCAAGGTGGAGCAGACCCTGAGGACCCTGGTCAGCGAGGAGTTCGGCTTCGAGGTCCCCGTCGTCGTCCGGACACCCGACCAGCTGCGCTCCCTCGCTGCTGCCGCTGACGCGCTCGAGTCACCCCTCGGCCCGGAGGCCCACCGCTACGTGACGGTGACGACCGGCGGGCTCGGCGACGCGGGACGGGCGGCCCTCGAGGCGTGGGACGTGCCGGGGGAGCGGGCGCTCGTCGTCGGCGAGGACGTCGTGCTCTTCCTCACCAAGCCCGCCCACGAGGCGAGGCTGACGAACGCCCGGCTCGAGAAGCTGACCGGCGCCACCGGCACAGCCCGGGACCTCACGGTGGTCCGGGCGCTCGTCGAGAAGTGGTGCTGACCCGGTCGTGAGCCGCTCGGGTCAGGACCGGGCGCGTCGGACCAGCTCGAAGCAGACGACCGCGGCGGCGGCGGAGACGTTGAGCGACTCCACGCCGCCGGCCATCGGGATCGAGACCCACGTGTCGACGAGAGCCGCCACCTCCTCGCCGAGACCGGCCGTCTCGCTGCCGAGGACGAACGCCGTCGGCTCGGGTAGGTGCGCGCTGAAGAGGTCGTCGTCACCCGAGGCGTCGAGCCCGACGACGTGGAAGCCGGCGTCCTTGAGGTCGGTGACGGCCTGCTCCGCGGTGAAGGCCTTGAGGATCGGGGCCCGGAAGGCCACGCCGGCCGAGGCCTTGACGACGAGCGGGTCGAGGGAGGCCACCCCGCGGCGGGGCACGACGATCCCGTCGACGCCGGCGGCGGTCGCCGAGCGCAGGATCATCCCGACGTTGGCGGGGGTGGTGATGCCGTCGAGGACGAGCACGCTGCGCAGCGTGCCGGAGGCGAGAGCCAGCTCGAGCGGGCGCATCAGGGGCGCCACGACGTCGGCGAAGACGCCCTGGTCCTGCCGGCCGTTGCCGGCGAGCTTCTTGACCCGCTCGGGGCTGGCCCACGAGACCTCGACGCCCCGGCGGCGGGCGGCCTGCTGGATCTCGCGCACCCCCGACCCGCGTGAGCCCTCGGCGAGCACGACCTTGTCGACCGAGAGGGAGTCGTCGAGCAGCACCTCGTGCACGGGGTTGCGCCCGTAGACGGTGATGAAGCGGTCCTTGGGGGAGATCTCGTCACTCACCGGGTCAGGATGTCACGCGGGGCGCGCCGAGCGGCAGGCGGCGGAGGCCGCCCGCGCGGGCTGACCGGCATACCGTGGGCCATGTCCTCGGCTCGGGAGCGGCGGGGGCGGGAATGGACCGAGGGCCTCCTCTGTTAGAGTGATTGAGATTTCAACAACTGAGGAGTTGGGAACCATGCAGTTCGGCATCTTCACCGTCGGCGACGTGACCACGGACCCCACGACGGGCCGCACCCCGACCGAGCACGAGCGGATCACCGCGACCGTCGCCATCGCCCGCAAGGCGGAGGAGGTCGGCCTCGACGTCTTCGCGACGGGCCAGCACCACAACCCGCCGTTCGTCCCGTCCGCCCCGACGACCACCCTCGCGTACATCGCCGCTGCCACGGAGCGGATCCTGCTCTCGACCTCGACGACCCTCATCACGACGACCGACCCGGTCCGTATCGCCGAGGACTACGCGACGCTCCAGCACCTGAGCAACGGCCGGATGGACCTGATGATGGGCCGCGGCAACACCGGCCCGGTCTACCCGTGGTTCGGCAAGGACATCCGCGACGGCATCCCTCTCGCCATCGAGAACTACGCCCTGCTGCACCGGCTGTGGCGCGAGGAGGTCGTCAACTGGCAGGGGAAGTACCGCACCCCGCTGCAGGGCTTCACCTCGACGCCCCGCCCGCTCGACGGCATCCCGCCCTTCGTCTGGCACGGCTCCATCCGCAGCCCGGAGATCGCCGAGCAGGCCGCCTACTACGGCGACGGCTTCTTCTCCAACCACATCTTCTGGCCCGCGAGCCACACGAAGCAGATGGTCGAGCTCTACCGCCGCCGGTTCGCGCACTACGGGCACGGCAGCGCCGACCAGGCCATCGTCGGCCTCGGTGGCCAGGTGTTCATGCGCAAGAACTCCCAGGACGCCGTCCGCGAGTTCCGGCCCTACTTCGACAACGCCCCTGTCTACGGCCACGGCCCGTCGCTCGAGGAGTTCACGTCGCAGACGCCGCTCACCGTCGGCAGTCCTCAGGAGGTCATCGACAAGACGCTCTCCTTCCGCGACTACGCAGGGGACTACCAGCGACAGCTGTGGCTCGTCGACCACGCCGGCCTGCCCCTCAAGACCGTCCTGGAGCAGCTCGACATCCTCGGCGAGGAGGTCGTGCCCGTCCTGCGCAGGGAGTTCGCCGCCCTCAAGCCCGCCCACGTGCCCGACGCCCCCACCCACGCCAGCCTGCTGGCCGCCTCACACGCCGTGTCCGCCGAGAAGGAGCTCGCCTCATGACCCGCCACCTCGCCGTCATCACCGCCGGCCTCACCCAGCCCTCGTCCACCCGGCTGCTCGCCGACCGCCTCACCGAGGCGGTCGTGCGGGGCCTCGGTGGCGGGGAGAGCGGCGAGGACGTCGTCGTCGAGGTCGTCGAGGTGCGTGACGTCGCCCATGACCTGACCAACCACGTCCTCACCGGGTTCGCCTCGCCGGACCTGCAGGTGCGCCTCGACGCGATCACGGAGGCGGACGCGGTCATCGTCACGACCCCGGTCTACGCCGCCTCCTACAGCGGCCTGTTCAAGATGCTCGTCGACGTCCTGCCCAAGGACTCGCTGCGGGACACCCCGGTGCTGCTCGGCGCGACCGGTGGGACGGCGCGGCACTCGCTCGCGATCGACCACGCCCTCCGGCCGCTCTTCGCCCACCTCGGGGCGCTCGTCGCCCCGGTGGCGGTGTTCGCGGCGTCCGAGGACTGGGGCAACGTCGAGGCCGGCGGCCTGGGCGAGCGCATCGACCGGGCCGGGGCGGCCTTTGCCCGGCTCGTCACCGGCACGGCGGCCCCCACGCGGGTCGACCCCTTCGCCGACGTCACCCCGTTCGCGTCACTGCTGTCCGGCTCCAACCGCCCCTGACCCCGGGGTTCGCGAGGCAGGCCCGACCCCGTCAGGCCTGCGTCGCGTCACGCACCGCCTGGAGGTCCGCGGGTCGAGCGGGAGCGGTGTGAGCGGCATACGCCTCACCGTGGCGCTGGAGCCAGGCGCGGACGTAGGGACAGACGGCGACGATGGTGGCGCCGCTGGCCATGGTGGCGTCGAGCGCCTCCCGGACGAGTCGTCCCGCGAGGCCCTGCCCCTCGAGCTCGTCGTCGACCTCGGTGTGGAAGAAGATGACCCGGTCGGCGGCGGACTGTCCGGCCACCCCACCGGTCTCGCTCGCCGCACCGGGGATGATGACGAAGAGCGCCTCGCCGTCCTGCGCGCCGTCCCGGGTCAGGACGAAGCGATGGTCCTCCTGGGTCACCTCGACCGTCGGCTCGCTGTCGGGCTGGTCTTTCTTCGTGGTGTCCTCGGCGCTCATCGGTCCAGCATGGCAGGGTGAGTCCCATGGCGAAGTACTTCGATGTCCACCCCGTCGACCCGCAGCCGCGAGCCATCGGACAGGCGGTGCAGATCCTCCGCGACGGCGGTCTCATCGCCTACCCGACCGACTCGTGCTTCGCCCTCGGCTGCTCCCTCGACAACCCGGCGGGCAAGGAGCGCATCCTGCGCATCAGGCAGCTCGACGAGAAGCACCACTTCACACTCGTCTGCGCCGACTTCGCCCAGCTGGGCCAGTTCGTCCAGCTCGACAACGCCGTCTTCCGGGCGCTCAAGGCGTCGACGCCCGGGCCCTACACGTTCATCCTCCCCGCGACGAAGGAGGTGCCGCGCCGACTGCTCCACTCGAAGAAGAAGACGGTGGGGGTGCGCATCCCCGAGCACCCCGTCGTCCGCGAGCTGCTCAAGGCGATGGGGGAGCCGATCCTGTCGAGCACCCTCCTGCTGCCCGGCGAGGAGGACCCGATGACCGAGGGGTGGCAGATCAAGGACGAGCTCGACCACGTGCTCGACGCCGTCATCGACTCCGGCGAGTGCGGCCTCGAGCCAACGACGGTCGTCGACTGGTCGGAGGGCTCGCCCGTGGTGACGCGGGTCGGGGCCGGCGACCCGACACCCTTCGAGTGATGGCCGTGGTCCGCGAGCCTGCCCTGCCCGTCGCGGTGGCGTCACTGTGGTCGGCGCTGCCGCAGGCCGACCGGGCCACGCTCGAGCTCCGGTTCGAGCGGTGGTGGCCCGACCTCGTGGCCGGCCTGACCGAGCTGTATGCCGCCGACGACGTCGAGGCGGCCGCGCTGCGTCTCGCGGAGGTGGCCGTCGCGGGGTTCCAGGCGCGCGAGCCTGAGCTGCGGCATCTCGACGAGCGTCGACTGCTGCGACCGGACTGGCTCCAGGACCCGTCGATGATCGGCTACGCCTGCTACACGGAGCGGTTCGACGGGACGCTCGCGACGCTGCCGGGTCGCCTCGACTACCTGCGTGAGCTCGGCGTCACCTACCTGCACCTCATGCCGCTGCTCCGGCCCCGCGACGGCGACAACGACGGCGGCTACGCGGTCGCCGACTACCGGACCCTGCGCCCCGACCTCGGTGACGTCGAGGACCTGCGCGCCCTGACGAAAACTCTTCGCGGACAAGGCATCTCGCTCGTTCTCGACCTCGTCCTCAACCACGTCGCGCGCGAGCACGAGTGGGCGGAGAAGGCCCGGGCGGGGGAGGAGCACTACCGGCGCTACTTCCACACCTTCCCCGATCGCGTCCTGCCCGACGCCTACGAGTGCACCCTGCCCGAGGTGTTCCCCGACTTCGCGCCCGGCAGCTTCAGCTGGGACGAGCAGCTCGGATCCTGGGTGTGGACGACGTTCAACGAGTGGCAGTGGGACGTCAACTGGTCCAACCCCGATGTCCTCGTGGAGTACGCCGAGATCATCCTGCACCTGGCCAACCTCGGCGTCGAGGTGCTCCGGCTCGACGCGATCGCCTTCACCTGGAAGCGTCTCGGCACCAATTGTCAGAACCAGCCCGAAGCGCATCTCGTGGCACAGGCACTCAAGGCGGTGGTGGCCATGGCGGCACCGTCGACCGTGCTGCTGGCCGAGGCGATCGTGGGCCCCGACGATCTGGTCGCCTACCTCGGCCGCCACGAGGTCGACGGGCGAGAGGTCGAGCGTCGCGAATGCGATGTCGCCTACCACAACCAGTTGATGGTGCAGGGCTGGTCGATGCTGGCGACGGGGGAGACGGCTCTGGCCCGAACGGCGTTGTCTCGACTGCCCGACCCTCCCGCCCGCACCACCTGGTTCACCTATGTGCGGTGCCACGACGACATCGGTTGGGCGATCGACGACACCGACGCGGCCGCCAGCGGCGTGACAGGTGCGGGGCAT
>JBDSSS010000012.1:0-22441 GCA_039928615.1 Terracoccus sp. | reverse complement strand
CTCGACCCGATCGCCCTGACGTCGGCGGTCGCGACGCTGGCGCGCGCGGCCGTCCCCAGCGCCTGAGCATGGCGACCGACCGGGTCCTCACCTGGCCGACGCTGCTCACCGACCTCATCGCGGGTCGAGACCTCGACCGGGCCGCGACGGAGTGGGCGATGGGTCAGATCATGGCGGGCGAAGCGAGCCCGGCGCAGGTGTCGGGGCTGCTCGTCGGCCTGCGGGCCAAGGGCGAGAGCGTTGCCGAGATGGAGGGGCTCGCGGAGCAGATGCTCGCTCACGCGAACCGCATCGAGGTCCCCGGGACGAGCCTCGACATCGTCGGGACCGGCGGCGACCGGGCCCACACGGTCAACATCTCCACGATGGCCTCGATGGTCGCCGCGGCGGCGGGGGTCCGCATCGTCAAGCACGGCAACCGGGCGGCGTCCTCGTCGTCGGGGTCGGCTGACGTGCTCGAGGCGCTGGGGATCGATCTCACGCTGCCGCCGGAGCGGGTCGCCGCCGTGGCGCTCGAGGCCGGCATCACCTTCTGCTTCGCCCAGACCTTCCACCCCTCGATGCGCCACGCCGCCGTCGCGCGCCGTGACCTCGGCGTCGGGACGGCCTTCAACTTCCTCGGTCCGCTGACGAACCCCGCCCAGCCGACGTATGCCGCTGTCGGCTGTGCAGATGCCCGGATGGCCCCGCTGCTGGCGGGCGTCTTCGCCGCCCGGGGCAAGGACGCCGCCGTCTTCCGCGGAGACGACGGCCTGGACGAGGTGACCGTGTCGACGACGACCCGGGTGTGGTGGGTCCGGGACGGCCGGGTGGCCGACCGTTCCCTGGACCCGACGCGGCTCGGGGTCGATCTGCAGCCGATCGAGGCGCTCCGGGGCGGGGACGCCGCCCACAACGCCGGTGTCGTGGTCGACGTGTTCGCCGGTGCGAGGGGAGCGGTGCGGGACGCCGTCGTGCTCAATGCGGGCATCGCCCTGGCCCTCACCGAGCCGGACTCAGCCGCTGGCGCGGACGGGGCGGAAGGTGTCGAGGTGGCCGATGCGTTCCACGCCGACGTGCGGGCCGGGATGGACCGGGCCGAGCAGGCGATCGACTCGGGGGCAGCCACGGCTCTCGTCGACCGCTGGATCGCGGCGACGCGGGGCCGCTGACCGACGGGTCGGCAGCGACCGGACCGGACTCGCCCAGCGGGCTCGGCCGGAGGTGGCTACTCGCCGTCGAGGCCGAGGCTGAAGGCTGCCTCGAGGTCGTGCGCGGAGTAGGTGCGGAACGCGATGTGTGTTGACGTGCCCACGACGCCCTCGACCTTGTTGAGCCGGTCGGCGATGACGTCGGCGAACTCGTCGTGGGCGTGGACGCGGACCATGGCGATGAGGTCGGAGTCACCCGTGACCGAGTAGACCTCGGACACGGCCGGAATGTTCGCGATGGCCTCGGCCACCTCGGGGATCCGGTCGACCTCGCAGCTGATCATGACGATGGCGGTGATCACGATCGCAGCCTATCGGGCGCTATCCGACCCGGTGCAGTCCCCGTGCGGTGGAGGCGTCGGGAGTCGAGCCACGCGAGGCGCGGGCGGCTCGTGCGTGCCGGCCGGAGCGCCCGGTCGGGCCGCCTGACGAGGATCCGACCGTGAGGGAGTCGCGGTCGAAGCCGATCGCTTCGTGCGCGGAGGCTACGGCGGGCTCGAGCCGGTGGCGGACCGCGCCGGCGCCGCCGACGGGGCAGGTCCAGGACCCGTCGAGCTCGACGATGCGCACCCCCGGGCCCTCGAGCCAGCGCAGCAGGATCTCGGTCTCCTCGGTGAGCGCTGCCGTCGTGCCCGGCTGCGGGACGGGCACGACCTCCGCCGTGGCCTGCATGGTGCGGACGTGGACCATCGGGTCCGCGCCGCGGGGGCTGACGATGGTCCCGGCGAGCCGTCCGTGCCGGACCGAGACGAGCTCCCAGCCCCCCGTGTCGTGGGGCCGGGCCGCGACGACCTCGGGGGAGCCGGTCAGGGGGGCGAGCCGCTGGGCCCGTGCCGCGCCCCGCACGAGGTGCAGGAACCGGTCGCGGACCCGGGCGGCGTCCTCGAAGCGCTCCTGCTCGGCCAGCTCCTCCAGGCGGGTGTGGAGCAGGTCAGCCTCGGCGCGGGCATCGCCTCCGAAGAGGGCCGCGCACCGGCTCGCGACGAGGGAGTAGTCGTCCTCCGACTGGGCGCCCGTGCACGGCGCCCCGCACCGGCCGAGGTCAGCGAGGGCGCAGGCCTGCTGGCTGCCCGTGAGGCGTTGGGTGCACTGTCGCAGCGGGACGACCTCGTGGACCGCGTCGACGGCGGCCTGCGCCGAGTCCCGGCGGCGGAACGGGCCGATGTAGTGCGCTCCGTCGTCGCGGACCTGACGGACGATGGACAGGCGAGGGAAGCGCTCGTTGGTCAGCTTGACCCAGCTCTGCTTGCGCCCGTCCTTGGACCTGCGGTTGAACCGGGGCTGGTGCTCGTCGATGAGGCGCAGCTCGCGGACCTGGGCCTCGAGCGGGGTCTGGCAGACGACGGGGTCGACGGCCTGCGACAGCCGCACCATCTCGGCCATCCGGCTGCGCTGCTCGGACGCGGTGAAGTAGGTCCGCACCCGGGTCCGGATGTCGCGGCTCGTGCCGACGTAGAGGACCCGGCCGGTGCCGTCCTTGAACAGGTAGACCCCGGGGAGGTTGGGCAGCGGGTCGGCGAGGAAGCGCTTGCGCCGCTGGCTCGGGGTGACCCGTGAGGTGTAGCTGGAGAGCTCCTCGAGGGTGTGGACACCGAGGCCTCCGACGCGCTCGATGAGACCGTGCAGCACGTCGACGGTCGCCTGCGCGTCGTGCAGGGCGCGGTGGTCGGGCGTGGTGCGCGCACCGAAGACCTGGGCGAGGGAGCCGAGCTTGTGGTTGGGCGTCTCGTCGCGGCTGACGAGCTGTCGGGCCAGGGTCAGGGTGTCGAGGACGTCGAAGCCGGGCCAGGGGGTGTTGGTGCGCCTGGCGGCGGCCTTGAGGAAGCTGATGTCGAACCCCGCGTTGTGCGCGACGAGCACGCTGCCAGCGGCGAACTCGAGGAACGCCGGCAGCGCGCTCTCGATCCGTGGCGAGTCGGCGACCATCGCGTTGGTGATGCCGGTGAGGACCGAGATGAAGGGCGGGATCGGCTCGGCGGGGTTGACGAGCGTCTGGAACTCCCCGAGCACCTCGCCGCCGCGGACCTTGACCGCACCGATCTCGGTGATGCCGCACTGGGCCGGGCTGCCACCGGTCGACTCGAGGTCGACGACGACGAACGTGACGTCGGCCAGGGGGGTGCCGAGGTCGTCGAACGTGGTCTGGATGGCCTGCATGTGCCGACCGTATGCCGCAGGTCCGACAACGCTCGGAAGGCGCGGCGGGTGCCCCGGTGGCCCGGTGGCCCGGTGGCCCGTTTCCGGCAGGGACGCCCGTTCAGTCTGCGGATCAGTCTGCGGTCGTGGTCGTCAGGGCAGCACCGGGCGCGGACTGATCTGCCGCTTGACTGAGCCGGGGGGAGGGCAGTGTCAGTGGTCGCTCGTAGCGTCAGCGGGGACAGATCAGAGGCGACAAACCAGGACGAGAAGAGAAGGGTGGACCACGATGATGCTCGTCGACTGCCAGACCTGCCCGGTCCGGGACGTGCACTGCGCGGACTGCATGGTGACGGCGCTCGCGCCCTTGCCCGTGTCGGTCCCCGTCCCACGGCTGCGCTCCACGTGGAGCGAGGAGCAACCGGATGACCACGGCCCCGGGCTGCCGCTCGACCGGGCCGAGCGGCGTGCCGTGTCGGCCTTTCTCGGGGCCGGTCTGGTGGCGGCTGAGATCGCGAGCTCCCTTCGGGCGGTTCCGGACCACGACCGGGGCTCGGGGCAGCACACGCATTCCCGAGCGGCGGGCCAACGGGCCGCGGGCTGACGCCGCCGGTCGACCCCGCCTGCTGACGCGGGCGTGTCACCATGGCCAGGTGCCACGCTCCCCGAGGATCCGCCCCGGGAAGCCGGCCCGGCCCGGACACCGGAGCGCGACCGCGACTGCCGCCATCGTGATCGGAGCCGTGCTCGCCTCGGGCTGCACCAACTCAGGGGCAGGGCCCACCTCTGACGCCAGCGCGCCGGTGACTGCCGCGCCGCAGACGGGAGACGGCGTGGCCGCCGAGCGGGCCGCGGTGGCCGAAGCTGCCCTCACCGCACACCTGCGAGCCGCAGAGGACGGCGACCTCGCCGCCTTCCTCGCGCCGGTCCATGGCGCTGAGCTACGGGCGGACCAGCGTGCCGTCTTCGACCGGATGCAGCTGATCGGGCTGTCTGACCTGCGGCTCGGCGTCGTGACCGAGACGAGTCACGACGCCACGGGGTGGAGTGTGCACGCCCTCGCCACGTACCGGATCGCCGGCCACGACCGGACCCCCAGATCATTCGAGTTCAACGCGAACCTGAGACTTTCGGGCGCACCTCGGTCCCGGGCCACGCCGCCGGCCGCACCCCGAGGCGTCGAGGTCACCGCCTGGCAACCGGCGGGGAGATCGCAACCGTGGGACCTCGCCGGCCTTGTCGTGCGCCGGACCCCTGACGCACTCGTCCTCGCCGTCGGAGCCGACCGGGCCGACCAGATCGCGCGCCTCGCGAGCACGGCCCGCCGTGACGTCGCCGCGGTCTGGGGTTCCTCCGTCTCAGCCGTGTGGGTCGCTCCGCAGGAGGACGCGACGGCAGGTCGGGTGCTCGGCGAGGACGTGGGCTTCCTCGCGGGCGTGGCCGGCGTCACGGACGGACCCCTCGAGGAGGGTGAGCCGGCGGGCGCCGACCGGATCGTCGTGGTGCCCGGGGCCTGGGACTCCCTGACCGAGCAGGGCCGGCGCGTGGTGATGACCCACGAGCTGACCCACGCGTCCGTGCGCGCCACCACGACCCGCCCCGTCCCGCTGTGGTTGTCGGAGGGGTTCGCCGAGTATGTCGCCTACCGCACCGTCGACCTCGACGAGTCGGTCGTCGCCGGGCCGGCGCTGCGCCGGTTCGCGGCCGAAGGGTTGCCGACCGACCTTCCCGTCGCCGCAGACTTCACCGCGGGAGCGGACCTCGCCGGGGCCTATGCCGCGTCCCTGCTCGCGGCCCGGACCCTCGCTGACACGCGGGGCCAGGCCGACCTCGTTCGCGTCTACAGCGAGGTGGCGGCTCCGGGAGCCGCTGGTGGCACCGCCGCCGCCCTCACCGACGCCGACGCCCGGCTCGATGCCGTCCTCGTGACGACCGCGTCCCTGACGCGGGCCGCACTGGTGCAGCGGTGGCGCGCACGGATCGCGGCGCTCCTCGGCTGACGAGGGAGGCTGTTGCGCGACGCCGCCCCGACCGGGCCCGCGGTCACCCGTAGAGGGCTTCGACCTCCTCGGTGAAGTCCTTCATGACGACGTTGCGCTTGAGCTTGAGCGACGGGGTGAGGTAGCCGTTGGCCTCGGTGAAGTCACCCGGCAGGACCGCGAACTTGCGGATCGACTCGGCCTTGGAGACCGCCTGGTTGGCCCGGTCGACCGCGTGCTGGATGGCCTCGAGCACCGTCGGGTTGCTCCGGGCCTGCTCGAAGGACAGTCCCTCGAGGCCGTGGTTCGACGCCCAGCTCGGCCACATCTCCTCGTCGATGGTCACGAGGGCCGCGATGAACGGCTTGAGGTCGCCGACGACGATGCACTGGGACACCAGCGGGTGGGCCCGGAGCCGGTCCTCGAGCACCGCGGGGGCGACGTTCTTGCCACCCGCGGTCACGAGGATCTCCTTCTTGCGACCGGTGATCTTGAGGTAGCCATCCTCGTCGAGCGACCCGAGGTCGCCGGTGTGGAACCAGCCATCGGCGATGCACTCACGGGTCGCGGTGTCGTTGTCGTGGTAGCAGGCGAAGACCCCGACGCCCTGGATGAGGATCTCCCCGTCGTCGGCGATCCGGATGCTCGTGCCGGGCAGCGGCGGCCCGACCGTGCCGATCTTGACCTTGTCGGGCGTGTTGACCGTCGCCGGCGCGGTGGTCTCGGTGAGGCCGTAGCCCTCGAGGATGAGCACCCCGATGCCGCGGTAGAAGTGGCCGAGGCGGGTGCCGAGCGGTCCGCCGCCCGACACGGCATACCGCACCTCACCGCCCATCGCGGCCCGCAGCTTGCCGTAGACGAGCTTGTCGAAGACCGTGTGCTGCAGGCGCAGGCCGAGCCCGGGCCCGCCGTTGTCGAGGGCCTGGCTCCACGCCGTGGCCACGGTGGCGGCGCGCAGGAAGATCTTGCCCTTGCCGTCCGCCTCGGCCTTCGCCTCGGAGGAGTTGTAGATCTTCTCGAAGACCCGGGGCACCGCGAGGATGAAGGTCGGCTTGAACCCGGCGAAGTCGTCGAGGAGCGTCTTGATGTCGGACGAGTGCCCCATCCGGGCCCGACCCGCCACGCAGAGGACCTCGATGAAGCGGGCGAAGACGTGCGCCAGCGGGAGGAAGAGCAGCGTGGCGGCGCCCTTGCTCAGCACGACGGCCCCGAGCTTCTCGATCGCGTTCTCGGCGAGGTCGACGAAGTTGCCGTGCGTCAGCTGGCAACCCTTGGGCCGACCGGTCGTGCCGGAGGTGTAGATGATGGTGGCGAGCGAGGTCCGGTCGAGTCCCGCACGCCTAGCGTCCAGCTGGGCGTCGTCGACCTCGGCACCGGCGGTGCGGAGCTCGTCCAGGTCCGAGCCGTCGAACTGGAGCACCCGGCCCAGCGAGGGGACGGACTCGCGCACCTGGGCCACCGTCTGGCGGTGCCGGTCGCTCTCGACGAAGGCCATCGAAGCGCCGGAGTTGGACAGGATCCACTCGACCTGACCCGCGGAGGAGGTCTCGTAGATCGGCACCACGACACCGCCAGCGGTCCAGACCGCGAAGTCGACGAGGGTCCACTCGTAGCGGGTACACGACATCAGGCCGACGCGCTCGCCCGGCTCGAGACCCGCGGCGATGAGTCCCTTGGCGACGGCGGCGACGTCCTCGCCGAACTGCGCCCACGTCACGTGCGACCACGAGCCGCCGACCACCTTCCGGGAGAAGGCGACCTCGTTCGGCGCCTCCGCGGCATTGCGGACGACGAGGTCGGCGAGGCTGCCTTCCGTCGTGACCGGGGCGAGGGGTGCGACGACGATGTCCTTCACGCGTGCTCCTGTGGAGGTCGGGGTGGGGCGTACGCGCTCATCCTCGCACCTCGGACGACCCCCGTGACAGCACTCGTGGATCCGCTTGTGTCGCAGCGGGCGGGAGACGAGCATCCCGTGCGGGCGAGGCGATAGCCTTCCGCCCATGGCCGATCGCACCGAGTCCACCATCGTCATCGCCGCCGAGCCCGGCGTCGTCCTCGACGTCGTCGCAGACTTCGAGGCGTACCCGCAGTGGGCGGCCGAGGTGAAGCAGGTCTCCATCGTCGCGGAGGACGGTGACGGGTGGGCCGACCAGGTGCAGTTCACCCTCGACGCCGGCGCGATCAAGGACACGTACGTGCTCGACTACGAGTGGGACGTCGTCGAGGACGGGACCGGCGTCGTGTCGTGGACGCTCGTGTCGGCCACCGTGCTCAAGGCGATGAACGGGTCCTACACCCTCGCCGCGGAGGGAGCCGGGACCCGGGTCACCTACCGGCTCGCCGTCGACGTCAAGATCCCGATGATCGGGCTGCTCAAGCGCAAGGCGGAGAAGGTCATCGTCGACACCGCCCTGAAGGAACTGAAGAAGCGCGTCGAGGCATGACCGAGGTGGCCGACGGCGAGGGAGCGGAGACGCCTGCGCCGACCGCGCCACCCGGGCGGTCGGTCGCCCAGGAAGCGGCCCTGCTCGTCGACCTCCTGTCGCAGCGAGGCGGCTGGGGCCCGGGCACCGACCGTCGGCCCGGTGCCGACGAGCACGGGTCGGGCCAGAGCGGCCACGGACAGCACGGTGACCACGACGGGCAGGAGTCTGCCCGCGAGTGCACGTGCGGCGGGCAGGCCCCCCAGGCGTGCCGCTACTGCCCCGTCTGCCAGTTGATCGGCTTCGTCCAGCGGGTCAACCCCGAGACGATCGAGCGGGTCGCCGACTTCGCGCTCTTCGCGGCGACGGCGCTGCGCGACCTCGCCTCCGCCCAGCGCGACCGGGCTGAGTCCGCCGAGGGCAGCACTCCCGACCCGGGCACCACGCCGCGCACCGATGACTCGACCGACACGTCCGACACGTCCGACACGACTGACACGTCCGATTCCACCGACACGCCAGGAGCAGCCTCATGACCCGGCGACTCGCGATCGGGATCGACATCGGCGGCACGAAGGTCGCGGGCGGCGTCGTCGACGAGGACGGCGTCATCATCCACCGGACCCGCCGGGACACCCCGCACCGCTCCACCTCCCCGTCCGTCGTCGAGGACACGATCGTCGCCTCGGTCGAGGACCTGCTCGACATGGTGGGCCGGGAGCAGGTCTCCGCCGTCGGGATAGGCGCGGCGGGCTTCGTGGCCGTCGACCGCGCGACCGTCGTCTTCGCACCACACCTGTCCTGGCGCAACGAGCCGCTGCGCGACGCGCTCGCGCAGCGGATCGCGCTGCCGATCACCGTCGACAACGACGCGAACGCCGCCGCCTGGGCCGAGGCGACGTTCGGGGCGGCCCGGGGTGAGTCGCACGTCGTGATGATCACCCTCGGCACCGGCATCGGCGGGGGCCTCATCATCGACGGTCGGGTCCAGCGTGGCCGGCACGGGATCGCCGGCGAGTTCGGCCACATGCAGATCGTCCCCAACGGTGCCCGGTGCGAGTGCGGCAACCGTGGCTGCTGGGAGCAGTACGCCAGCGGCAACGCGCTGGTCCGTGAGGCGCGATCGATGATCGAGGCGGGATCGCCGGTCGTCGCCGACCTGCTGACCCGCCTCGGCGGGGACCCCTCGGCCCTCACCGGCCCGTTCATCACGGAGGCGGCCCGCGACGGCGACCTCACGGCCCGTGAGCTGCTCGCCGACATCGGGCGCTGGCTCGGCATCGGGATGGCCAACCTCGCGGCGGCGTTCGACCCCGGGCTGTTCGTCGTCGGTGGCGGGGTCAGCGCGGCCGACGAGATGCTCATCGGCCCGGCCCGCGAGGCCTTCCGGCGCCAGCTGACCGGTCGCGGCTACCGTCCCGAAGCGGGCATCGTGCGAGCCGTCCTCGGCAGCGACGCGGGCCTCATCGGCGCCGCGGAGCTCGCCCGCGTCAACGGATGACCGACGCGGGCCGCGCCCGTCCCGGCCACGTCCTGCGGGTGATGAGCTACAACCTGCGCGACTTCCTCGACGACCGCCATGCCGCCGCGAGGGTCGTCCGCGCGGTGGACCCCGACGTGCTCTGCCTCCAGGAGGTGCCGCGCCGCCTCACGACCGAGGTGCGCCTGCCGCCGTTCGCCCGCGAGTGCGGGCTGCTCTGGTCGCGGCGCCGGCGGGGGAGTGGCGGCACCGCCGTTCTCACCGCCCCACGGGTCCGGGTGCACGCCGCGACGACGACGCGGCTGCCGGTCCGCTTCCCCGACCGGACCCGCGGGTATGCCGCTCTCGACCTCAGCCTCCCGGGCTCGCCGCCGCTCACCGTCGTGAGCGTCCACCTCAGCCTCCGCGCGGACGAGCGTGAACGGCATACCCGACGGTTGCTGGCCGACCTCTCCGTCGACGCCGCCGGGGGCCGGGGGAGCCGGCTCGTCGTGGCGGGCGACCTCAACGAGGGTCCGGGCGGGCGCGCTCGCGACCTGCTCACGGGGTCGTTGCGGATCCTGTCACCGGACGAGCCGACCTTCCCGGCACGGGCGCCGGACCAGCGGCTCGACCTCGTCCTCGGCAGCCCCGGGCTGCGGGTGCGCCCGGCAGACCGGGTCCCGCTCGCCGAGGCGGACCTCGTCGCGGCCTCGGACCACCGGCCGGTCTGGGTCGACCTCGACGTGCGGTCCGTCTAGGTCAGCGCCCGTTCAGACGCGGGTGCCGTCGTCGGTCGGGTCACGCTCGGTGCCTCCGCGCAGGACCATGAGGACGAAACCGACGACGGTCATGCCGACCGCGGTCACGACCCACCAGCTGCTGCCCTCGCGGTCGAAGAAGAGCAGGTAGAGGAGCAGGAGGGGTCCGCCTCCGAGACCGACGACGATGGCCCAGAACATCGGGTCGTCCTCGGCGGTCGGCAGGTCGGGGTTCGAGGGGGGCACGAAGTGGTCGTCGTCGGCTCCCGACCAGTCGTCGTCGGTGCTGGGCGCCCTGGCGATGACCGCCTCGGCGTCGTCCCGACGCCCGGGCGACCCGCGCCACACGTGGGCCGTCGTCGGCGCGATCGGCACACCGAGCAGACCCGACGGTGCAGGACCGGCCGGTGCGGTGCCGGTCGGTCGGCCCGGGCCCTCGCTGCCGGCGCCGGTGGTGTCGGCGGTGTCGGTGCCGCCCTCGGTGGCGGGGTCGGGAACGACCTCGGCGGCAGCGTCCGCGGCTCTGGTGCCGTCACCACCCTCGTGGCCAGCGGGGCTCGCGGTCGGGTCGGAGGCGTGGGCGGTGGGCGCCGTGGGGTCCGCCGCGGTGTCGTCCCAGCCGGCGACAATCCGCGCGAACTCCGCGTCGAGGTCGCGCTCGTTCATGACACGTCACCGAGACGGTGGGTCGCGCCCGACCGCGTGCGCGCGCCCAGGGGCGATACGGTGACGTCGTGCAGGGGGAGCACCGGGACGGCGTCACCGACAGGTGCGGTGGGGACGGCGTCGGGACGAACCGGCACGATGAACTCCTGGCGACGACGCGGTGGACCCACCGATCCTCGCACGGCGATGATCGCGAGCGCGAGTGCCCTAGAGTGCGGGGGACCGCAGGTGGAGGTGGACAGAGTTGTTCTACTGGGTTCTGAAGACGATCGTGCTCGGCCCGATCCTCAGGCTGTTGTTCCGCCCGTGGGTGGACGGTGAGGAGAACATCCCCGAGGAGGGGGCGGCGATCTTCGCCTCCAACCACCTGTCGTTCTCCGACTCGATCTTCCTGCCGCTCGTCGTCTCCCGGCGGGTCACCTTCCTCGCGAAAAGTGACTACTTCACCGGACGCGGCGTCAAGGGCCGGCTCACCGCCGCCTTCTTCAAGGGGATCGGCCAGCTGCCCGTCGACCGGTCCGGCGGCAAGGCCAGCAACGCCGCGCTCAGTTCAGGCCTGCGCGTCCTCGGCCGCGGCGACCTGCTCGGCATCTACCCGGAGGGCACGCGCTCGCCCGACGGCCGCCTCTACCGTGGACGCACCGGTGTGGCCCGGATGGCCCTCGAGGCCGGGGTCCCGGTCATCCCGGTCGCGATGATCGGCACCGACAAGGCCCAGCCCACCGGCAAGGTCATCCCGCGGATCATGCGGATCGGGGTCCGGGTCGGCAAGCCGCTCGACTTCTCCCGCTACGAGGGGATGGAGGACGACCGCTTCGTCCTGCGCTCGATCACCGACGAGATCATGTACGAGCTGATGGTGCTCTCCGGCCAGGAGTACGTCGACATGTACGCGACCTCGATGAAGGACCGCCTCCTCGCCGCGGCCCGGGCCAAGGCCCGCGAGCTGCAGGAGGCCGCGAAGCCGGGTGCTGCGGCGCCCGAGCTCGAGGCGGCCCTCGATGCTGCCGAGGGCAAGCCGGTGCCGGCCGACGACACAGAGGCCGCCGCCGCCGATGACGCCGCCGCCGACGAGGACGCCGACGGCGAGCGCGGCGGGGCGGTCGAAGCGGCGTCCTGAGGGGTCGGGTCAGCCTCGCCGCCAGCCTGTTCGGGATGCGGACCCGGTCAGGAGGGCCCCGGGGCGGGGCCTACGCTGTCGTGGTGAACACGAGGACCGCCACTTCCGATGTCGGGCTCGACCCCGTCGACCACCTCGCGGGGTCGCAGGCTCTCGCCGCGCTCACCGCAGCCGCCGCCGAGCTCGATGCCGCGCAACAGCCGAGCTGGCCCGACACCGCGGCCCTGGCCCAGGCGATCGAGACGCTCGCGTCCTACCCGCCGCTCGTCTTCGCCGGGGAGTGCGACATCCTGCGCGACCGGATGGCCTCGGCCGCGATCGGCGAGGCGTTCGTCCTGCAGGGCGGCGACTGCGCCGAGACCTTCGCGTCCGCGACGGCCGACAACATCCGCGACCGGGTCAAGACGATCCTGCAGATGGCGGCGGTCCTCACCTACGGCGCGTCCGTGCCCGTCGTCAAGGTCGGCCGGATGGCCGGGCAGTACGCCAAGCCGCGCTCCTCGACCGTCGAGACCCGTGAGGGCGTGACGCTGCCGGCCTTCCGCGGCGACATGGTCAACGACTTCGCCTTCCACGAGACGGCCCGGCAGCCCGACCCCGACCGGCTCGTCCGGGGCTACCACGCGAGCACCGCGACGCTCAACCTCGTGCGCGCCTTCACGACCGGTGGGTTCGCCGACCTGCGCCACGTCCACGACTGGAACCGCGGCTTCGTCGCCAACTCGGCCAACCAGCACTACGAGAAGATCGCCAAGGACATCGACAAGGCGATGCGCTTCATGGCCGCCTGCGGCGCGGACTTCGACGCCATGCGCACCGTCGAGTTCTTCGCCGCCCACGAGGCGCTGCTGCTCGACTACGAGCGTCCGCTCACCCGGATCGACTCGCGCACCGGCCGCCTCTACGACACCTCGGGCCACTTCGTCTGGGTCGGCGAGCGGACCCGCCAGCTCGACGGGGCCCACGTCGACTTCGTCTCGCGCATCAGCAACCCGATCGGCGTCAAGCTCGGCCCCAAGGCCGACATCGACGAGGTGCTGCGCCTCATCGACAAGGTCGACCCGGTGCGCACCCCCGGCCGGCTCACCTTCATCACCCGGATGGGTGCCGGCACCATCCGCGACGCGCTGCCGGCGCTCGTCGACAAGGTCACCGCGTCGGGCGCGGTCGTCACCTGGATCTGCGACCCGATGCACGGCAACACCTTCGAGTCCCCGTCCGGCTACAAGACGCGCGACTTCGAGGACATCGTCGAGGAGGTGCGCGGCTTCTTCGAGGTGCACCGCAGCCTCGGCACCGTCCCCGGCGGGATCCACGTCGAGCTGACCGGCAACGACGTCACCGAGTGCCTCGGCGGGGCGGAGAAGATCATCGACTCCGACCTCGAGAAGCGCTACGAGTCGGTCTGCGACCCGCGCCTGAACCACCAGCAGTCGCTCGAGCTGGCGTTCCTCGTCGCCGAGATGCTCGGTCAGGCCTGAGGTGGCGGCACCCGCCGTCCGCGCCGACCTGCTCAGCGACACCCTCACCCGTCCGACCGACGGGATGCGGGCCGCGATGGCCTCGGCGGAGGTCGGTGACGACGTCTTCGGCGAGGACCCGACGCTGCGCGCCCTCGAGGAGCGCGTCGCCGACCTGCTCGGGCACGAGGACGCCCTCTTCGCCCCGTCGGGTTCGATGGCCAACCAGCTCTGCCTGCGGTTGCACGCCAAGGCCGGCGACGAGCTCATCGCCGACTCCCTCGCCCACGTCGTGCGGGCCGAGCTCGGCGCTGCCGCCGTCTTCTCCGGCATCTCCTCCCGGACGTGGGTGGCCGAGCGGGGCCGGTTCCGCGCCGCCGACGCCGAGGCGCTGATGGTCACCGGGGCCGGTCCCTACCAGGTCGGCACCGCCCTCGTCGTCGTCGAGAACACGCACAACTTCGGTGGTGGCACCGTCCAGTCCCTCGACGAGATCCGCCAAGCGCGCACGGTGACCCGCGAGCGGGGCGTCGCGATGCACCTCGACGGGGCCCGGCTCTGGAACGCGCACGTCGCGACCGGGGTGGCGCTCGGCGACTACGGCCGGGAGTTCGACACCGTCTCGGTGTGCCTGAGCAAGGGCCTCGGTGCACCGGTCGGCAGCGTGCTCGCCGGGTCGGCCGCGATGATGGCCGAGAGCCGGATCTGGCGCAAGCGCTTCGGGGGTGGGATGCGCCAGGCCGGCATCCTCGCCGCGGCCGGGCTCTGGGCGCTCGACCACCACATCGAGCGTCTCGCCGACGACCACGGCCGGGCCCGGCGCGCTGCGACGGCGCTGGCCGAGGCCGCGCCCGGCGTGATCGACCTCGCGACGGTCGAGACCAACATCCTCGTCGTCGACGTCGCCGCCGCCGGTTGGGCCTCGGGAGACTTCGTCGCCGCCGCGCTCCAGCGTGGGGTGCGGTCGTATGCCGTGAGCCCGCGAGGGGTGCGCCTCGTCTGGCACCTCGACGTGGACGACGCCGCGACGGACCACGCGGTCGACGTGCTCACCGACCTGCTCGCGACGGGCCCGGCGCCGGCCTGATCCCCGCGGCCCGGTGGCACGTCGGCCCGTTCACGAGCGGTGCGGGGTGCAGATCACCTCTCCGTGCAGCACGACGAACCAGGCATCGGGGGAGCCCGCCCACCGTCGCCACCCGTCCGCGAGACGCTCGAGGTCGGCTGTGGTGGCCAGGCCCCGGTCCGTGGCCTGCTGGGCCAGGCCCGACCCGACGACCCGCTCGGCCCAGAGTCCGCCCCACCACGCGACGTCCTGCGGTGAGGAGAAGCACCAGACGCCGGCGCCCGAGCTGACGACCTCGAGCCCGGCCCCCCGGGCCCAGCTCGCGAGGCGTCGCCCCGCGTCCGGCTCGGCGCCGTTGCCGCGGGCCACCGTTCGGTAGAGGGTGAGCCACTCGTCGAGCTCCGGGACCTCCGGCCACCACGTGAAGGCCGCGTAGTCGCTGTCGCGCGCGGCGACGAGACCACCGGGTCTGCACACGCGGCCCATCTCGCGCAGCGCCGCGACCGGACGGCTGACGTGCTGGAGCAGCTGATGTGCGTGGACGACGTCGAAGGAACCGGTCTCCTGCGCGAGCGCGTAGACGTCGCCGACGACGAACTCGACGTTGTCGACGCCGGCCCGTCGGGCGGCCGATGCGGCCTCGGCGATGACCTCCTCCGACCGGTCGACGCCGAGGACCGACCCGTCGCCGGCGAGCTCCGCCAGCTCGAGCGTGATCGACCCGGGGCCGCAGCCGACGTCGAGGATCCGGTCGTCGGCGGTGATGCGGGGGAGCAGGTAGGCCGCGGAGTTCGCCGCGGTCCGCCACCGGTGCGAGCGCAGCACCGCGTCGCTGTGGCCGTGGGTGTAGACCTCGTCCGGCGGGCTCATGCCCCTGATGCTGCCACGCTCCGGTCCGGACGTCAGCGGGCCCAGGGGCCGGGCTCGGTGCGCACCGGGCGGCCGGTCCGCACGGCCTCGTCGATGGCGAGGCCGACGAGATGGTCCTGGCAGGCCCGGGCGAGCGGGTAGGGCGCCGGTCCCTCGTCGCGCGCCCACGACGCGGCGGCAGTGAGGATCGCCGCGATGGCGATCTCCTCGTCCATCAGCCGCAGGCCGAGGAACGGGTTGCGCCACAGCACCTCCCCGTCGAAGCTGACGTGCTCCGTGTCGTGCCCGTCGAGGTTGAGGTCCTGCCCGAGCTGGGAGCGCACGAGCCGCGAGCGGAGGATCGTCCGGGGGGCGGTGAGACGCACGACGTCGTCGTCGGAGATCTCGCCGCGGCTGCCGCGGACGAGGATGCGTCGCAGCCGCAGCTGGTTGTGCCACTGGTTGTCGGTGAAGTCGTAGAGGCCGCTGCGGCCGTCACCGAAGTCGATGGTCGCGAGGACGGTGCCGGCCGGCTTCGCCGTGTCGTCGTCGGTCCAGCCGCCCCGGGTCAGCGGGTCGACGAGGGGACCGGTCTGGCGCACGGCCGACACGGTGGCCGGGCCGTCGCCGGCATCGAGCAGCCCGCGCATCATCGACACGGCGTGGTAGCCGTGGGTGGAGGAGACGTGCACCGAGCTGACCTCGCCGATCGCTCCCCGGTGCACGAGCTCAAGACGCGCCGCGTGGCCGGGGAGCAGGAGGTACTGCTCGGCGACCTGGACGGAGTCTCGGTGCCCGACGGACTCCCAGAGGCGGTGCATCCCGGCCGCGTCCGGAGCCGGCGGCGTCTCGCAGAGGACCTTCGCACCGGCTTCGACGAGGTCGGTGACGACCTCGGCGTTCGCGTCCGGGGTGACGACGCTGACGACGAGGTCGGGGCGCTGGGCCCGGACGAGCTCGGTGGCCGTCGGGTGGGTCGGCACCCCCCAGCGGCGGGTCACCTCCGCCGCGGCCTCGGCCCGGCGCGTGGTGACCCCGACGAGGGTGAGCTGATCGGGCAGCAACGCGGCCAGCCGGATGAAGAACTCGGCCCGCCACCCCGTCCCGACGACACCCACCCGCACCGGGCCGGTCATCGCGGACCCCCGGTGGGGCTTGCGGTGCGGGTTGCGGTGGGCGTGGGGCGGACGGTGACGCTGCGTGGCACGGGGGCTCCTGGGCTGTCGACGAACGGCGCTGTCGTGAAGGGGTTTCCGGTCCCAGCGTAGGTGGGGCGGGCCCTCACACCTCGTGGTGGAGGGTCTCTGCCGGCAGCTCGTCGGGGCGTCGGTGCGCGAGCAGCTCCACGGCATACATCGCGGTGAGCACGAGACCTCCTCCGACGATCATCCGCCACGTCGCCGCCTCGCCACCGAGGCTGACGGCGAAGAAGGCGGCGAAGACGGGCTCGAGCGTCATGACGATCGCGGCGCGGGTCCCCGACATGTGCGCCTGCGCCCAGGTCTGCACCCAGATCGCGAGGATGCTCGCGAAGACGACCATGTAGAGGACCGACGCCCAGCGGCCGGGGGTGTCGGGCAGCACGATCCCGCCCGGGAGGGCGCCGATGACGCAGACGAGGGCGATGACGACCATCTGGACGACCGACAGGCCGGTGGCGATCGAGGTGGCGCTGTAGCGACCGAGCCCGACGATGTGCAGGGCATAGAGCGCGGCGGCGAGCAGGGTGATTGCCTCGCCGACACCGACGGTGAAGCCGTTGAGCGCGAGCAGGGCGAGCCCCGTCGTCGCGAGGCCCACCGCGGCCCACGTCGACCCGGGCACGCGCTCGCGCAGGATGAGCGCGGTGAAGACGGGGGTGAGCACGACGTAGGTGCCGGTGATGAAGCCCGAGACGGAGGCAGGCGTCGTGGCCAGCCCCTGGGTCTGGAGGATCTGGGCGAGACCGTAGAGGCCGCCGAGCCCGGCGCCGATGAGGACCTCGCGGCGGCTCAGCGCACGCAGCGGGCGCCAGAAGATCGCGACCATGACGACCGCGGAGAGCGAGAAGCGGACGGCGAGGAAGTCGACCGCGGGGAGGTACTGGAGCAGGTCGCGGATGAGGAAGAACGTCGAGCCCCACACGGCGGTGAGGCAGACGAGCAGGATCGTGGCGAGGCGCGCGCGCGCCGAGTCGTGCATCTCGGCTCAGACGATCTTCAGGGTGATCGTGCTGCCCTTGCGGACGGACTGTCCACCGTCGACGCTCTGCACGCGGACGAGATCGAAGAGGCTGCCGCCGAGGGGGTAGGTCTTCTCGGCCTTGAGACCGGCGGCTGCGAGCGTTGCCTCCGCCTTGGCCGTCGGCATCCCGACGACGTCGGGAACGGTCACCATGACCGGGCCCTTCGACACGACGACCGTGACCCGGTCGCCCTTGAAGAGGGTGCCCGTGGACGGCGACTGGGACACGACGCGACCGGCCGGCACGGTGTCGCTGTTGACGTCGTCGGCGCGGCGGTAGGTCAGGCCGGCTCCGGTCACGGCGGACTCGGCGGCGCCGGCCGTCGAACCGGTGACGGTGGGGACGGTGATCGGATCGCGCCCCTTGGACACGACGACGGCGACAGCCACGTCGCGGCGCACCGAGGTGCCGGGCGCGGGGTCCTGGGAGATGACGACGCCGGCCTTGACCTTCTCGTCGTAGGCGGTGGTGGCCGGTCCGGGCTTGAGGTTCACCTTCGCGAGGGCGGTCGAGGCGCTCGTCGCCTTCGTGCCGACGAGCTTCGGGACCGCGTAGCGCTCGGGGCCCTTGGAGACGAGGACGTTGATGCTCGACTGCTTGGACAGCTCGGTGCCGGCCACGGGGTCAACGTCGATGACGCGGCCCTTGGCGACGTCCTCGGAGAAGGCCTCGCTCGAGTCCGACCGGAGCGTCGCGGTGTCGAGGGCGGCCACGGCCTGGTCGAGCGACTGGCCGACGACGGCCGGGACGACGGTCGTGCCACCGGGGCCGTCGGTGAACCACCAGCCCGCGCCACCCACCGCGAGGACGGCGAGCAGGGCAGCGACCCACCACGGCCACCGGCGGCGGCGCTTCGGCGTCGCGTCGACCGGGCGGACGGGCATCGCCGTGGTGTGGCTGAGCTCGGGCCGGGCCCGGCTGGGCTCGGGCCGGGAGACCGGGGGCAGCTCGGACGGCAGCGTCCGGTCGGGAGTCGGTCGGGACCCCCGCTCGGTGCGGCCCACCGGGACCGGACGTCCGTCGGCGACCTGGCGGGTGGGCTCGGCGCGGGAGGGCTCGGCGAGCGCGGCCGTGCCCCGGCGGTCGAGCTCGCCGGGGGTCAGCCCGCGACGGACCGTGCGCAGGGTCGCGAGGAAGGCCGCGACCGACTCGAAGCGGTCGTCGGGCTCGACCGCCGTCGCCCGCGCGACGAGGTCGTCGAGGTCGGCCGGGACGGCCGTGACGACGGACGAGGGGGAGGGCACGCCACCGTGGACGTGCTTGTAGGCGATCTGGATCGGGGTGTCGCCGGTGACGGCCTTGCGCCCGGTGAGCATCTCGAAGAGGACGAGCCCAGCGGCATACACGTCGCTGCGCTGGTCGGCGGTGCCGCGCTCGACCTGCTCGGGGGAGAGGTAGGACACCGTGCCGAGCAGCACCCCGGTCTGGCTCGTCGTGGTCTGGTTGGTGATCGCCCGGGCCAGCCCGAAGTCGGCGACCTTGACCTCGCCGTCGCGGCGGACGATGACGTTCTCCGGCTTGACGTCGCGGTGGATGATCCCCGCCGCGTGTGCGGCCCGCAGCGCCCCGAGGATCGGCTCGAGGATCGCGAGGGACTCCCGCGCGGTGAGCGGGGCCTCCTCGTGGATGACGTCCCGCAGCGTCTTGCCCTCGACGAGCTCCATCGCGAGGAAGACGTCGCCGTCGTCCTCGCCCTGGTCGAAGACGGCGACGACATTGGGGTGGCTGAGGCGGGCCGCCGACCGCGCCTCGGCGCGGAAGCGCTCGACGAAGACGTGGTCGGTGGCCAGCCCCGGCCGCATGATCTTCACCGCGACCTCGCGCTCGAGGCGTGCGTCCATCGCGCGGTAGACGGAGGCCATGCCGCCGTCCGCGAGGTGGGAGAGGATGCGGTAGCGCCCGTCGATCAACCGACCGACGAGCGCGTCCGCCACGCTGGACGTCACGCGCGGAAGTCTACGATCCCTTCCCGGTGAACCCGGGGAGGTGCAGGCTCCGCGGCGAGGTCACATCCGGTCGTAGATCGCGAGCACCGAGGTGACGTAGGCCTTCGTGTCGGTGTACATCCCGCGGGAGCGGATCGAGTAGAGACCCTGGTAGTAGGCGCCGATGGCCTGCTCCCTGGACTCGGCCGACTTCTGCAGGGAACGCAGGATGAGCACCCCGGCGGTGATGTTGTCCTCGACCTTGTAGAGGTTGAGGGTGCGTCCGGCGAGCTGGGACCCCCACGTGCCCGAGATGGGCATGATCTGCATGACGCCGATGGCGTTGGTGTAGGAGACCGCCCGCTGGTTCCAGCCCGACTCCTGCCAGCCGATGGCGAGGGCGAGCTTGGGGTCGACGCCGTGGCGCAGCGCGGTCGCGCGGATGAGGGCGGCGGTGTCGGTGCGGTTCGGCACGGGGATCGCGGCCAGCGCGGCCTTGCTCGCCGCTGCGGTGGCGAGCGTCTTCGCCGGGTAGGTCCACCCCGGCACGGGCGTGGAGCTCGTCGGCGTCGGCTTCGTCGGGGCGGGCTTGCTCGTGGCGGGCTTGGTCGTGGCGGGCTTGCTCGTGGTCGAGCCCACGCCCGGGACGATGATCGTCTGGCCGATCCGGATGTAGGCGGGGTTGCTCAGGGTGTTGGCCGCGACGAGGCGCGACAGGCTGACCTTGTAGCGGGCCGCGATGCCCGACATCGTGTCGCCCGCGCGGACGACGTAGACGGTCGCCCCCGTCGTCACGACCGGAGGCACGGCCGGCTTTGTCGCGGCAGGCTTGGCGGTGGGCTTGGCGGCTGGCTTCGTCGCGGTGGGCTTGGCGGCGGGCTTGGGAGCCGTCCCCACCGGGGCCGGGGTGGCGCCGGTGGGGACGAGCAGCGTCTGCCCGATGTGGATGAGGGACCCGTTCCCGGGGAGCCGGTTCTTCGTGACGAGCGCGCTCGTCGTGGTGCGGTTCGCGATCGCGATGTGCCACAGGGTGTCGCCACCGCGGACGGTCATGCTGCGCCAGGCCGGATCCGCCGTGGGAGCGAAGAGGACGTGGGCGGGCGGGGTCAGGGCAGCGACCTCGGCGGGAAGCGGCATGGAACTGATCCTTTCGTGGGACCCGGGCACCGTCGAGAGACGCCCGGAGGGGGGTCCGGGAGGCTGCGACGGGGGTGGGCAGGCTTGAGCGACAAGGGAAGTGCAGAATGGTGTGACGCCCGTGAGTGGTGCGGCGAAAGTGACAATAGTGCATATTTCAGTGCTAAAACATAATGACAGGGATGTAATTTGCTGCCGCGGCCGGGCCCAGCCCACGCGCCCGGTGCGGACGTCGGCGCTGGGGATCGGGCGCTGCTGCTGGCACACTTGCTCGACGTGACCGACAACTCCGCAGCACTGCCCCCGACCGAGGCGGATGCCGCCCCCGACGCCGCCGAGCTCGCACCCGACCTCGAGCACCTCGTCGACGAGTGGCTCACCGTGCCCGACGCGGCCGAGCGCTTCGGGGTCCCGATGGCCCGGATCCGCCAGCACCTCACCGACCGTGAGCTGCTCAGCGCCCGGATCGGCCCGCGCCGGGTCGTCGCCATCCCCGCGAAGTTCTTCGACGAGGAGGGTCCGCACACCCACCTGCGGGGCACCTTCACCGTCCTCGCCGACGGTGGCATGGATGACGACGAGATCATCGAGTGGCTCTTCACGCACGACGTGACCCTGCCGGTGCCGGGCGCGCCGATCGACGCGATGCGGGCCGGCTTCAAGACCGAGGTGCGGCGGCGGGCCCAGGAGCTCGCCTTCTGAGAGCGGCGCGCCGCCCCCGGCTCAGGCGCGGCGGGCCGTGGAGACCGAGACGAGGTCGCTGAGCACGCCGAGGGCGGCCGGGTCGAAGCGCTCGGTCCGGGCGGCCCGGTCCAGCGCCTCCCGGGCCTGGCCCGCGAGGTCGGTGATGTGGGTCTCGACGCGGTCGACGGCCCCGGTCTCGGTGAGGACCCGCCGGATCCGGCCCACCCCGTCGTCGTCGAGGTCGTCGCGGCCGAGCAGCCGCTCCACGAGGCCGCGGTCGGCGTCCGAGGCAGCGTCGAGCGCGTAGGCGAGCAGCACGGTGCGCTTGCCCTCCCGGAGGTCGTCACCGGCGGGCTTGCCCGTCGCCTCGGGGTCACCGAAGACGCCGAGCAGGTCGTCGCGCAGCTGGAAGGCCTCACCCAGGGCGAGGCCGTAGTCCGAGAGCGGACCGGTGAGGTCGTCCTCGAGCCCGCCGACGGACGCGCCGATGAGCAGCGGGTGCTCGATGGTGTACTTCGCGCTCTTGAACCGGATCACCGTTCGCGCCGAGGAGACCCGCTCCTCGACGGAGAGCCCGTCCCAGCCGCGGACCGACTCGAACAGGTCGAGGAACTGCCCACCCATCAGCTGGGTGCGCATCGCGTCGAAGAGGGGACGGCCGCGGCCGAGGTCGGCCGCCGCGAGCCCGCACGTGGCGAACATCTGGTCGCACCAGGTCAGGCACAGGTCACCGGCCAGGATCGCGGCGCCCTCGCCGAAGCGGTCGCCGTCTCCGAGCCAGCCCTGCTGGTCGTGGAGCGTCGCGAGCGCGCGGTGGGCTGACGGCATACCGCGACGGGTGTCGCTGCGGTCCATCACGTCGTCGTGGAGCAGTGCGGCGGCCTGGAACATCTCCATGCTGGCGGCCAGGCGGACGAGGGCCTCGGAGTCGGGCCCGCCGGCCGCGCGGTAGCCCCAGTAGAGGAAGCCCGCCCGCAGGCCCTTGCCGCCGGCGAGCAGCGAGGAGACCGCCTCGACGAGGGGAGCGGTCTCGGGTCCGATCTGGTCCAGCAGCGAGACCGAGTCCGCGATCTGGGCGTCGACGGCCAGCTGCACCCGGCGGCGCAGGGCATCGAGGTCGCTCGGGGTCTGCACGGGGTCCTCCAGCTGTCGGGATGTGGTGGTCAGCCTACGCGGGACGGGCCCGCTCCTCGGATGCGACCGCCGCCGCGGCGACGGGCCACCTACGCTGGTCCGCATGTCACACGGCACGGCCTCCTCGATGACTCGGGCGGAGCGCTTCACCCGCTCGATCCCCGAGCAGGTGCGCGCTGACGCGCCGAGCTTCAGCTTCGAGTTCTTCCCCCCGAAGGACGACGCCTC
>JBDSSS010000011.1:0-7726 GCA_039928615.1 Terracoccus sp. | reverse complement strand
TTACTACTACAGTAAGTAGTACCGACAGAGGAACTGCCGGAACGAGATCCAAGTTCTGGAGATGAGATCAATGAGCACCATCGACCGCAAGCGCGAGACTCCGAACACCACCGACACCTCAGCGGGTCCCGGCGCGGTGACCCTCCAGCAGGACATCGTCCGCTCCCCGCTGGCGCGCACCTTCCTGGCCGGTCTGCGGATCGTGCTCGGGTTCACCTTCTTCTGGGCCTTCATCGACAAGATGTTCGGCCTGGGCTACGCGACACCGTCCGCGAAGGCCTGGATCAACGGCGGCACCCCCGCCCAAGGGTTCATGTCCCGCGCCGAGGGCCCCTTCGGCGGGTTCTTCCAGAGCATCTCCGGCCCCTGGGCCGACTGGCTGTTCATGATCGGCCTGCTCGGCATCGGCGTCGCCGTCCTCGCCGGAGCAGGCCTCAAGCTCGCCGCAATGACCGGCGGCCTGCTCCTGGCCCTGATGTACCTCGCCCAGTTCCCCCTCGGAGCCGAAGGCATGACCAACCCCCTGTTCGACTCCCACTGGACCGAAGCCCTCGGCCTGGCCGTCGTCACCACCACCCTCGCCGGCGACACCTGGGGCATCGGCAAGTGGTGGTCCACCAAGGCCGGCAACTCCATCCTCCGCTAACCCACCACCACCCCGCACCGCCGACGAGCGCACAAGACCTGCTCACCGTCCAACCACTGGATCAAGACCCCCGGAGACGGGGTGAGTGGTGGGGCCGCCGCGTCGGTAACGGTCTCCCCAGCGGTGAGCACGGCGGCGTCCGCCCCTAACGGGGCGGACGCTCTGGCGTTCCCGCCCGCGTCACGGGGTGAACGCGCAGAACTCGTTCCCGGCCGGGTCGGCCATCACGGTCCACCCGATGCCGTCGTCGCCCTTGTCGCGCAGCACGACCGCCCCTGCCCCGATCAGGGGCGCGAGCGCGTCGGCGGTGACGTCGATGTGCACCCGGTTCTTCGCCGTCTTGGCCTCGGGCACCGGCTGGAAGACGATGCCCTCGAAGGGGAGGTTCTCGATCCGCTCGACGCTGCTCCACGCGTCCTCGCGCACCGCGTCACCACCGAGCACGGAGGCCCACCACTGGGCGAGGCCATGCGCGTCCGCCACGTCGCCGGTGACGTCCCAGACCAGCTCGTAGGGGCGGTTGCTCACCGGTACATCCCGCACGAAGACGCAGAGCTGCTGGCCGTCCGGGTCCGTCAGCACCGTCCACCGCTCCTGCTCGTTGACGACCGTCGCGCCGGCCCGGACCGCGGCCTCGAGCGACTCCGCTCGGACGTCGAGGTGGATCCGGTTCTTGACCGTCGTGGTCTCCGGCACGGCGTTGACCCAGACGAGCACCGTTTCGTCGTCGAGGCGCAGGCAGGCGTCGCCGTCTTCGTGCGGGTGCGCTTCCCAGCCGAGCAGGCCGCCCCAGAAGGCCGCGGACGCGTGGGCGTCCACCGCGTCGATGCACAGGTCCTTGTAGCGAGCGATCGGCATGCCCCGACGCTAGCGCCGCCGACCCGCCGGCGTCTCCGGGGTTGTCGGAGGTGAGCGGCATACTCGCACCCATGCAGCGGATCGACGGACGTCTCGTCCTCAGCCCCACCGACCTGACGAAGCACGTCGCCTGCCCCCACATCACGACGCTCGACCTCGAGGCGATCGAGCAGCGGGTGCCGCGCCCGCCGACGAGCGACGACGCGCTCAACCTCGTCTTCGCCAAGGGCCTCGCGCACGAGCACGACTACCTCGAAGAGCTGCGGGCCGAGGGTCGCACGATCGAGGACATCGCGGCTCTCGGACTGGCCCGCGAGGAGGCCGAGCTGGCGACTCTCGACGCGATGCGGCGAGGGGTCGAGGTCATCTACCAGGCGACGTTCTACGACCGCTCGTGGATCGGTCTGGCCGACTTCCTCCTGCGGACCGAGCGCCCCAGCGACCTCGGCCCGTGGAGCTACGACATCGCCGACACCAAGCTCGCCCGCCGCCTCAAGGTGCCCGCCCTGCTCCAGATGGCGACGTATGCCGCTCGCCTCGAGACGCTCCAGGGTGTCGCCCCGCAGTGGCTCGTCGTCGTGACCGGTGACCGCGCCCAGCACCCGTGGCGTCTCGTCGACGTCGCGCCCTACGCGCGCCGCCGGCGGGTCGAGCTCGAGGACGCGATCGACCACCCGCGCGAGACCGAGTCGGTCCGCGTCGCGCACTGCGCCCAGTGCCGGTGGAAGGAGCGGTGCGCCCAGGAGTGGGTCGACCGCGACGACCTCATCCAGGTGGCCGGGATGCGCACCGACCACCGGGCCGCGCTCATCGACCTCGGCGTCCCCACCCTCAGGGCACTGGCCGAGGCGCCCGAAGAGGCCCTTGCCGGCGCACTGTCGATCTCGGCACGGCGCCGGCTCCAGCCTCAGGCCCGGCTTCAGCTCGCCGAGCGCGAGAGCGGCACGGCCCAGTTCGAGCTGCTCGCCTCGGAGCCCGGGCGAGGCCTGCAGATGCTGCCCGAGCCGGACGACGGCGACGTCTACCTCGACTTCGAGGGCGACCCGTGGGCCCAGGACGGCGCGGGCCGGGAGTACCTCGCGGGCATCTGGACCCGGCAGGGTCAGTTCGTCGAGTTCTGGGCGCACGACGTCGACGAGGAGGGCTGGCTGACGACGGCGCTGCTCGACTGGCTCACCGAGCGATGGGTCGCCCACCCCGACATGCACGTCTACCACTACGCCCCCTATGAGACGACGGCGCTCAAGCGGCTGGTCGGCCAGCACGCCACCCGCGAGGCCGAGCTCGACCAGCTCCTGAGGCACGAGGTCTTCGTCGACCTCTATGCCGTCGTCCGCCAGGGCGTGCGCATCAGCAAGGGCTCCTACTCGATCAAGAAGCTCGAGGAGTTCTACTGGGGCCACACGCGCTCCAGCGACACTGCTGGTGTCGCCGACGGGCTCTCCTCGGTCGTCGAGTACGAGCGATGGCTCTCTGGGCGCGACGACGGCACACCCGACCAGGCGATCCTCGACGACATCCGGCGCTACAACGAGGAGGACGTGCGCTCGACGCTCGCCCTGCACGAGTGGCTCGAGGCGCGGCGGGCCGAGCTCGAGGCCGCGGGGGAGGTGCTGGCCCGGCCTGTGCCCGAGCCGGTCAAGGAGATCGGCGACGCGGAGCGGGCCGAGATCGAGCTGGCCGAGCGCCTCGTCGAGGGGGGCCACGACCTGCTCGCCGGTCTCGTCGGCTGGCACCGCCGCGAGAAGCGACCCGAGTGGTGGGACTACTTCCGCTACAAGGACCTCGAGACGGCCGAGCTCGTCGAGGACGGCACCGCCATCGGCGATCTCGGGATGCCGGAGGAGCGAGGCCTCGTCAAGCAGTCGAGGATCTGGCGCTATCCCTTCCCGCCGCAGGACTGCAAGGTCGCGCTCGGCGCGTACGTGCCCGACGTCGACACACACGTCCCGGCCGGCAAGGTCGTCGCGCTCGACGCCGCCGAGGGGTGGGTCGAGCTGTCGATGCGCAAGTCGGCCGAGCCGCCGCGTCCGCGCGGACTCGGCGGTCCGGGGCCGGTCATGGACCAGGTCCTGCGCGAGAGCATCGCCCGCACCGGCGAGCTCGCCCTGGCGGGTGGGAGCAACCTTGCGACCCGACTCCTCGAGCGGGTCGTCCCGCCGGCCTCCGACCTCGCCGGGCGACCGGGCGAGAGGCCGAAGGACGTCGTCGTCCGGGTCGGACACGGTCTCGACGGGGAGGTGCTCGCGGTCCAGGGCCCTCCCGGGACGGGCAAGACGTATGCCGGCTCGGCCCTCGTGAGAGAGCTGCTCGATGCGGGCCTGCGGGTCGGGGTCACCGCGCAGTCGCACGCCGTCGTGCTCAACCTGCTCGGCGAGGTGGCTCGTCCGGCGTGGCACAAGGACGGGAGCAAGGCCGAGGCGAGGGACGAGGCAGCCGACCCGGACGCGCTCGTCCGGCACACGAGCGACAACGCCGAGATCGCCGCAGCACTCGCCTCCGGCGACGCCACCCTCGTCGGGGGCACGGCGTGGCTCTGGTCGCGTGACGACATGGTCGACGCCGTCGACGTTCTGGTGATCGACGAGGCGGGCCAGTTCTCCCTGGCCAACGCCGTCGCGGTGGCGCCCGCCGCCCGGTCGCTCGTGCTGCTCGGCGACCCGCAGCAGCTGAGGCAGCCGACGAAGGCCGTGCACCCCTACGGCTCGGGGGTGTCGGCCCTCGACCACCTGCGCACCCGCACGGAGGGCGGGATCGAGGTCGTCCACGACGTGATCCCCGACGACCGAGGGGTCTTCCTCGACCGGACCTTCCGCATGCACCCCTCGCTCACCCGCTTCGTGTCCGAGCTCGCCTACGAGGGCCGGCTCGAGTCCGCCCCGGGGCGGGAGCGGCTCACCGTCACCGCTCCGGGAGCCCTCGCGGGAGACGGGCTGCGGTGGTGTCCCGTCGTGCACACCGTCGTGTCAGACCAGGCGAGCCGGGAGGAGGCCGTCGTCGTGCGCGGCCTCGTCGACGACCTGCTCGCCGGTGAGTGGACCGACGCGGAGGGGGTGTCCCGGCCGCTGACCCTCGAGGACGTCCTCGTCGTCGCGCCCTACAACGCCTACGTCGCCGAGCTCGTCACGGCCCTGCCCGCGGGAGCGCGGGTCGGCACCGTCGACACGTTCCAGGGCCAGCAGGGGGCCGTCGTCATCTACACGATGGGCAGCACGAGCGCCTCGGTCGCCCCGCGGGGCGTCTCCTTCCTCTACGACCTGCACCGCCTCAACGTCGCGGTCTCGCGCGCCAAGGCGATCGCCGTCGTCGTCGGCAGCCCCCAGCTGCTCGACGCGGAGGTGCACACCCCCGAGGACCTGCGGGCGGTCAACGCCCTGTGCCGCTACGTCGACGAGGCGGTCACCGTCTGAGGGTCAGGCGCCGTGGGCAGCGACGTCCCAGAGGCGTCCCTCACCGCGGATGTCGGGGAGGGCGCTGCGGATCGATCGCTCCGCGAGCTCGGGGGCGACCCCCAGGTCGACGGCATACCGCAGGGCGACGGCGGGAGTCCGCTCCGACCCGCTGCGGCAGTGCAGCAGGACCCGCTTGCCCTCGGCCCGGAACTGGCGCAAGGCGGAGGAGGCGTCGTCGAGGATGAAGTCGAGGTGCGGGTTGCTCTCCTCCTCGTCGTCCTCGTTGATCCAGAACTCGATGTGGTCGCGAGCCGTCATCCCCTCGGCGGGGATGTCCCGCAGCCCGAGCGAGCACAGCGACACGACCGCCTGGACCTCGAGCTCACGCACCCGGCCGAGGTCGGTGATGGTGCCGAGGACGATGTCGGGGTCGATCGGGTGCGGCATGCCCAGCGCAGGGATGGCCGGGTCGGCCATCGAGTCGACGGTCGGCCACTGGCCGTGCACCCGCCCACCGGCATACGTCGAGACGGCGAGCTCGACGAGCTCGTGCGATCGGTAGCCGGGCCACCCGTGGACCATCCGGCGCCACTGGGTGGGCACCGCCGAGGCGCCGTAGCGAGCCCCGAGCAGCGAGCCGGCGATCGCGGCGACGGTGTCGGTGTCGTGACCGGCGCGGACGGCCGCCTGCAGGCCCCGCTGGAGGTGCACCGCGGAGGCGTCCCCGCGGTCGGTCGAGGTGATCGCCGCCCAGGCTGCCTGCAGCGCGGTCACGGTGTAGCCGTTGTTGTCGAACTGGCTCGGGTCCGCGGCGGTCGCCTCCTCGATCCAGCCACTCCACCGGCCGATGTTGGGGGTGCTGACGAGGTCGAGCCCGGCCGCGAGGTCGAGGCGACCCTCGGTCACGGCGACCCGGATCGCCTCGGACCACAGCACGGAGGAGTCCGCCGCGAGCGGGTCGGTGTGGGTCAGGGCGGCCACGGCACGAGCCGCCCGCGCGGTGGCCTCCCGGTCACGCACCGACGCGATCCCGATGACGGAGGTGCGCATCAGCGCGCCGTTGCCTGCGGTCATGCCGGTGCGATCGTGCAGCGCCACGCTCGCGGCGATCAGGCGTTCGTGGGCGCGGCCCTCGAGCCGCGCGGCCTGCGTAAGGATCTCGCGGGTCTGGGTGCCGACGTCGGTGGCGCCGCCGGCCAGCCAGTCGGTGAAGCCTTCTGCCACCTCGTCGAGGGCGTCGGCCGAGGTGAGGTCGCTGCCGGTGGCGCTGACGTGAGCGACGCACAGCGCCATCTGGGTGTCGTCGCTCCACTCGCCCGGCTCGTAGGGGCCGAGGCCGCCACCCTTCATCACGGCCTCGCCGACGGGCGGGCTCGCCATCTCGTAGGGGACCCCGAGGGCGTCCCCGCAGGCCTGGCCGAGGAGCACCCCGGCGGCACGGTCGAGGGAGAGCGGTCGGGTCGGCACGGGTCTCCTCGAGCTGGGCGGTCTGGGCGTCGCGACCGTCGGGGCGACGGTGGGTGACAGGAGGAATCTACGGCCCCGGCACGCCGGCCGCCCACGGCAGCGGGGTCGGCGGCGTCGGCGGGGTCGGCGGCGGGCCCGTGACCGCCCACGACCCCGCCCCGGCGCCCGAAGTACGCTTCTCGGGTGCTCCAACCCCTGACCGTGGCCGTCCTCGTCGCGAGCGGGGTGCTCGGCGTCATCGCCCTGCACCACCTCCTCCGCAGCCGCCTCGTCGACGACCCCCTGCTCGTCTCCGGAGCGGTCATCGAGCTCGCCCTCGTCGTCCAGCTCGTCGTCGGCCTGGCCCACGCGTCCGCGATCGCCGACGGCGCCGAACGGGCGACCTTCATCGCCTACCTGTTCACCGTGCTCGTCGTCATCCCGGTCACCCTGTTTATCGCGATCAAGGAAAAGACCCAGTGGGCGATGGCAGTCATCGTGGGTGGGGCCGTCGTCGTCGCGATCCTCGTCGCCCGCCTGCAGCAGATCTGGAGCCTTCGTGCCTGAGCCGACCACCGAGCGCGCCCACACCGGCCGGGGTGCGGGGCGGTTGCTCGTCGCCGTCTACGGCCTACTCGCCCTCGCGGCCACCGGGCGGTCGGTCCTGCAGATCAGCGAGTACTTCACCCGGGCCCCCGTCGCCTACGTCCTGTCGGCGCTCGCGGCCGTCATCTACATCGTCGTGACGGTGGGCCTGGCCCGGGGCGACCGCGGCTCGGTGCGCGTGGCGCGGGCCGCGCTCGTCGTCGAGCTGGCCGGGGTGCTCGTCGTCGGCGTCATCTCGTATGCCGTCCCCGCCGCCTTCCCCGACAAGACCGTCTGGTCGCACTTCGGGTCCGGCTACGGCTATGTCCCGCTCGTGCTCCCGGTGCTCGGCCTGTGGTGGATCCACCGCACACGCTCCCGCACCATCGCCCGCGAGTCCGGCGAGGCCACGGTCGCCTGAGCGGCGCCCGGCCCGCGCACGCGGAAGGCGGCCCCCCGGTTGGGGGGGCCGCCTTCGCCTGGTGCGGGGTGGTGCTGGTGGTGGTGTCAGCGGAGGATGGAGTTGCCGACCTTGGTGGACCACCACTTGCCGATGCCCCAGGTGTCGCCGGCGAGGGTGGTGGCGACGACGGCCAGGCCGAGGGCTTCGGTCCAGTGGGAGTCGAACCGGGGGTTGGTCATGCCTTCGGCTCCGAGGGGGAACTGGGCGAGGTACATCAGGGCCAGGAGCAGGCCGCCGGTCATTGCGGCGAGCTTGAGGCCGGCTCCGGCGAGGACGGCGACGCCGATGCCGAGCAGGCCGATCATGAACAGCCAGTCGGCCCAGGGGCCGGAGATG
>JBDSSS010000010.1:0-14034 GCA_039928615.1 Terracoccus sp. | reverse complement strand
GCCGGCTCGCCCTCGCGCGCCTGCTCGTCGCCGACCCCGAGGTGCTGCTGCTCGACGAGCCGACCAACCACCTCGACGTCGAGGGGGTCGCCTGGCTCGCCGACCACCTCGCCACCCAGCGTCCCCGACCCGGCAACGCGACCGTCGCGATCACCCACGATCGGTGGTTCCTCGACGCCTACGCGACCCTCACCTGGGAGGTCGAGTCGGGTGCGGTCGCCTGCTACGAGGGAGGGTATGCCGCCTACGTCCTCGCCAAGGCCGAGCGCGACCGCCTCGCCGGGGTCGTCGCCGACCGCCGGGCCAACCTCATGCGCAAGGAGCTGGCCTGGCTCCGGCGCGGCCCGCCCGCCCGGACGAGCAAGCCGAAGTTCCGGATCGACGCGGCGAACGCCCTCATCGCCGACGAGCCCCCGGCGCGCAACTCGGTCGAGCTGGACTCCTTCGCGACCCGTCGGCTCGGCAAGGACGTCCTCGACCTCGAGGACGTCACCGTCGTGCTCGGCGACCGCACGATCCTCGACGACGTGACCTGGCGCCTCGCGCCGGGGGAGCGGGTGGGCATCGTCGGCGCCAACGGCGCCGGCAAGTCGACCCTGCTCGGAGCCCTGACCGGCGACGTCCCGCTCGCGGCCGGTCGCCGCAAGATCGGCAAGACCGTCGTCATCGCCCACCTCACCCAGGAGGTGCGCGAGCTCGAGCGCTTCGAGTCCTGGCGCGTCATCGAGGCCATCGAGGAGGTCAAGCAGTGGACCACCTTGGGCGGCAAGGAGATCAGTGCCGGCCAGCTCGCCACCCGGCTGGGCTTCACCGGTGGGCGGCAGCAGACGAGGGTCGGTGACCTCTCCGGTGGAGAGCGTCGGCGGCTCCAGCTGCTCCGGCTCCTCCTCGCGGAGCCGAACGTGCTCATCCTCGACGAGCCGACCAACGACCTCGACATCGAGACCCTCACCTCCCTCGAGGACGTCCTCGACGGGTGGGCGGGGACGCTCATCGTCGTCTCGCACGACCGCTACCTGCTCGAGCGGGCCTGCGACAAGCAGCTGGCCCTTCTCGGCGACGGTCACGTGCGCGAGCTGCCGGGCGGGGTGGAGGAGTACCTCGTGCTCCGGGCAGCGGCCATGCGCCGCACGAGGTCGACCGCGGCGAGCGGATCCGGCGCCCCGACCGCAGGGGGCGCCCCGTCGCCGGCGGCATCGAGCGCGAGCCCGGCCGAGCTGCGCGAGGCGCGCAAGGCGATGGCGCGGATCGAGAAGCAGCTGACCCGTCTCGGGACCCGCGAGCAGCGGGTGCACGAGCAGATGGCGCAGCAGGCGACGGACGTCGGCGCTCTCGCGGAGCTGAGCGCCAGCCTGACGGCGATCGTCGGCGAGCGGGAGGAGCTCGAGCTCGAGTGGCTGGAGGCGGCGGAGGTCGTCGGGTGATCTTGAAAGTATCTTGATATCAAGATACTTTTGCGGCATGGAGATGCGACTGCACCACGTCCAGGTGTCCGGCCCCGCCGGCTGCGAGCCCGCGATGCGGGACTTCTACGTCGGGGTCCTCGGCCTGACCGAGGTGGCCAAGCCCGAGGCCCTGCGGGCCCGGGGTGGCGTGTGGTTCCGTGCCGACGGCCCCGGAGCGGCGGAGATCCACGTCGGGATCGAGGCGGACTTCCGGCCCGCGCAGAAGGCCCACCCGGGGATCGCGGTGGCCGACGTCGACGTGCTCGCGGAGCGCGTCGCCGCTGCCGGGGCAGCGGTCCGTTGGGACGAGCAGATCCCCGGGCTGCGCCGCTTCCACACGAGCGATCCCGTCGGCAACCGGCTCGAGCTCCAGCAGGCGGCTGGGGACTGACGGTGGTCTCAGGCCTCGCGGGACTCGAGCGGGGCGAGCATGCTGCGGAGCAGGCCGGCGAGCAGCGACTGGTCCGCAGCCGACAGCTCGGACAGCAGCGACTTCTCCTGCTCGATGAGGTCGGCCATCGCGGAGTCCACGACGTCGCGGCCGGCCGGGGTGAGGCGCACGATGACGCCACGACGGTCGCCGGGGTCGGGGCGGCGCTCGACGAAGCCGCTGCGCGTGAGTCGGTCGACCCTGGTCGTCATCGTGCCCGACGTGACGAGGGTCTGCTGGACGAGCTGGCCGGGGGAGAGCTGGTAGGGCTCGCCTGCGCGCCGGAGCGCGGAGAGGACGTCGAAGGCCCAGCCGTCGAGGTGGTGCACGGAGAACGCCGACCGACGGGCGAGGTCGAGGCGGCGGGCCAGCCGGCTGACCCGGGAGAGCACCTCCAGGGGGCTCACGTCGAGGTCGGGGCGCTCGCGCTGCCAGGCGGCGACGATCTCGTCGACGTCGTCGCCCACCCCCGCCCGGTCCGCAGCCATGGCGGCAACTCTACTCCGCATCAAGACTCTTGACATCAAACGACCTGACCCCGAGGAACGAGGACCCATGACCCAGGCGCCCCCACCCGACCCTCGACCCGCGGCACCCGCGGCATGGGACCCCGACCAGTACGCCCGCTTCGCCGACCACCGGAGCCGGCCCTTCCACGACCTGCTCGCACGGGTCGGTCCGGTGAGTCCGCAGATCGTCGTCGACCTCGGCTGCGGCCCCGGCGAGCTGACCCGCTCGCTCGCCGAGCAGTGGCCGGAGGCGCGGGTGGTCGGCATCGACAGCTCCCCGGAGATGATCGAGCGGGCGCGCGAGGGCGACGCGCCCGGCCACCCACCCGTCGAGTGGGTCCTCGCCCGAGCGCAGGAGTGGGACCCGGCCTCGCTCGACGCCCGGGTCGACCTCCTGGTCACGAACGCCACGCTCCAGTGGGTGCCCCACCACCTCCCGCTCCTCACCCGCTGGTTCGCGGCCCTCGCGCCCGGCGGGACGCTCGCGCTCCAGGTGCCGGCGAACCTTGACGCGCCCTCGCACGCGCTGATGCGGGACGCGGCCCAGCGGCATACCCGGGCGGCCGACCTGGGCCCCGCCCTCGACCGCTCCCTCGCCGTCGCGGCCCCCGAGACGTATGCCGCCCTCCTCCTCGCGGAGGGAGCGGCCGTCGACGTGTGGCAGACGACCTACCAGCACGTGCTGCCCGTCGTGCCGGGCCGTCGCCACCCTGTGCTCGAGTGGGTGCGAGGCACCGGACTGCGCCCCGTGCTCGGCGTCCTCACCGACCCGGACGAGCGCGAGGCGTTCCTCGCCGACTACGAGCAGGCCCTCGAGCTCGCCTACCCCCGGATGCCGTTCGGGGTGCTGTTCCCCTTCACTCGCACCTTCGCGGTCGCCCGGCGTCCGTAGGGCGCCGCGAGGGCGGTCGGAGTGGGTGTGGACGAGGGGGACGAACGGGGTAAGACAGGGTCAGCTCGGGACGACGACCTCCGAGGACCCCCGCGCCGTCTTCGGCGCGGTCGACCCTCGACGTCGTCTCGTCCGGTCGGGTCCCTCGCCGTGGTTTCGTGGAGGGGACCACAGCGAGGGACCGACCACCGAGCCAGCGGACCCCCGACGCCCACCAGTGCGCGTCGGGGGCCCGCGAGCAGTCGGCCCCGCTGACTGCTATCGCTTCTCCGGTTGCTGCGGGCCGGCCAGCCGAGGGTGCGGGTCGAGGCCGGCGAGGCCGTTCCACGCGAGGTTGACCAGGTGCGCGGCCACCTGGTCCTTCTTGAACTTGCGCTTGTCGACCCACCACTGCCCGGTGAGGGCGACCATGCCGACGAGCATCTGGGCATGGATCGGTGCCGTGCGCGTGTCGAGACCTCGCGCCTGGAACTCCGCCGCGAGCAGGTGCTCGACCTGGGAGGCGACCTCGCCGAGCACGCTCGCGAAGGTGCCGGTCGACTGCCCCGGCGGGGAGTCGCGCACGAGGATCCGGAAGCCGTCGGGGTCGGCCTCGATGTAGCCGAGCAGGGCGAGGGTCGCCTGCTCGAGCAGGATCCGGGCGCTCTCGCCCTCGCGGAGCGCGAGGGTGATGCTGCCGAGGAGCGACTGGATCTCGCGGTCGACGATGACCGCGTAGAGGCCCTCCTTGCCGCCGAAGTGCTCGTAGACGACGGGCTTGGAGACCTTGGCCCGCGCCGCGATCTCCTCGACGCTCGTGGCCTCGAAGCCCTTGTCGGCGAACAGCTTCCGGCCGACCGCGATGAGCTGCTCGCGGCGCTCGGGACCGGTCATCCGCGACCGGGGACGGGAGCGCTCGGCGCTGTCGGGTCGCTCTGCGCGGTCGGGGGTCACGCCTCCATTGTGCCGACCGGCTCTGCACTACCCTGTGGTGGTCCCGAACTCGGGACGATCCCCGGTTGGTCTGTCGGCAGGGCCCGCCTGACTTTGAATCAGGACAAGCGACGCAGGTTCAACTCCTGCCCGGGGAGCACGCCCGCTCGCCGACGCGAGGGACCTCGTCGGCGCTAGTAGCATGGCGGCGGCACCTGACCCAGCGCCGTCAGCCGCGCTCGGGCCGCCGCCATCCGACCAGGAGGAGCAGCTACCCGTGAGCGATCGCCGGCCGACCGCCGTGATCGTCCTCGCCGCAGGCGAGGGCACACGCATGAAGTCCACGACCCCGAAGGTCCTGCACACCATCGGTGGGCGAAGTCTCGTCAGCCACGCGATGCGGGCCGGCCGGGGCGCCGAGCCCGCCCACCTCGCCGTCGTCGTCCGGCACGAGCGCGACCGGGTGATCGAGCACGTCACGGCCCTCGACCCCGAGGTCGTGCTCGCCGACCAGGACGAGGTGAAGGGCACCGGCCGCGCCGTCGAGTGCGCCCTCGAGGCGCTCCCCGCCGACCTGTCCGGCACCGTCGTCGTCACCTACGGTGACGTCCCCCTCCTCACCTCCGCGACGATCACCGACCTCGTCGAGCAGCACGTCGAGGACGGTGGCGCCATCAGCATCGTCATCGCGACCCTGACGGACCCGACCGGCTACGGGCGGATCGTCCGCGGCGCCGACGGGGGGGTCGAGTCGGTCGTCGAGCAGAAGGACGCCACCCCGGAGCAGCGCGCGATCACCGAGGTCAACAGCGGCATCTACGCGTTCGACGCGGCCCTGCTGCGCGAGGCGCTCGCCGAGGTCGGCACCGACAACGCCCAGGGTGAGAAGTACCTCACCGACGTCGTCGCCGTCGCCCGGTCGAAGGGCCACCGGGTCCGGGCCCACGCCGTCGCCGACCTCTGGCAGACGGAGGGCGTCAACGACAAGGTCCAGCTGGCCCGGCTCGGGGTCGAGCTCAACCGCCGCACCGTCGAGCAGGCCATGCGCGACGGGGCGATCGTCATCGACCCGGCCACGACGTGGATCGACGCGGACGTGACGATCGGGCAGGACACCGTCCTCCACCCGGGCACCCAGCTGCACGGTGCGACGACGGTCGGCCGCGACTGCACCATCGGTCCGGACACGACGCTCGTGGACACCGAGGTCGGTGACGGCGCGAGGGTCGTGCGCACCCAGACCCAGCTCGCCGTGATCGGCGCCCGCGCCGAGGTCGGTCCGTTCTCCTACCTCCGTCCCGGCACGGTCCTCGGTGAGGAGGGCAAGATCGGCGGCTTCGTCGAGACGAAGAACGCGCAGATCGGTCGCGGCGCCAAGCTGCCCCACCTCAGCTACTGCGGGGACGCCACGATCGGCGAGGGCGCCAACATCGGGGCGGGCACGATCTTCGCCAACTACGACGGCGTCACCAAGAGCCGCACGACCGTCGGTGCGCAGAGCTTCGTCGGCAGCAACTCGGTGATCGTGGCGCCGGTGGCGATCGGCGACGGTGTCTACGTCGCTGCCGGGTCCGCAATCACCAAGGACGTCGCGCCCGGCGAGCTCGCCGTCACGCGCGCCACCCAGCGCAACGTCGCCGGCTGGGTCGCCCGCCGCAGGGCGGGCACGCACACCGACGCGGCCGCCCGCGCGGCGAGCAGCACGACCGTCGGCGACGACGCAGCAGCAGCGGCACCCACCGAGTCGAGGGGCAGCGACGCATGAGCGGCATCAACAAGACGACCGAGAAGCACCTGATGATGTTCTCGGGGCGGGCCCACCCCCAGCTCGCGCAGGAGGTGGCCGAGCTGCTCGGCACCGAGCTGGTGCCGACGAGCGCCTACGACTTCGCCAACGGCGAGGTCTACGTCCGATACGAGGAGTCCGTGCGCGGCTCGGACGCCTTCGTCCTGCAGAGCCACACCGCGCCGATCAACGAGTGGATCATGGAGCACCTGCTCATGGTCGACGCGCTCAAGCGCGCCTCCGCCAAGCGGATCACCGTCGTGCTGCCCTTCTACGGCTACGCCCGCCAGGACAAGAAGCACCGCGGCCGCGAGCCGATCTCCGCCCGGCTGATGGCCGACCTGTTCAAGACGGCCGGGGCCGACCGGCTGATGGCCATCGACCTGCACACGGCGCAGATCCAGGGCTTCTTCGACGGCCCGGTCGACCACCTCATGGCGCTCTCGACGCTCTCTGACCACGTCGCCAAGAAGTACGGACACCTCGATCTGGCCGTCGTGTCGCCGGACGCCGGTCGGATCAAGGTCGCCGAGGACTGGTCGGCCCGCCTCGGCGGCGTGCCGCTCGCCTTCATCCACAAGACGCGCGACATCAACCGGCCCAACGAGGTCGTCGCCAACCGCGTCGTCGGTGAGATCAAGGGCCGGGTCTGCGTCCTCGTCGACGACATGATCGACACGGCCGGCACGATCACCAAGGCCGCGGACGCCATCCTCGACCAGGGCGCGAGCGCCGTCGTCATCGCCGCGACCCACGCGATCCTCTCCGGGCCGGCCGTCGACCGTCTCAAGGCCTGCCGGGTCGACGAGGTCGTCGTCACCAACACGCTGCCGATCCCCGAGGACCGCCAGTTCGACAAGCTGACGGTCCTGTCGATCGCGCCCCTCGTCTCCATGGCGATCCGCGAGGTCTTCGAGGACGGCTCGGTCACGAGCCTCTTCGACGGCCGGGCGTAGCGATCAGGGCGGGTCGTCGCCGCGGGCGCGCTCGGCCTCGAGGAGCGCGTCGAGGTCGCTGAGCCGGTGGCGCTGCTGGAGCGGCCGGGCCATCCGCGGGTTGCCCTCGAGCCGGTCGGCGGTGCGGTCGAGGAAGGCCCAGTAGCCGGCGGTGAACGGGCAGGCGTGCTCGCCGACCCGCTTCTTCGGGTCGTAGCGGCAGCCGCCGCAGTAGTCGCTCATCCGGTTGACGTAGGCGCCGCCCGAGACGTAGGGCTTGGTCGCCATCGCGCCGCCGTCGGCGTGCTGGCTCATCCCCACGACGTTGGCCGGCATGACCCAGTCGTAGCCGTCGACGAAGCTCGTCTGGAACCACTCGGTCAGCTCGTCGGGGTCGTAGCCGCGTTGGGCCGCCCAGTTGCCGAGCACCATGAGCCGCGGGATGTGGTGGACCCAGCCGCGGTCGCGCACCCCGGCGAGGACGTCGGAGAGGCAGGCCGCCTCGACGTGGTCGGCGTCGAGGTCTTGGAACCACTGCGGCAGGGGAGCCCGGGCGGCGAGCGCGTTGCGTCGCCGGTAGTCGGGCCCGAAGTGCCAGTAGACGTGCCAGACGTACTCGCGCCACCCGATCACCTGGCGCACGAAGCCCTCGACGGATGCGAGCGGGACGCCGTCCTCGTGGTGGGCCCGCACCGCCCGCTCGGCGACCTCGACCGGGCTGAGCAGGCCGAGGTTGAGCGGCACGGACAGGAGGCTGTGGGCCATCGCCCAGTCCCCGCGAAGCATCGCGTCCTCGTGCGGACCGAAGGCGCCGAGCCGGGTCGTGACGAAGCGCTCGAGGGCGGCCAACGCCTCCCGCCGGGTCACCGCGAAGAGCCGTGGGCCGTCGACCCCGACGGTCTCCAGCCCCTCGTCGCGGGTCCACCGGTCGAGGTCGTCGCGCACCGCGGCGTCGATGTCGTCCTCGCGCGGCCGGTATGCCGCTGGGACCCCGAGCGTCTCCGTGCCGCGGGGCGGTGGCTCGCGGCTGTCCTCGTCGAACGACCAGCGTCCGCCGACCGGGCGGTCACCCTCGACGAGCAGGTCGAGCCGCTGGCGCTGGAAGCGGTAGAAGTCCTCCATCCGCAGCCGGCGCCTCCCGCCGGCCCATCGGGCGAAGTCGTCGCGGGCCAGGCTGAAGCCGGGGGTCGGGTCGATCGCGGTCACCGACCCGGAGGCGAGGCCGGCGCGCACGAAGTCGTCAGCGGCATACGACGTGGGCTGATAGACGCGCACCGGCTCGCCGACCTCGGCGAGGGCCTCCCCGTAGGTGTCGGTGCGCAGCAGCAGGGCCGACCCGCCGAGCTCGTCCGCGCGGTGGCGCAGTGCGGAGAGCACGAGGTGGAGCTTCTGGCGGTGGTAGCGCCGCCGACCGAGCGCGGCGCGGCTCTCCACGAGCAGGACCCCCTCGCGCCCGACGTCGAAGTGCGGGCCGAGCTGGTCGGCGAAGAGCCATCGTCGGGTCACGTCAGGTGCCTACCCCGTCGGACGTCGCCGCCTGCCGGGCGCGGTAGGCGGCGGTGTGGGCGCGGGCTGCGCACCCGCCGTCGCAGTAGCGCCGGGACCGGTTGCGTGACAGGTCGACGACGACGTCGTCGCAGTCGGGGGCGTCGCAGACGCGGAGGCGATCGAGCTCACCGGCCCGGATGACGTCGACGACGGCCATCGCCCCCTCGACCGCCATCCGCACCGCGAGGGGCGCGTCGTCCGAGGTGGCATGGATGTGCCACCCCGATCCGCCGTGCTCGACGAGCCGAGGGAGCGCCCGAGCCTCGGCGAGCAGGTCGTTGACGAGCTCGACGACGCCGGCCTCGTCGAGCTCCCAGAGCAGGCGCAACCGGGGCCGGAGCGCTCGGACGGCCTCGAGCTCGGCGGCGTCGCCGTCGAGTCGACCGGTCCACTGCTGCGTGGCGGAGAAGGCCGTGAGCTCGTCGAGGGTGCTGAGGCCATCGGGTCGCTCGCGGCCGTCCACGGCGTGGGGGAGCGTGTTGACGAGCGCGGCGGCGGCCGTCAGGGCGAGGTCGGTGTCATGGGTGAAAGCCATCTTGACTCCTGACGACGAGAGTGGTTACCGTCAGGAGTGTAAAGGCTTTTGATCCTGACTCGGTCAACACGGTCAACACGGTGAACTCGGTGGATGAGGTGCACGATGGGCGGCGCGAGCCCCACGCAGACCGGCGGGACGGCATACCGACCGGCCGCCGAGGCCCCGGACGGGTCGCCCTCCGCGACGACCCGTCCGCTCGTCGGGATCGGGCTCGCCCTCGTCTCGGCGGCGGCGTTCGGGATGTCGGGTGGCTTCGCGAAGTCGCTCCTGCTCGGCGGGTGGTCACCGGGGGCCGTCGTCACGATGCGGATCACCCTCGGGGCCGCGGTCCTGCTCGTGCCGACGCTCCTGGGCCTGCGCGGACGGTGGGGCCTGCTGCGTCGCAACGCCTGGCTCGTCGTCGGCTACGGCGTGACGGGGGTGGCCGGGTGCCAGCTCGCCTACTTCTTCGCGGTGAGCCACCTCTCCGTCGGGGTCGCGCTGCTCCTCGAGTACCTCGCCCCGGTGCTCATCGTCGGCTGGCTGTGGCTGCGCCACCGGCGTCGTCCCGGCCGCCTGACCCTGCTCGGTGTCGCGCTCGCGCTCGGCGGTCTGCTGCTCGTCCTGGACCTCACCGGCGAGGTGTCGCTCAGCCCCGTCGGGGTGCTCTGGGGGCTCGGCGCCGCGGTCTGCCTCGTCCTCTACTTCCTGCTCGCCGACCAGGTCGACGACGGGTTGTCACCGATCACGCTGGCCGGGGCCGGGCTCGTCGTCGGCGCGGCCGTGCTGTGGCTCGCCGCGGGGGCCGGGCTGCTCGAGATGACCCGCGGCGCGGACGAGGTGCTCCTCGGCGGCCGGGAGGTGGCGTGGTGGGTGCCCGTCCTCGTGCTCGCGGTCGTGGCGGCGGCCTTCGCCTACGTCACCGGCGTCGGCGCGGTGCGGGTCCTCGGGTCGAAGGTGGCCTCGTTCGTCGCCCTCACCGAGGTCCTCTTCGCGGTGCTCTTCGCCTGGCTGCTGCTCGGCGAGCTCCCGGCGGTCGTCCAGCTCGTCGGCGGCGCCCTCATCGTCGGTGGGGTGGTCGCGGTGCGGGCCGACGAGCCGGCCGGCCAGCCCGTCGCCTGAGCTCGAGCGCCGGATTTCACGTCGACCGCGGCCGTCCCGTACGCTGGGGCGGTTGCCTCGGCGAGGGACGACGCACGGCTGCTCCGGCTCCCGTGACTCGGTCCGTAATCGACGCGGTGGTCCCTGACTGCTCGGTCCGGGTCCGCCTCTGCGTGCGGACCATGAGGACCGGCCGCATCCCGCGCGCCGCCCCGCGTCGAGGCCGACCACCTGCCCCATGAGACCTCAGGAGAACACCGTGTCCGACAAGACCACGCTCGTCGCAGAGCAGCGCACCGACTTCGGCAAGGGCGCCGCCCGCAAGATCCGCCGTGCCGGCAACATCCCCGCCGTCATGTACGGCCACGGCACCGAGCCGGTCCACATCTCCCTCCCGGGCCACACGACGATGATGGCGCTCAAGCAGGCCAACGCGCTGCTCACCATCGTCATCGACGGCAAGGAGCAGCTGGCCCTGGCCAAGGATGTCCAGCGCGACGCCATCAAGCCGGTCATCGACCACATCGACCTCGTCGTCGTCCGCAAGGGCGAGAAGGTCACGGTCGACGTGTCCGTCCACCTCGAGGGCGAGGCTGCCCCGGAGACCGTCGTCACGCTCGACAACAACACGCTCGAGGTCGAGGTGCTTGCCACCAACATCCCCGAGAACGTCGTCGTGTCGGTCGAGGGCCTCACCGCCGGGACCCAGATCCTCGCCGGCGCCGTCGAGCTGCCCGAGGGTGCGACCCTGCTCACCGACCCCGAGGCGCTCGTCGTCAACGTCACGCAGGCCATCTCGGAGGAGGAGCTCGAGTCCGAGCTCGCCGAGGCCGAGTCCGAGGCCGGCATCGAGCGCGACGAGTCCGACGAGGACGCGGCCGAGGGCGGCTCTGCCAACGCCGAGGGCGACTCCACCGACGCCGAGGGCGAGCAGGCCTGACCCTCGGGCCGACCCGCTCCACCGCAGTCGTCACCACCCGCACCATCGAGAGACCCCATGGACACCTGGCTCGTCGTCGGACTCGGCAACCCCGGACCTGACTACGCCGGGAACCGGCACAACGTCGGGGCCATGGCCATCGACGAGCTCGCTGCCCGCGACGCCACCGGCGTCGCGGGCAGCCGCGCGTCGTTCAAGACCCACCGCTCCCGCGCGCGCGTCGCGGAGATTCGCCTGGGCACCCGCGCCGGGGGAGCCCCAGGCCCGAAGGTGGTGCTCGCAGTGCCGAGCACCTTCATGAACACCTCTGGCGGCCCCGTTGCCGGCCTGATGGGCTACTTCGGCATCCCCGTCGAGCGGCTCGTCGTCCTCCACGACGAGCTCGACATCGACGCCGGCGCGATCCGCCTCAAGCGCGGCGGGGGAGAGGGCGGCCACAACGGGCTCCGCTCGATCTCGCAGTCGATCGGCTCCAAGGACTACCTCCGCGTCCGCATCGGGATCGGCCGCCCGCCCGGTCGGATGGACGCAGCGACCTTCGTGCTGAAGGACTTCGGCAAGGTCGAGCGCGAGAGCCTGCCCTTCCTGCTCGACGACGCGGCCGATGCCGTCGAGGCCCTCGTGGCCACAGATCTCGAGACCGCGCAGCAGCGCTTCCACGCCCCGCGCTGAGTCTCGACCGCGATCTCTTTACCGGCAATTAACGCGAATCGCTGCGTCGTCACTCTGACGCAGGTAGATTCTTTGTCAATACCGATCGCTCCTTGGGAGGGAGTGCCGGGGTCAGCGGCGTCGGGGACGCCGCTGACTGGTGTCGGCACAATTGTGTCGCGCGTCATGCTCGAGGGGGAACTGTTGATCAACCATGTGCTGCACGCAACAACGGAGCAGTCGCTCAGACGGAGGGGTCCTCAAACCGGGGCATCGGCTCGAATCCCGGTGCGGGGTCACGGAGCGGGGGTGTGCGTGCCATGCTGACCTCCAACAGGGGCCCCGAGTCTGGACCCGATGTACGTCTCGACGGCAGCGCCGCAGGTGCCCTCGGCCACACGCCCGGCGACCAGAACGGCCCACCCATGGACATCATCGCGAGTGACCACGTGCTGGCACGCATCCTCGCCGACCGGGCCGGGCAGGTACTTCTGGCCCTCCGTGACGAGCTCAGCGACCCGGCACAGCTCAAGGCCGAGGGCGATCGTCGGTCACACGAGTTCCTCGTCGCCGAGCTGGCCCGTCAGCGCCCGCTCGACGCTGTGCTCAGCGAGGAGGGTCAGGACAGCCGAGCGCGGCTCGAGGCCAACCGCGTGTGGATCGTCGACCCGCTCGACGGAACACGTGAGTACTCCGAGAAGCCTCGGGAGGACTGGGCCGTCCACGTCGCGCTGTGGCAGGACGGCGAGCTCGTCGCCGGCGCCGTGAGTCGGCCCGCGATGGGGGCCACCTTCGCGACCGACGCGCCGAGCGGCATACCGGAGACGCCGTCAGGTCCGCTTCGCCTGGCCGTGAGCCGCAGTCGCCCACCGGCCTTCGTGGGCCGGCTCGCTCAGCGCATCGATGCGGAGCTCGTCCCCATGGGCTCGGCCGGGATCAAGGCGACCGCCGTGCTCGACGGAGTCGTCGACGCCTACGTCCATGCGGGCGGTCAGTACGAATGGGACTCCGCGGCGCCCGTTGCCGTGGCGCAGGCCGCCGGCCTGCACACCAGCCGGATCGACGGATCCCGGCTCACCTACAACCAGGCGGACCCGTTGTTGCCGGATCTGCTCATCTGCCGCCAGGAGCACGCCGCACTTCTCCTGTCGACATTGTCCGCCCTGACTCTTGAGGACGAATCGCAGTGAACAACCCGACACACGACTACCAGCTGAGCCAGCTCGACGTTCTCGAGTCCGAGGCCGTCTTCATCATGCGCGAGGTCGTCGCCGAGTTCGAGCGGCCCGTACTGCTCTTCTCCGGGGGTAAGGACTCCATCGTCATGCTCCGTCTCGCGGAGAAGGCCTTTTACCCCGCGCGCATCCCGTTCGCCGTGATGCATGTCGACACGGGCCACAACTTCTCCGAGGTGCTCGACTTCCGGGACAAGCGAGTGGCCGAGCTCAAGATCCAGCTCATCGTGGCCAGCGTGCAGGAGGCCATCGACAGTGGCACCGTGCAGCAGGCCCCGGACGGCACCCGCAACCGGATCCAGACTCCGGTGCTCCTAGATGCCCTCGACAAGCACCGGTTCACCGCCATCTTCGGTGGAGCCCGCCGCGATGAGGACAAGGCCCGAGCCAAGGAGCGGATCTTCTCCTTCCGGGACGAGTTCGGCCAGTGGGACCCGAAGAACCAGCGACCCGAGCTGTGGAGCCTCTACAACGGGCGGATCCACCCGGGCGAGTCGATCCGCGTGTTCCCGCTCTCCAACTGGACTGAGCTGGACATCTGGCACTACATCAAGCGCGAGGGGATCGAGCTGCCGGGCATCTACTACGCCCACGACCGCGAGGTCTTCGAGCGTGACGGCATGCTGTACGGCGTCCACGAGTTCAAGCAGCCCAAGGCTCAGGAGACGGTGTTCACCGAGCGAGTTCGCTACCGGACGGTCGGTGACGCCAGCCTCACGGCAGCGGTGCGATCCGACGCGGACACAATAGACCTGGTCATCGACGAGATCGCCTCGACGCGCATCACGGAGCGTGGTGCGACCCGGGGAGACGACAAGTTCAGTGAAGCGGCGATGGAAGATCGAAAGCGAGAGGGGTACTTCTGATGGATATTCTCAAGTTCGCGACGGCGGGCTCGGTCGACGACGGCAAGAGCACCCTCATCGGGCGCCTGCTCTACGACACCAAGACGGTTTTCCAGGACCAGATCGATGCCGTCGAGAAGGTCAGCAAGGACCGGGGGGACGAGTACGTCAATCTCGCCCTGCTGACCGATGGCCTTCGGGCGGAGCGGGAACAGGGCATCACGATCGACGTGGTCTACCGCTACTTCGCGACGCCGAGCCGCAAGTTCATCATCGCCGACACTCCGG
>JBDSSS010000009.1:0-4339 GCA_039928615.1 Terracoccus sp. | reverse complement strand
GCGTCGATGGGCGAGGGAGACGTCTACTTCCACAACGACGTCTACGAGTCCGAGGGCGGCATCGGCCACCTGCCCGACCTCTGCGTCACGGTTCCTGTGTTCTCCGGCGGCGAGGTCGTCGCCTTCGTCCAGGCCTTCGGCCACCACGACGACATCGGCGGTGCGGTGCCCGGCTCGATGCCGAGCAACGCGCGCACCGTCTTCGAGGAGGGCCTGTCCGTCCCGCCGATCAAGCTGTGGGACAAGGGGGTCCCCAACCAGGCGGCCCTGCGCATCATGACCCGTAACAGCCGGATGCCCGACAGCCTCGCCGCCGACCTCGACGCCGAGTGCTCCGCCTGCCTCATGGGGGCGCGCCGCCTCGGCGAGCTCTTCGAGCGCTACGGCCGCGACACGATCGAGGCCGCGTTCGACGCGATCCTCGACAAGACGACGGAGACCTACCGCCGGGAGATCCTCTCCAAGATCCCCGACGGCGAGTACGTCTGGGAGGACTACGCCGAGCACGACGGCGTCGACGAGCCCCGGCTGCACACCCAGCGGATCACCCTGACGAAGGTGTCGACCGGCGGTCCCGGCCCCGGCGACGGCGGACCCAAGCTCATCATCGACTTCACCGGCACCGGACCGCAGGCCAAGGGCCCGATCAACCACTGCGGCGACTACGTCGGCGGCAACTTCCTCAAGAAGTGGCTCGCCCCCGTGCTGCGCAACCTCGCCGACACCCCGGAGCGGATGGCCGAGCTCGACGTCAACGAGGGCATCGTGCCGCTCATCGAGATGCGCTTCCCGGAGAAGGGCACGCTGCTCACCCCGATCTACCCCGCGCCGACCAATGCCCGCACCTTCGTCATCCTGCGCCTGCTCGGCGTGCTCGCCGGTGTCGTCGCCAAGGCGGTCGACGGCCAGATGCCGGCCGACCAGGAGACGATCCGCTACACCGGCGTCTACGGCAAGGACCGCGACGGCAACGACTACCTCATGCGTGAGGTTCTCGGCGGCGGCTCCGGCGGCCGCTACTACGCCGACGGCGAGGACACCATCCACGTCGTGCCCGACAGCCGCAACCTGCCGACCGAGTTCACCGAGAGCCGCTTCCCCTTCCTCGTCGAGCGCCTCGGCCTCGCCGTCGACTCCGGCGGCGCGGGCCGCTACCGGGGCGGCCTCGGCTACGAGAAGCAGATCCGGATGCTCAAGGACGCGAACTTCATGTCCATCGCCGACCGCTCGATCCTCGCCTGCTGGGGCGTCAAGGGCGGCAAGGCCGGGCGCCCCTTCGAGGTGACGGTCGACCTCGGCGGTCCCGACGAGCGCGTCGTCGACGCCTTGGCCGACGCCGAGGTCGTCACGGCGGGGCAGGTCATCCGGATCCGCACAACCGGCGGCGGCGGTTGGGGCGACCCGCTCGAGCGGCCCTACGACGAGGTGGAGCGCGACCTGCGCTGGGGCAAGATCAGCTTCGAGGGCGCCCGCCGCGACTACGGCGTCGTCGCCACCGGTGACAAGGACGCCCCTGTCATCGACGCCGAGGCCTCCGACGCGCTGCGCGCCGAGGTGCGCGGGACACGAGCGGCGGAGCAGCCCTTCTTCGACCGGGGACCGGGCTACGCCCGCCTCGCCGAGGGCCGGACCGCAGCCGATGTCGACTGGCTCTGACTGCGATGGATCTCGTGCTCGTCATCGGCGCAACCGGCAAGACCGGTCGCGCCGTGACCCGCGCCGTCACGTCACGGCACGTCGCCGTGCGCGCTGCCGTGCACTCCCCCACGCACCACGAGGCGGCGTATGCCGCTGGGGCGCAGTCGATCTCGGTCGTTGACCTGGAGACCGGGACCGGCCTCGACGAGGCGGTGCACGGGGTCACCGGCGTCTACCACCTCGCACCCAACGTCCACCCGGACGAGGTGGGGATCGCCGAGCGGGTCGTCACGGCGGCAGCCGCCGCGGGGGCGGATCGCTTCGTCTTCCACTCCGTCCTGCAGCCCGACGACCCGTCGATGCCGCACCACCTGCGCAAGGCGGAGGCCGAGGTGGTCATCCGTGCGGTGCTCCCGGCGGCGACGGTCCTGCGCCCAGCGGCATACCACCAGAACCTCGTCGACGGCGCCCGCACCGGTCGTCTCGACGTCCCCTACTCGGTCGACGCCCCCTTCACGAACGTCGACCTCGACGACGTCGCCGAGGTCGCGGCGACGGCTCTGACTGAGCCGGGCCACGCGGGCCTCTCGTACGACCTGGCCGGGGCGGAGTCGCTCACGGTGCGGCAGCAGGCGCAGGTCGCCGAGCGCGTCCTCGGCCACCCCGTCATCACCACCGACACCGGCCTCGAGGCGTGGCTGGCCGGTCCCGGGGCAAACCTGTCGGAGCAGGTGCGCGACGACCTGGCGGCGATGTTCCGCCGCTACGACGCGCACGGCCTCAGCGGTGACTCGGCGCCCCTGACCCGCCTCCTCGGGCGCCGGCCGACGACGTGGGGCGCCGTCCTCGCACGCTAGTCGCCAGCCACCGACCGACCTCAGGTCACCGAGGTCTGCTCCCGGTCGTCGACCCAGCCGGGGGCGGCCCCCGCATCGAGCCCGGGGCCGTCGCCGTAGGGGGCACCGGCCAGCTCCCGGCGCAGGGCGGCGACCTCGGTAGCGAGCGCGGCGACGTCGCGCCGCGTCGCCGCGCCGTTCTCCTGCTCCACCTCCCGCACCCGGTCCACGAGGGATGAGGCGAAGGCGGCGGTGATCACGCCGAGCAGCGCGATCCCGGCGACCATGAGCCCCGCGGCGACGTAGCGGCCCTCCGTCGTCGTCGGGTAGCGGTCTCCGTAACCGACCGTCGTCACCGTCGTCACCGCCCACCAGAGGGCATCGGCGAAGGTCTTGATGTTGGCCGTGGCGCTGTGACGCTCGGCGTCGAGCACCGCGAGGGCGGCGACGAAGATGACGAGCGAGGTGGAGCCGACGACGTAGGTGAGCACCCGCCCGCGCAGGGAGCTGCCGGCGTGCCGGATGAGCACCGACATGAGGGTGACGAGACGCAGGGGGCGCAGCGGTCGCAGCACCGGGAGCACGACGACGACGAGGTCGATGAGGTTGGTGCGCAGGAACCGCCACCGGTGACGGGCCAGGATGACGCGCACCCCGAAGTCGACCGCGAACATCCCCCACGTGGCCCACGTCACGGCCGCACACAGCACCTGCTGCGCGGCGGGGAGGTGGGGATACAGGATCGGCAGGGCGTAGGCGATGAGGAAACCCATCGCGGCCGCCGAGAGGAGCCACCCGGTGCGGGCCTCCCACTGGCTGACCCTGGGCTCGTCGGACCTCACCCGAGCCATGGTGCGACACGCAGATGCGGTCACCCCGGCTGCCGGCTGTGAGGTGGCTGGGAAGCCGGCGCCGGACGAGGCCGGGTGGCGGCCGCGTGGGAGCCGCTGGCAGGCTGCGCCAACGCGCCCCCTCGCTCTCCGGCAAGGGGTGCCAACGCCCTGAGCGGTCCACTGGGGCACAGTGGGGTCCAGCCCGTGGTGCGAGCGCTGCGCAGCCGCCGCAGCCGACCGTGGACGCCGAAGGAGCCATCGTGTCCGGACCGCTCGACGACATCGTCGTCATCGACCTGTCCCGCGCCCTCGCGGGACCCCATGCCGCGATGATGCTCGGCGACATGGGTGCCCGCGTCATCAAGGTGGAGACGCCCGGCTCGGGCGACGACACCCGCGGCTGGGGACCTCCGTTCGTCGGGCCCGAGGACGACCCGATCTCGACCTACTACCTGTCGTGCAACCGCAACAAGGAGTCGATCACCCTCGACCTCAAGTCCGACGACGGCCGCGAGACCCTCGCCCGGCTCGTCGGCGCCGGTGACGTGCTCGTCGAGAACTTCCGGCCCGGCGTCCTCGACCGGCTCGGCTTCTCGGTCGAGCGGCTGCACGAGCTCAACCCGCGCCTCGTCGTCCTCTCGATCAGCGGCTTCGGCCATGACGGGCCGGAGGGTGGCCGGGCCGGCTACGACCAGATCGCCCAGGGCGAGGCGGGCCTGATGTCACTGACTGGACCGTCACCCGACGAGCCCCAGCGGGTCGGCGTCCCGATCGGTGACCTCCTCGCCGGGATGTACGGCGCCTACGGGGTGGCCGCCGCCCTCCACGAGCGCGGCACCACCGGCCGCGGTCGCGTCGTGCGCACCTCGCTGCTCGCCGCGATCGTCGGCGTCCACGCCTTCCAGGGGACGCGCTACACCGTCGCCGGCGAGGTGCCCGTCGCCCAGGGCAGCCACCACCCGTCGATCTCCCCCTACGGCCTCTTCACCTGCGCCGACGGCATCGTCCAGATCGCCTGCGGCAGCGAGGGGC
>JBDSSS010000008.1:0-10250 GCA_039928615.1 Terracoccus sp. | reverse complement strand
TGAACTGCAGGTCCTCGGGCAGTCCGCCGACGTTGTGGTGCGACTTGATGTTGGCCGCACCGGTGCCACCACCGGACTCGACGACGTCGGGGTAGAGCGTGCCCTGGACGAGGAACTCGACGGGGTGGCCCTCCCGCTCGCCGGCGCCCGCGACGTCGCGGGCCGCCTGCTCGAATACCCGGATGAACTGGGCCCCGATGATCTTGCGCTTCTGCTCGGGGTCGGTGACCCCGGCGAGCGCCTCGAGGAACTGCTCGCGCGCGTCCACGACGACGAGGTCGACGCCCGTGGCGTCGACGAAGTCCTGCTCGACCTGCTCCGCCTCACCCTCGCGCAGCAGCCCGTGGTCGACGAAGACACAGGTCAGCTGGTCACCGACCGCCTTCTGAACGAGGGCGGCCGCGACGGAGGAGTCGACGCCGCCGGAGAGCGCACAGAGCACCCGTCCGTCGCCGACCTGCTCACGGATCGTCGTGACGAGGTCGTCGACGACGTTGGAGGCGGTCCAGTCCGGCTCGATGCCGGCGCCCTTCCAGAGGAAGTTCTCGAGGACCCGCTGGCCCTGCTCGGAGTGCAGCACCTCGGGGTGCCACTGCACGCCGTAGAGGCGCCGGGTGTCGTCCTCGATGGCCGCGACCGGGGTGCCGGCCGTCGAGGCGGTGACGGACGAGCCGTGGGGCGCCGACGTCACGGCGTCGCCGTGGCTCATCCAGACGACCTGGCTCGTGGGCTGCCCCGCGAAGAGGGTCGAGTCGATGCCGCTGATCGAGGCCTCGGTCTTGCCGTACTCCCGCGCACCGGTGCGCTCCACGGTGCCGCCGAGGGCCCGGGCCATCGCCTGGAAGCCGTAGCACATGCCGAACACGGGGACGCCCGCCTCGAGGAGCGCGGCGTCGAGACCGGGGGCGCCCTCGGCATACACCGAGCTCGGCCCGCCGGACAGGATGATCGCGGCCGGCGACTTGGCCAGCATGTCGGCGACCGACATCGAGTGCGGGACCACCTCGCTGTAGACCTGCGCCTCGCGCACGCGGCGCGCGATCAGCTGGGCGTACTGGGCGCCGAAGTCGACGACGAGGACGGGGTGGCTCTGGAGGTCGGTCGGCTGCTCATCGCTCACGGGCGAAGCCTATCTTCCGTGGCGGACCCGCCCGACGCGAGCGGTCGTATGCCGCAGGGCGGGCTCAGGAGCGGTCGTGGCCCGGCGTCGTGGCGGGCTCGCCGGCGGCGAGGTCGGCCTGCACCAGCATCTCCTCGGTGCGGGCGGTGTTGCGCCGCTCGGCGACCCAGGGGACGACCGGCACGAAGCCGGCGAGGAGGTTGAGCACGATCCGCTTGACGCCCCACGCGGCCTTGAGCCCGAGGTTGGCCACGGTGAAGGCGTAGACGAGGTAGAGGAAGCCGTGGATCTGGCTCCAGTTCTCGGTGAGGAAGTTCTCCTGCGACAGGAGGTACTTCATCACCATCTCGGTGACCAGGATGACCAGGGCGATGCCCGCGACGACGGCCATCACCCGGTAGGCCATCAGGGCGGTGCGGATCTGCTGGGGCTTGGCCAGCCTGGTGGGGTGCGTGCTCACGCTCGGGCGCTCTCTTCCTCGGGGACGGCGGGAGCGGTGGGCTCCTGCCCTGATCTCGGTTCCGCTCGGGACATCTTCCACCACATGACGACGGCGAAGATCCCGAAGACCCACCACTGCACGGCATACGCGGCGTTCCTGAGATTGAGCTGGGTGCCGGAGTCCGGCGGGGGCACCCGGGACAGGCCGGCGGCGTCGACGGGAGCGCCGTCCACGCTCTCGTCGGAGGCGAGCAGGATGACGTTGTAGAGCTCCCCGGGCCACTCGTTGACGAGGGCGGCCAGGTCGACCGAGCGTCGCTGCTCCCCCGGGAGCCGGTCGCCGGCCCGGGGCGACTCCGAGGGTCCGAGGGTGCCGAGCACGGTCACGGCGCCACTCGGCGGGGCCGGGGCCTGCGTCGGGGACCCGTCGACGAGTCCTCGGAGCACGGCGACGGTGCCGCCGGGGGTCTCGAGGGGCGTCACGACCCAGGAGCCGGAGCGGTCACCGAGGCGGCGGTCCACCACCACGACCGAGCGGTCGGCGGCATACGTCCCGGTGACGCTGACCGGACGGTTGGACAGGTCGGCCTCGAAGGGTCCGTGGGCGCGGGTGACCGACGAGAGCGGCTCCCGAGGCAGCGACCCGGCCGACGCGACGGCCTCGCGCCGCCCCTCGTCCTTGGCCACGCCGAGCTGCCAGAGCCCGAGCAGGACACACGCAGCGACGACGCCGAGCAGGGCCAGGAAGAACCCCACCCTGCGGGGGGTGATCAGGCCTCGGGACACCCCCCAAGGGTAGGTCACCTCGACGGGCACCCCACCCGCGGCGGTGACGTGCCAGACTCACGAGCCATGGACGGACTCCACTCCACCCTCCACTCCAGCCTCCACGCCGGCCTCCGCACCGGCGCGGTCGCGCTCGCCTCGGCGCTGGCCCTGACGGGTTGCGGCCTGGGCGACGTCGGTGCCCCCGTCGTGACCGTCACAGTGACCCCCACCGGGACGGCGGCGCCCACGCCCACTCCGGCGACACCGTCGTCGATCCCGACGGTGGCGGCGACGCCGACCCCGCGCAGCACCCCGGTGCCGACGGCCCTCGCGGCCGGGGCCCAGCGGGGCGCGCCCCACTCGTGGGCCGAGGCCAACGCCCGGATCGCGAAGGGCAAGCCCGCACCCGCCGTCACCGACGTCTTCGTCAGCCCCTCGGGCAACATCTTCTGCACCATCGCCGCCGGGTCACCGCCCGCCTGCGAGGTGGCCGATGGCCGCACGCCCCCGCCCCGGGCCGGGATCTGCCCCGCGGGCGGGCCCACCGACATCGGCCGGATCGAGCTGACGAGCGCCGGGGCCGTGCCGGTCTGCAACAGCGACAGCATCCGCACCGGCACCCCGCCGAAGCTGGCCTACGGCTCGAGAGCGGGCTCCCCCGGCGGGACCGTCAGCTGCCTCAGCGAGAAGGTCGGCGTGACGTGCGCGGACTCGGCGACCAAACACGGCTTCTTCGTGGCGAAGAACACCTTCACGACCTTCTGACCGCCCCGGCCGGCAACCGTTTTGACCTCAAGTCGACGTGAGGTCCTAGCATCGCGCGGTGACGACGAGCACCACCGAAAACCAGATGAGACCGTCCCCGCCGAGACGTACCGTGGAGCGAGTGACCCGACTCCCCCTCACCGACGCCGGCGACCCCGACCTCTCGAGCCCGGTGGCCTACCTGCGGTGGGTCGGCCGGGCGCAGCTGCCCACCCTCGCCATCGCCGTCGGCTTCGGCGTCGTCTGGATGGTCAGCCAGGCCCTCTTCCCCGCCGCGATGAGCCGGGCCATCGACGCCGGCATCATCGGCGGTGACACCGGCGCGCTCGTCCTGTGGTGTGGCGTCCTGCTCGGTCTCGTCGTGCTCAGCGCCGTGTCGGGGGCCTTCCGGCACAAGTACGCCGTGGCCAACTGGATCCGCGGCGCCTTCCGCACGGCCCGGCTCATCGGCCACCAGGCCGCCGACGCCGGTGAGGCCCTGGGCCGCCGGGTGCCGACCGGCGACGTCGTCGCGACGGTGAGCTCCGACGCCATGCGCATCGGTGGGCTCTACGACGTGACAGCGAGATTCGCCGGCGCCATCGTCAGCTACGTCGTCGTGGCCCTGATCCTGCTCCGCACCTCCGCGGTGCTGGGGCTCGTCGTGCTCATCGGGGTGCCGGTGCTCGTCGGCTGCCTCTCCTTCATCGTCCGCCCCCTCCAGGCCCGCCAGCTCGACCAGCGCGAGGAGGCCGGGCGGCTCATCGGTCTCGGCGCCGACACGGTCGCGGGCCTGCGCGTGCTGCGCGGGATCGGCGGCGAGCAGACCTTCCTGACCCGGTATGCCGCCCAGTCCCAGTCCGTGCGCCGGGTCGGCAACCGGGTGGCCGGCTACCAGGCCGCTCTCGACTCGGCCCAGGTGCTGCTGCCGGGCGCCTTCGTCCTCGTCGTCGTCTGGCTCGGCGCCCGCTTCGCCGTTCAGGGCCAGATCACGCCGGGGCAGCTCGTCGCCTTCTACGGCTACACCGCCTTCCTCGTCATCCCGCTGCGCACGGCGACCGAGATGGTCGAGCGGGCCACCCGGGCCAACATCGGCGCGCGCAAGGTGATCCGGGTCCTCGACGTCCGGCCCGACCAGCTCGAGCCGGAGTCGCCTCGGCCGCTCCCCCACGACCCGGCCGTCCTCGTCGACCCCGAGAGCGGGGTGACGATCGAGCCGGGACGCCTCACCGCCGTCGTCTCCGCGCGGCCCGAGGAGTCGGTCGTGCTCGCGGACCGGCTCGGCCGCTTCGGCACCGGGACGACGGAGGCCCGACTGGGCGGGACCCGCCTGGCCGATGCCCCGCTCGCCGACGTCCGCCACCGGATCGTCGTGTCCGAGAACGACCCCCGCCTGTTCACCGGAACCCTGCGGGACGAGCTCGACCCGCGCGGGGACCACACCGACGACGAGGTCCTCGCAGCCCTCGAGGTCGCGAGTGGCGGCGACATCCTCGATGCCCTCCAGGGCGGCCTCGACGGCGACGTCGAGGAGCGGGGCCGGGCCTTCTCCGGCGGCCAGCGGCAGCGGCTGTCGCTCGCCCGGGCCCTGCTCACCGACGCTGAGACCCTCGTGCTCGTCGAGCCGACGAGTGCCGTCGACGCCCACACCGAGTCCCGGATCGCTGCCCGCCTCGGCGCGGCCCGCCGGGGCCGCACCACGGTCCTGATGACCGCGAGCCCGCTCCTGCTCGACCGGGCCGACCACGTCGTGCTCCTCGAGCAGGGCCGCGTCGTCGCCGCGGGGACCCACCACGAGCTGATGACGACCGAGCCGGCCTACCGGCGCACCGTCGTCCGGGGAGAGGACGACTGATGACGACCAGCACACCATCCACGACCACCGCCGGCGCCCGCGCCCTGCCCGTCGCCGACGTCGCGTCGGTGCGGTCGCACACCCGGGCCCTGCTGCGCCGCCACCGACGCTCGCTGCTGCTCGTCGTCGGCCTCCACGCCGTCGCCGCGGTCGCGGCCCTCGTCGCCCCGCGCGTGATCGGCCTGCTCGTCGACGAGATCAGCGGCGGCCGGTCGCTCGCGGTCGTCAACCGGCTGGCGCTGTGGATCGCCGGCGCGGTCGTCGTCCAGACGATCGTCACGTGGTTTGCCCGCCGCGCGTCGTTCGTCATGGGCGAAACGATCTTCGCCGAGCTCCGCGAGGAGTTCATGGAGCAGGTCGTCGAGCTGCCCCTCTCGACCGTCGAGCGGGCCGGCACCGGAGACCTCGTCTCACGCACCACCAACGACGTCGAGGCACTCTCCCGCGTCATCCGCTTCGGCATCCCGTCGATCTTCGTCGGCGCGGTGACGACGGCGATCACCGTCGTCGCGGCCTTCCTCACCGGCTGGCTCGTCGCGCTCCCCATCCTCGTCGGCGTCCCGGTCCTCTGGCTGTCCACCCGCCGCTACCTGCGTCTCGCTCCCGACGGCTACCTGCGGGAGCGCGCGACGTATGCCGTGCTCAACGGCGTCGTCACCGAGTCGGCCGACGGGGGGCGCACCGTCGACGCCCTCAGCCTGCGCGGTCGCCGGCGACGCCGCATGGACGCGGCGCTCGAGGACTGCTACGACGCGGAGATGTACACGCTCGGGCTGCGGATGCGCTGGTTCCCGTCGGTGGAGTTCGCCTTCTTCGCACCCGTCGCGGTGACCCTCCTCTGGGGCGGCATGCTCATCAACCGCGACCTCGCCACCGCCGGCACGGTCACGGCCGTCGCCCTCTACGTCCAGCAGATGGCCGGTCCCCTCGACGAGCTCATCTCGTGGCTCGACGAGATCCAGGTCGGGGCCACCTCCCTCGCCCGGGTCATCGGGATCGCCGACGTCCCCGCCGACCGGTCGCCGTCCGGCGAGGTGCCGACGGACGACCACCTCGAGGTCGACGACGTCCACTACGCCTACCGCTCCGGCCGTGACGTGCTGCGCGGGGTCTCGCTCGACCTTCGGCCCGGCGAGCGCCTCGCGATCGTCGGACCCTCCGGGGCCGGCAAGTCCACGCTCGGTCGGCTGATGGCCGGCATCGACGGACCCCGGCAGGGTCGGGTCGACGTCGGAGGCGTGCGCCTCGTCGACCTCGACCTGCCGGGCCTGCGTGGTCAGGTCGCCCTCGTCACCCAGGAGCACCACGTCTTCGTCGGCACCCTCGAGGACAACCTGCGCCTCGCCCGGCCGGACGCCTCCTCGGACGAGCTGCGCGACGCCCTCGGGGCCGTCGACGCCCGGGGTTGGGCCGAGTCGCTCCCCGACGGGCTCGCCACGGTCGTCGGCTCGGGCGGCCACCGGCTCACCGAGCCCCAGGCCCAGCAGCTCGCGCTGGCCCGGCTCGTCCTCGCCGACCCGCACACACTCGTGCTCGACGAGGCGACCTCGCTGCTCGACCCCCGCGCGGCGCGTCACCTCGAGCGGTCGCTGGCGGCAGTCGTCGACGGCCGCACCGTGGTGGCCATCGCGCACCGCCTCATGACGGCTCACGACGCCGACCGGGTCTGCGTCGTCGAGGACGGACTGATCAGTGAGATCGGCTCGCACGACGAGCTGCTCGCGGCCAACGGTGCGTATGCCGCTCTTTGGCGGTCGTGGCGCGACGAGCCCCAGACGGTGCGCTGAGGCCGGCCGCGACCGGCTCGCCGCGGTAGCTCACACCTCGACGAGCCGGTAGGCCTCGCCCTGGGTGGGCCGCGAGTCGGCCTCACCGCGGCGCGGCCACAGCGAGACGGCCCGCTCCGCCTGGGCCGTGATCGTCAGGCTCGGGTTGACCCCGAGGTTGGCCGAGACCGCGGCGCCGTCGAGGACGTGCAGACCCGGGTAGCCCCAGACCCGCTGGTAGGGGTCGACGACTCCCGACGCGGGCGAGTCCGAGATGACCGCCCCGCCGAGGAAGTGCGCCGTCATCGGGACGTCGAGCACCTCACCGACCGACGACCCCGGCCAGGCTCGCTCCCCCGTCGCGTCCTCGAGCCGCGCCGCCAGGGCGCGCACCGCCTCGTTGCCCTCGGGGATGTAGGTCGGGTTGGGCTCGCCGTGGCCCTGCGACGAGGTCAGGCGCCACCCGAACAGGCCGCGCCGGCGGCCGACGGTGATCGAGTTGTCGCTGCTCTGCATGACGAGGGCGATGACGGTGCGCTCGCTCCAGCGCCGGGTCGACAGCGACCGGGCGAGGACGAGGGGGTGGCGGGCGGCCTTGCCGGCGAACCGCACCCACCGGGGGATGCCGCCGCCGCCGTCGACCTGCATCACCGCGAGCGCTCCCATCAGGTTCGAGCCCTTGCCGTAGCGGCAGTTCTCGACGTGTGTCGTGTCGTTGACGTTGAAGCTCGACGTGATGGCGACGCCCCTGGTCAGGTCGATGCCCTTTGGCACCCGGGCCGTCATGGCCCCGCCGAGCGCCTCGGAGTTCGTCCGCGTCAGCGCGCCGAGAGCGTCGGACAGTCGCGGCAGGCCCCGCCCCTCGGGCTCGGCCTTCATCGCCTGGAGCAGCCGCGCCGTCCCCCAGGCGCCGGCGGCCACGACCACTTGGCTGGCCGTGACGGTGTGCTCCTGGGCGCGCCGCCGGCCCCAGGCACCGGTGCGGACGGTCGTGACGGCATACCCCTGCCCGGTCCGCTCCGGGTCGAGGGGACGCACGCGGGTCACGGTCCGGAGCGGCTCGATGGTCACGCCCCGGCGCTCGGCCAGCGCGAGATAGTTCTTCACGAGGGTGTTCTTGGCCCCGACCCGGCAGCCGACCATGCAGTTGCCGCACTGGGTGCAGCCGGTGCGGGCGGGCCCCTCACCGCCGAAGTACGGGTCCGGGACGCGCGTGCCGGGCTCCCCGAAGAAGACACCGACCGGGGTCTTGCGGAAGCTGTCGCCGACACCGAGGTCCGTCGCGGTGTCGCGCATCAGCTGCTCGACCGGACCCTCGCACGGGTTGACCGTGACGCCGAGCATCCGTTGTGCGGTCGCGTAGTGCGGCGCCAGCTCGGCCTGCCAGTCGGTGATGTGGCCCCACTGCCGGTCGCGGAAGAAGGGCGCGGGCGGCACGTAGAGGGTGTTCGCGTAGTTGAGCGACCCGCCGCCGACACCGGCGCCCGCGAGGACGAGACAGTCCGGCAGGCGGTGGATGCGTTGGACGCCGAGGAGCCCGAGCCGCGGCGCCCAGAGGTAGCGGCGCACGTCCCAGCTGGTCCGGGCGAAGTCCGCGTCCGCGAAGCGTCGGCCCGCCTCGTAGACATGGACGCGGTAGCCCTTCTCGGCGAGGCGCAGCGCGGCCACGGATCCGCCGAAGCCGGACCCGATGACGACGACGTCGTGGTCGTGGTCCACGGCGATGGGTTCAGTTGCCGAGGTAGGGCGAGACGACGACCTCGACCCGCTGGAACTCCTTGACGTCGGAGTAGCCGGTCGTGGCCATCGCCCGTCGCAGCGCACCGATGATGTTGGACTGCCCGTCGGCCTGGCGGCCCGGGCCGAAGAGGATCTCCTCGATCGAGGACTGCGTGCCGAGGGCGATCCGCTCCCCACGGGGGAGCTGCGGGTGGTGCGCCTCGGGGCCCCAGTGGTATCCGCCCCCGGGTGCGTCGGTGGCGCGGGCGAGGGCCGCGCCGAGCATGACGGCGTCGGCGCCGCAGGCGATCGCCTTGACGATGTCACCCGAGGGGCCGACCCCGCCGTCGGCGATGACGTGGACGTAGCGCCCACCCGACTCGTCGAGGTAGTCGCGTCGCGCGGCGGCGACGTCGGCGACCGCCGACGCCATCGGCGCGTGGATGCCGAGGGCGGTCCGGGTCGTGTGCGCGGCCCCGCCGCCGAAACCGACGAGGACCCCGGCCGCGCCGGTGCGCATGAGGTGCAGGGCCGCCGTGTAGCCGGCCGCTCCCCCGACGATGACGGGCACGTCGAGCTCGTAGATGAAGCGCTTGAGGTTGAGCGGCTCCGACCGACCGGAGACGTGCTCGGCCGAGACGGTGGTGCCGCGGATGACGAAGAGGTCAACGCCGGCGTCGACGACCGTCTTCCAGTGCTGCTGGGTCCGCTGCGGCGACAGGGCCCCGGCCACGGTGACCCCGGCCGCGCGCAGCTCGCGAAGGCGGGCGTGGATGAGCTCGGGCTTGATCGGCTCGCCGTAGATCTGCTGCATCCGCGAGGTGGCCTGACCTGCGGGCAGGGCGGCGATCTCGGCGAGGAGCGGCTCCGGGTCCTCGTAGCGGGTCCACAGGCCCTCGAGGTCGAGCACCGGCAGGGCACCGAGCTTGCCGAGGGCGATCGCGCTCTCCGGGGAGACGACCGAGTCCATCGGCGCCGCCATGACCGGGATGTCGAAGTGGTAGGCGTCGATCTGCCAGGACACCGAGACCTCCTCGGGATCGCGCGTGCGCCGGGAGGGCACGACGGCGATGTCGTCGAAGGAGTAGGCGCGCCGTCCGCGCTTGCCTCTGCCAATCTCGATCTCGGTCACGCGCAGATCCTATCGACCTGCAGTCGAGTGCTCAGAAGCTGTCGCTCCGTACGGAGCCCGCGTTTCGCTGGATGAGCGGCTTCTGAGCACTCGACTGAACCGTCAGCCGACGGAGTAGTTGGGTGCCTCGACGATCCCCTGGATGTCGTGGGGGTGGCTCTCCTTGAGGCTCGCCGACGTGATCCGGACGAAGCGGCCCTTGTCCTGCAGCTCGGGCACGGTCGCCGCCCCGACGTAGAACATCGACTGGCGCAGACCGCCGAGCATCTGGTGGGCGACCGCAGAGAGCGGACCCCGGTAGGCGACCCGGCCCTCGATCCCCTCGGGGACGATCTTGTCGTCGGAGTCGACCTCGGCCTGGAAGTAGCGGTCCTTGGAGTAGGACTTCTTGCCGCGCGAGCTCATCGCCCCGAGCGAGCCCATCCCCCGGTAGGTCTTGAACTGCTTGCCGTTGACGAAGATGAGCTCGCCGGGGCTCTCCTCGCACCCGGCGAGGAGCGAGCCGATCATCACGGAGTCGGCGCCGGCGACGATCGCCTTGGCGATGTCGCCGGAATACTGGAGGCCGCCGTCGGCGATGACCGGCACGCCGGCCGGGATCGCGGCCTTGGCCGCCTCGTAGATCGCGGTGACCTGCGGGACGCCGACACCGGCGACGATGCGGGTGGTGCAGATGGAGCCCGGGCCCACGCCGACCTTGATGGC
>JBDSSS010000007.1:0-40288 GCA_039928615.1 Terracoccus sp. | reverse complement strand
GCTGGGTCGTCAGGCCCAGCCCGCAGAGGTGGCAGCCGTGGCCCTCTTCCTCGCGTCGGACGACTCCTCCTTCATGACCGGCTCGATCGTCCCGGTCGACGGTGGCTGCACGACCACCTTCAACTACGGCGAGGCCAGCAACTGACCGGATGAGCGCCTCGCATCGAGCCATGCCACGACGGCGGCGTGGGGGAAGGTAACCGCGAGAAGCACGGCCACCTGGGCCTGGATCGCAACGACGCCGGCCAATGAGATGACGACGCCCACGGCGACGATCGCGACGGCGGTCGGTGCCACTGAGAGCCTCGTGAGGTGGCGGACCGCGGCGGGGCCACCGAGGTCCGCTTTATGGATCCGATAGTCGTGCAGGCGAACCGCGTCCACGAGCCGGCTGGTGAACCGCACGGAGTGCCAGAGGCCGAAGTAGACGCCGAACGCGGCGAGGGGTGGGCAGGTGGCGAACACCAGGGTGAGGAGCACCAACTCGAACGCCTGCTGCCGCTGGCGTCGCCACAGCAGTGTCGCCGTGGCCGCCCCGACCACCAGGAGCGCAGCAGCGAGCCCCGACGTGCGACTGGAGATCGCGAGATCGGCCACGGCGGGGGACATCGCGCGAACGATGGGGTCGGTCTCATCCGGCCGGGACCAGACGATCAGACCGACGGTGACGAGGCCGACCGCGAAGGCGTGCACCACCGACGGGGCGCCGAGCCTGATCCGAATACCCTCGCGGTCCGCCCCCGCCGTCACCTCGCCCCAGCCGAAATGCCCTCCGGCCACCACGAGGAACGCCACGAGGGTCGGGGCCGGTGCCACGACAAGGAGGGTGCCCATCACAGCCGCTGAGAGCAGATAGCCACCCACGAGCCACCAGACGCTGTGCGCCCCGCCCCGGTCCCGCCTGCCCACCACGGAGTCGGACCCACCGCGGAGCAGCAACCCGGGTAGCAGATGGTCGATGGCGCCGTGGGGGAGGCCCGCGAGAGCGCCCACGATCGCGATCGGGAGTGCGGCGTCTCGCAGCAGCCCGGGGGCCACGAGGTTCGCGGTGACCAGCGCCAGCATCGCCACCACCGGGCCCCACGTGAGCCACCGCACGTCACGAAGGCTGACGAACCCGCGACGGGGTACCCACTCCCTCTCGGGAGTGGGTACCCCGTGCGTGGTCCTCATGGAGTGAACCTGTCAGACCGGCGCTGGCGTGTTCCGGTCATCCCGGGTGGACGCGGGGACGGTCGGGCTTGCGTGGTCGTCGTCGTACTGCGGGTCCTCGATGCCGCTCTTGACCCGAGCAATCTTGTAGATGACCAGTCCGTAGGCGGCCTTGGCGAAGATGTCAGCCAAGCTGTAGCCGGTCTGCCTCAGCACGAATCCGCTTGCCCCGCCGAAGAAGTCGCCACCGATGATCGGAAACAGGTAGGCGATCGGGTAGACACCCCACAGGGCGAGGAGAGAGATGCGCAGCCGCTTGATGCTGGTCTGCACCTGAGCAGGCTGACGATCGAGCGACTTCGACAGCTCGACGAACAGCACGTAGAGCAGGTAGAGGAACGGGATCGTCGAGAGACCGCCCCAGACGGCCCGCTCCCCCATGCCCGTTGCGATCTCACCGGGATATCCGAGCAGGATCATCAGGGCCGAGGCAGGCACGAGCTTCCACAGGAGGGCCTTGGACGCGGCGCGGCCGAGCGCCATCACGGCGATGGTCTCAACGAGGAGCAACGGCACCGTGAGCAGCCAGTCGACGTAGCGGTAGGCCTCGTTGAACTCCACGTTGCTGAGCACGTGATCGGCAACCGTCGTTGCTCCCGCGGGGTAGCTCTCCTTGAAGTTCTCGAAGATGCGGAAGTAGTGGTAGGCCGCGATGCCGCAGACCATGGCCGATACGACGAGGGCGTTCCGGTAGCGGGGCGCCACCCTGCTGCGCGAAAGCAGGAGATAGAGGGCGGTGAAGAGCATCGAAGCGATGACGAGCGAGAAGAGGTTGTAGACCGTTGCGAACTGACCGGAGGTGAGAACTGGTATGTCGGTTCCTGAAACCGTGATCATGGCGTGCTCCCGTGTGAGGCGGCGCCGTCGCCGCTCGTGGTGACCGCGATGTGCGGACCACTTCAGGATACGTCGACTCTCTCGCCCGCGCTTGAACTCGTGCAAGTTCTAGCACCACAGGAGCGCATCACATCACACGATGTCTCGCTACAGCCGACCGACCCACGCCGCCTCAAGCTCATCGACGGCGTGGGCAAGATTGTGCGTTCTCACGCCATGAGAGCTGTCGATGTCGAGCCAGCCAGGACCCGCGAGGAAGAGTCGCAGCGTTCGGTGACTTGCCATCAGCAGCTCCAGGTCATCTTCAGCCACAACGTCTTTCATACTCATCCAGATCAGCACTCCAGGCGCACGCGTTCGTTGCGCGACCGTGGCAAGGGCCGAGATCGGCGTCCGTGGGCCAAGCAGGCGAGATGGGACGCCGCGTTCGCCCAAACACGCGCGAACCGCATGTAGGGGCAGCACGTGCTCCTCATGCGGTCCTCCCGCGAGGATGATTGCCTTATTTCGTGGAGGATCTGGCAACTCGGCAGAGTAGCGGATGAAGGCCATGCTGACCGCCTGGGTCAACAGGTGCTCCACCTCGATGCCAGCGCCCGTGCGCTGCCACTGCTCCCCCGCGGCGATGAGCAGCGGCGTCACCACCTCGTCCCACACCGCGACGCCTTGCATCGCCTCGAGGGCACTGAGCACCCCGTCCTCGACAGCCATCTCGTCGAGCCTGGCAACCGCGCGAGCCAGACCGCGTGCCCGCCGACCCGCGCCGGGCACCGCGAGCACGTTGCCACCCGGACCTCCCGACGACGGGGGCGGGGGCGTGCCGCCGGTCAGGTGTGCCGCTGCCCGCAGGGGGGTCTCCCCGGCGATCACGGCGCGATGAAAGCGCTCGAGCAGGTCGAGGTCATCTTCCGTGAACCGTCGGTGCCCGCCCGCTGACCGTGACGAGGCCGTCAAGCCGTACCGCGTCCCCCACATCCGCACGGTCGACGGGGCCACCCCGAGCCGAGCCGCCACATCACCAACCGTGTGCTCCTTCACGCCCCAGTCTTTCACGAGCCGACGATCCTCAGCGCGTTCATCGTCGGAGGGCTCGAGCAGCTCCCTCCCCTCGGGACGCCGTCGACCACGACCCGCCGACGAGCCAGTGCTGGCACCAGAAGCGCGAGATCGTCAGCACGCTGACCGGCGCCCCTGGCCCGGCGCACCCTGCTACCTTGCGATCCGGCCGTGCCTCAGAGCGGGCGCGTGCCCTCGTGGCGTCGCCGGATGACTCCGGACCGCTCATCGACCGGCAGACGGACGTGCTGCGCCTGCTGGCCCGCGGTCGGACGAACGCGCAGATCGCTGCCGAGCTGCACCTAGCGAGCACGCCTAACACCGCCCCGTCGCCCACGTCCACGCAATCCTCGACGTCGGTTCACGCGCCGCCGCTGACATCCATGCCGCCACACATGGTTTGTCGTAGCCGCCCACCGACCACGGGCGCGTATGCCGCTCAGCGCGATCCGCGGCTCAGCGCTGCTCGGCGACGGCAGGGCCTTCCTCGGGGTCGGCCTCGTCACGGCTCAGCACGTTGACCCTGATCACGTGCGCGCCCGGGTGCGCAGCGGCCAGGACACCGGCCGCAGCAGCCCGGACGGCCAGGGCCGTGTCGAGCACCGTCGCGGTGCCGTCGACCCCGATGTCGATGACGACGTCGGCGGTGTCGTCCTTGACCACGAGGGTGATCCCGTCGTCGGAAGCTCCGTGCGAGGGCTGGCGCAGCCGCGCCAGCGCAGCGCGCAGACCCGGGACGAGCCGCACGACCCCGGGGGTACCGGTGGCCGCGGCGGCCAGGCGCGCCACCAGCTCCTCACGTGCGTCGGCGGAACGGGGGTGCGCCGCGGCGCCGGGGGCGGGTGCTTCAGGCATCGTGCACATCCTGGACGTCGATGTCGATCCGGGAGACGGTGACCCCGACCTCGCCGGCCACGGCCCGGCGGATGGCCGTCCGGAGACCCTCGAGGACCCGGGGGATCGCGACGGCGTGTCCCACCGTCACCTGTAGGTCCATGGCCACGTCACCGGGCTCTAGCGCGTCGCCGGCCGCGCTCGAAGGCGGCACCGTGACGATGTTCACCCGGCGGACCTCCACCTGCGGGTCGAGGTCGCACGTGGCCCGGACGACGGTGGCGACGACCTGCTCGCTCACCGCCAGCTCGGGCTCGGTTGCAGCAGAGCGGAGCAGGGGGATCATGCGGCCGCGACGGACCTCGGTGCGGACGATGGCGAGGATGTCGGCCAAGCGCCCCTCCGGGACCCGCAGGGACGCGTCCTGGCGGTCGGCGTCGACCATGGCGTCGGTCGCCGAGGACAGCTCGGCGAGGTCGGCGCGTGCCCTCGTGCACGCCGGGCAGCTCTCCTCGTGGACCGTCGGCGGGCCGCCGATGTTGGCCCACACCTCGTCCACGTCCCGGCCGCAGCTGAGGCGGGTGGCCTGGGTCACTGCCATGAGCTCATTCCCTTCGCAAGCTGTGCTCGGGCCCGGGCGATTCGGCCGCGGACGGTGCTCACCGGGACACCGATCGCATAGGCGATCTCCGGGTAGGACAGGTCGTGCATCGAGTGGAGCACCCAGCACGCGCGGAGCTCGGCGGGCAGACCGGCGAGCGCCACGCTCAGGCTGTCGCGGATCGCCTGCGTCTGGGCCTGCGCGTCCGGCCCGTCGCCGACGTCGGGCGCGCGGGTGCCCGACCCGGCTCGTTCGAGGTCGTCGTCCGCAGCGGCGACGGTGTGCCGCCTCGTTCGTCTGCGCAGCACGGAGAGGCAGCGACGGGTCATCAGCTGGTAGATCCAGGCGTGGAAGGCCATCGGGTCATCGAGCGTGGGCAGCTTGCGCCAGGCCACGAGGAGAGTGTCCTGCACGGCGTCCTGCGCCTCGCCGAGGTCGGACAGCATCCGGAAGCCGAGGCGGACGAGCTCCGCCTCGTAGGTGCGGACCAGGCGCGAGAAGGCGACGGAGTCCCCGTCCTGCGCCCGCGCGACGAGGGTGGCCTCGGCCAGCGCGCGCTGGGCCGCCTTCGTCGTCGGTGCCGGCGCGGGAGCCTCGTCGGCGGGTGCGGCCTGCTCAGAAGGTGACACTGTCGGAGCTCCTCCGCTCCGGGCTGATGTCGACCTGCACCCCCAGTCGGCTGAGGGGAGCCCCCATCGCCGCGGCCAGGTCGCCGACCGCGCCCGACCGGATCGAACGCAGCAGGGCGGGGACGTCGGTGCGGTCGTTGGCCGTGAGCCGGACGGTCAGCTCGGGACGGGCGGCGGTGCCGCGCAGGACCGCATCGGCCGCGGTCACACCCGGCAGGGTCTGCAGCTGGGCCGAGACGGCGTCGGTCAGGACCGCGGGCGAGATCGTCGTCAGCCCGGTCGTCGCGTCGTCCTGGAGCCGGTAATCATCGGCCGCATTCGTCCGGGGCACCTGTGCGAGAAGCCAGCCCAGTCCGAGGAGGGCGACGACGAGGCCGACCAGCAGGACGGCGACGATGGCTCCGGTGCTGGCGAACGTGGCGGCCGCCCCCGACCCGATGACCCGGTCACCCGAGGTAGGCCCCGCACTGGTCGCCGAGGCGAGCAGGCCGGTGCCTATGGCGGCGGCAGCGAGGCCCAGCAGGAGCAGGAGCACTCCGATGACGGCCAACCAGGTCCGGTTGAGTCCCGTGGCGAACTGCCTCATGGCGTGCTCTCTCTCGTTGGTGCGCGGTGGGTCGTCCCTGGATCCGGGGACCTCATGGCTGGGTCGTCCGGACGGTCGTCGAGACGGTGGGCTGCGGCGAGAGCCCGGCACCGGCCAGGGCCTCACGAACTCGGGAGGTGACCATCTCGTCGATGTCCTCCGCCTGCGCCGAGGCCGTCTTGACCGTGAGCGTCACGCGTCGGGTCGTCGCCGATGCGGACACGGACTCGACCCCGGGGACGAGCGAGGCATGGGCGCTGGCGAGCCGGGCGACCGAACGGCGGGTCATGACGTACTCCGTGACCCTCTCGTCCGGCTCGCCCGGCGCCGACGGGTCCGCGCCGGTCGTGGGGTCGATCTCGTAGGCGTTGGCCATGCCCGGGCGCAGGGCGGTGACGAGGAGCACGAGGCCGACGACGGCGATGACGACGGCCAGGGTGACCACGACGGCCGAACCCCACGTGTGCGTGCCGGCCCACTTGTGGGTGGCGCCGACCCAGCTGGGCCAGCGGCCCGTCGCGAGGCGCTCGACGGCGGCCCAGACGCCCGCGACGCCCGCGGCCGTCACCAGGGTGGCCGCGACCGCGGCCGGGGCCGTGCGGGACGGGCGACGCCGCAGCGAGGACGCGTGCGCGTCGTCGCGCGCCATCAGAGCACTCTCCGGGTCACACTCGGGTCGACGAGGTGCAGCACCGCGACGGAGATGTCGACGCGCGTCACCTCGACACCCGTGAGGTCGAAGACCCGCTCCATCACGTGGTGGCGGACGTGGTCCGTCGCCTCACGGATGGGCACCGGGTAGGCCACCGTGAGGTCGAGACCGACGATGGCGGTCTGGCCGATGAGCTCGACCTCGGCCGACGGGGCGGCCGACAGGTCACCGTGGGCGCCCAGGCCGAGCAGACCGCCGGAGACTCCCCCGGTCGGACCGGACTCCGAAGCTGCCCGGGAGGCGATCCGCTCGACGACGCGCTTGTCGATGACGAGCCGGCCGCGCGTGCGCGCCGACCGTTGCATGGTTGCGGTCATCGGTCAGCGCCGGTCCGTCGCCGAGCCGAGCAGGGACCGCACGTCCACCTTGCCCTCCAGGACCAAACCGACCCCCCACCCGATGGCGGCGAAGACCGCCACGATGATGAGATACCCGAAACCACCGAAGGTGGCAACGACGCCGAGCACGAGCCCGATCACGAGGGCAAAACGGGAGGTGGTCATCACAGAAGTCCTTCGGGGGTTGACGAGACGCTGACGGGTGGGCAGATGGTGCTCAGGACAGGTCGGAGCCCTGGTCGGCGTCGCGGTCGGCCGTGTCCTCGGCGGGCAGGTGCACGTCGCTCACGGTGACGTTGACCTCGACGACCTCGAGGCCGGTGGCGTGCTCGACGGCGGTGATGACCGACTCGCGGATGTTGTCGGCGACCTCGACGATGGAGACGCCGTACTCGACGACGACAGAGACCTCGACGGCCGTCTGGCGCTCGCCCTTCTCGATGGACACGCCGGTGCTGACGGCGTTCTTCGCGGCCTGTCCGGGCAGGCGCTGCGCGAGCCCGCTGAGCGTGCGGCCGGCAGCCGACCCCATCGCGTAGACCCCGTCGACCTCGCGGGTCGCGAGACCGGCGATCTTCTCGACGACCTGGTCGGCGATCGTCGTGTCACCGAGCTCGGTGTGCAGGGCGTCGAGCTGCTTCGGCTCCTGGGCCTTCTGCTCCTGGGCCGCGGCCTGGTCAGCGGCCTTCTGCTCCTCGGTCGTCTTCGGCAGCTGGCCGGACGTCGCGACGGGGGTGGTGGTGGAGCTCATGGGGAAGTCCTCTCTGATCCAGCCCTTCTGGCCGGGACACCACCTAGGACGACACGACCGCCCCGACCGTCACGGCCCTCGGCACACAAGTTTCTGCCAGTCTTCGGTCAGCGCTTTCGCACCGTGCCGGTGGCGTGGTCGAAGGTGCCCCCGTCGACCAGCTCGCGGGCCGCGTCGAGGTGACCGGCGTGGGTGGAGGTCTCGACGAGCAGGTGCAGGAGCACCTCCTCCAGATCGGTGAGCCGCCACCCGCCCCAGCGTCCCTTGGGCCACCAGGCGGGCGCAGCGTCCAGGGGTAGGCCCCGGACCGTCTCGAGGTCGGCGACGGCGCCCGCCACGAACCCCCGGACGAGCTCGGTAGCCACCTGCACCGGCGGGGCGGTGAAGGGGGACCCTTCGTCGACGACGGCAGCAACCGGCATACCGAGGACGACCTCCCGGCACCAGAAGCGGGTCGTGGCCCCGACGTGCAGGAGCATCCCGGCCGGGGTCCAGCCGGAGGGCAGGATCACCCGTCCGAGCTGCGCCCCGTCGAGCCCGTCGACGACGGCCGCGATGCGGTGGTGCTGGGCGATGATCGGGTCGACGAGCGAGGTGGTGTGCACGGCAGGCCTCCTGATAGGTGCTGTGGGCGTTGAGGGAGATGACAGGGAGGACGTCGGGGCCGGGCCCCGGTTCTCGACATCGAGGGGAGAGCGCGTGGCAGATTTGTCCCCAGTCGTGTCGAGACGGCGACGTCGGCTCCGACGTCCCTGATGTCCGACCGCAACCCACAGACCAGTGCAGACCCGTGCAGACCCGCGCGGACCTGCGCAGACCACCGAGGAGTCCACTGTGAAGTTCGTCATCCTGATCCACTCCAACCCCCAGCCGTGGGGTCACCCGACCGGCGAGTTCGTCGCCGAGAACCAGGCGCTCCCGCAGGAGCAGCGCGACCAGATGGGCAGCGAGTTCGAGGCGCTCATGACGGAGATGCAGGAAGCCGGCGAGTTCGTCACGGCCGAGGCCCTCGCCGACCCGCGAGCCGCCACGGTCTTCCGGTGGGCGGACGGCGCGCCGATCGCGTCCGACGGCCCCTACGCCGAAACCAAGGAGCAGTTCGCCGGCTTCTTCGTGATCGACGTGCGCGACCGGGAGCGCGCCGAGGCGGTCGCGGCCCGGTTCGCGGGTCCGGGCGAGACGATCGAGCTGCGCCCTGCCATGTGGCCGGGCGGCGACGACCAGTGACGACCGGCGGCGAGGACGGGTGGCGTCACGAGGCGCCGCACGTCCTCGCCGCGCTGCTGCGCCGCAGCGGCGACTTCGGGGCGTGCGAGGACGCCGTCCAGGAGGCCCTGCTCGCGGCGGCCGTCCAGTGGCCCCGGGACGGCGCCCCCGACAAGCCGAGGGCCTGGCTCGTCCGAGTCGCGTCACGTCGACTCATCGATGCGCGTCGCAGGGACGACGCGGAGGCGGCGCGGCTCGACCGGGTCACCGCCCAGTCCCGCCTTCACGAGGCGACGGCTCCCTCCGCCGAGGAGGTAGCGAGCACTCCCGGAGGCGACGACACGCTGGCGATGCTGCTGCTCTGCGCGCACCCGGCGCTGACCGAGACCTCCCGGGTCGCGCTGACCCTCCGCGCCGTCTCCGGACTGTCCACCCGTCAGATCGCCGCCCTGCTCTTCGCCCCGGAGGCGACCGTCGCGCAGCGGATCAGCCGGGCCAAGGCCACGATCCGTGATGCGGGACTCGGTGGGACCGACTCTCCTGCAGCAGAACTGGCCACCCGGTTGCACGCCGTCCGCTACGTGCTCTACCTCACCTTCACGGCGGGCTACGCGGCCGCGACCGGCCCGGACCTGATGGACGTCGAGCTGGCCACCGAGGCCATCTGGATGACCGAGCAGCTCCGGCGAGCGGTGCCCGACGACACGGAGACCGCCGGGCTGCTGGCCCTCATGCTCCTGACCCACGCCCGAGCCGAGGCCCGGACCGACGCGCACGGCGACCTGGTGCCGCTGCCCCAGCAGGACCGCTCGCGCTGGGACCTAGAGCTCGTCCGCCGCGGCGTCGCCCTCGTCGAGGCGGCCCTGCCGCGGGGGGAGGTGGGGCCCTTCCAGCTGCAGGCGGCGATTGCCGCGGTCCATGCCGGGGCCCGCCGCGCCGAGGAGACGGACTGGCTCCAGATCACGATGCTCTACCGGATGCTCGATCGGATCGCCCCCTCCCCCACCGTCACCCTCAACCTCGCAGTCGCCGTCGGCATGGCCCACGGGCCGGAGGCGGGCATCGCGGCACTTCAGCCGCTGCTCGACGACCCGGCGCAGCGCACCAACCACCGGTTGTATGCCGCTCACGCCCACCTGCTCGAGCGCGCCGGCCGGCACGGCCCCGCGAGCGAGATCTTCACTCGCGCAGCCGAGCTCGCGACGAGCACACCAGAGCAGCGCTACCTCAACGCCAAGGCCGCCGCCGCCCGGACGGCCTCGTCCTGAGGGTGGCCGTGGCGAACGGGTCCGGCGGTGGCACGCTGGACCCGGGAGAGTGTGGTCGGCGCCGGCCCGGCCCGCACCCCTGGTCGAGATCACACGCAACGGGAGGGAGCGGCTGATGAGCCACGCACACAGCCACGGCGCGATGGACCCCGAGGACCACCGGGGCCGGCTGGCGGTCGTCCTCGGCATCACCGTCACGGTCCTCGTCGTCGAGGTGGTCGGTGCCGTCCTCTCGGGGAGCCTCGCCCTGCTCGCCGACGCGGGCCACATGCTGACCGACGTCGTCGGCCTGACGATCGGCCTCGTCGCGGCGACGCTCGCCCGACGACCGCCCACGGTCACCCGCACCTGGGGCTACCGGCGGGCCGAGGTGCTGGGCGCGGCTGCGCAGGCGGCGGCCCTGCTCGCGGTCGGGGTCTACATCATCGTCGAGGGGGTGCAGCGGCTCATCGACCCACCGGAGGTCACGCCCGGCATCATGGTCGTCTTCGGGGTCATCGGTCTCGTCGGCAACATCGTCGGACTGCTCATCCTGGCGGGATCACGCGGCGCGAACCTCAACATGCGCGCCGCGTTCCTCGAGGTCGTCAACGACGCGCTCGGGTCCGTCGCCGTTCTCCTGGCCGCGCTCCTCGTGGCCACGACGGGCTGGCTGCGCGCCGACGCCGTGGCGTCACTCGTCATCGGCCTGCTCATCGTCCCGCGGACGATCCGGCTGCTCCTCGAGAGCGTCGACGTGCTCCTCGAGTCCACCCCCAAGGGCCTCGACCTCGACGTCGTGCGCAACCGGATCATGACCCTGCCCCACGTGAGTGACGTCCACGACCTCCACGCGAGCCAGGTCGCCACCGGCCTGCCCGTGATCACCGCCCACGTCGTCGTCGACGACTCGTGCTTCCACGACGGCCACCTCGGCTCGATGCTCGACGAGCTGCAGCACTGCCTCGACAACGACTTCAACGTCGAGCACTCGACGATCCAGTTCGAGTCGGCGGGGCACTCGGGTCACGAGCACGAGACCCACGCCTGACGGATCCGCCCTACATCTCCTCGTGCGTCTCGGGGTCCCCGCCGAAAAGCCGGCCGTCCCGCTGCGCGAGGCCGCTGATCGCGGTCACCTCGTCGGAGGTCAGCTCGAAGGCGAAGAGCTCGAGGTTGGCGCGCTGTCGGCCCGGGTCAGCCGACTTCGGCAGCGGCAGGACGCCGAGCTGCACGTGCCAGCGCAGGATGACCTGTCCCGGCGTCACGTCGTGCGCTTCGGCAGCCCGGGCCACCGGGTCCGCACCGAACGGGGCGTTGCGCTTGCCGAGCGGGCTCCACGCCTCGGTCCGGATGCCGAGCCGGTCGTGGACCTCGCGCATCGCCTCCTGCGGGAAGAGCGGGTGCAGCTCGATCTGGTTGACCACCGGGACGACGCCGGTGGCCTCGATGACGTCGGCGAGGTGCTGCTCGGTGAAGTTGCTGACGCCGACAGAGCGCACGAGGCCCCGGCGCTGGCACTCGACGAGCGCCCGGTAGGTCTCGACATAGAGGCCTTGGCTCGGGTTGGGCCAGTGGATCAGCCCGACGTCGACGTGGTCGAGCCCGAGCCGCTCGAGCGACCCCTCGACAGAGGCGATGGCCTTGTCGTAGGCATGGTCACGGCCCGGGATCTTCGTCTGGATGACGAGGTCGTCGCGGTCCAGCCCCGATCGCCGGACCGCCTCGCCGACCTCGGTCTCGTTCTCGTAGTTGACGGCCGTGTCGAGCAGCCGGTTGCCCGCCTCGATGGCGGAGACCATCGCGCGGATGCCGTCCTCCCCCGTGAGGGGGTAGGTGCCGAAGCCGACGGCTGGGATCGTCGTGCCGTCGTTGAGCGTGAGGCTGGGGATCGTCGTCATGGCTCCAAACTGCCACACCACGACCCCACGACACCACGACCCCGCGATTCCGCCCGGGACCACGGAGAAAACGACACCATGGGGCGATGGGACGTCCCAGCAGAGCCCTCGTCGGTGCCGTCGCGGCAGCCCTCCTCCTCGCCGGGTGCTCCGGCACGGGGTCGATCTCGATCCCGACCCGGCTGCCGAGCATCACCCTGCCCAGCGTCGACCTGCCGAGCATCGAGCTGCCTGCCATCCCGCGGCCGGGCGGCACGGAGTCAGGCACCGGGGACGCGGCCTCGCCCCCGGCGGAGACGGTCACCGAGACCGCAACCCGGACGGTCACCGCCACGAGCGAGGCCACGACTGAGGCCACGACTGAGGCCACGACTGAGGCCACGGCGGCCGACACCTCCGCCGACGAGACGGACGGGACCGGGACGCCGTGGTGGCCCTGGCTGCTGCTGCTCGTCCTCGTCGCGGCGGCCATCGCCTGGCTCATCGTCCGGCGTCGGCGGGCCCAGCAGCTGCTCGACGAGTGGGACGCCCGCCTCACCCGGGCCCGCGGGGAGGCCGCCTGGGTCGAGCAGTCCCTCGTCGCCCAAGTGCTCCGCCGACCGACCCGCACCGAGGCCGCATCGGTGTGGGCCGGCGCGCAGGGTCGGCTGCTCGCGATCGACGAGGACCTGCACGCACTGGCGACGGACGCCCCCGACGAGGAGCGGGCCGCAGCAGCCGTCGTCCTCGGCGACCGTCTCCAGCGGCTGGTGTCCGCCGTGGGTGCCGACACCGCCGCCGGCCCGGAGTCGACGGCCGACGACGTCCGGGCGAGCCGGATCACCATCGACCAGGCCCGCACGGACCTTCGGGCGGCGCTCGAGCCCGCCGAGCACCCGGCCGCACGCGAGTAGCGCGGGAGTAGCGTGGGAGCCCCGCCGTCGGCGGACGGACCGACGTGAGGACGCGCCCGTGACCAGCAGCCCGACACCCCTTGGCGGCCCAGACGAGCGCCCCACGGGCTTCCTCACTCCACCCGGTTCCTCCCCCGACGTCGAGGCGCTGTATGCCGCTGACGTGGAGGACGACGGGTTCGTGATGAACCTGACCCACCTCTGGGCGCACCTACCCGACGCGAGCGGGACGCTGTTCGACCTGCTGGCCCGTGCAGCCTCCGCCGGCGGCCTCACCCGTCGGCAGCGGGGCCTGCTCGTGACGGCGACCGCATCGACCCGGGGTGACGCCTACTGCTCCCTCGCCTGGGGCGCCCGGCTGGCCGATGAGACGACGCCCGAGCTGTCCGCGGCGATCCTCGACCGGCGCGACTCCGAGCTGCCGGCCCTGCTCGCGCCCTCCGAGGTCGCCCTCGTGCGCTGGGCTCGGCAGGTCGTCGCCGACCCGGGGGCCACCACCGCGCAGGACGTGCAGGCCCTGCGCGACGCCGGCCTGGCCGACGGCGAGGTCTTCGCGGTGACCCTCTTCGTCGCCCTGCGCCTGGCCTTCTCCACGGTCAACGGCGCCCTCGGTGCGCGACCCGACCAGCAGCTCGCCACCGAGGCAGCCGGCCCCGTCCTCGATGCGGTCCGCTACGGCCGGCCACCGGCCGGCTCCCCCAGCCGCATGGCTCCCTGACGCCGACGCGGTGTCGGCAGAGCGGCATACGGTCGCGTCATGCTCGAGACGGTCGCCCCCACGGACGACCCTGCCGAGTGCCCCCACGTCTTCACCCCGGGGACGCTGGCCCGCGCCCGGGCCAGCCTGATCGAGTGGCCCTCCCGGCCCGCTGACGCGCGCTGTGCCTGGTGCGGTCTGCTCGTCGACCTGCGCCCGTGGGCGGGTGTCGACCGACGGATGCGGACGGCGCCCCGGACGAGGACGTGAGACGCCTCAGCCGTGGGTCGCGACGCCGCGCAGGAGGGCGAGGTAGTCCTCGGCCGTGCGCGCGCCGCCGAGGGCCGCGAGGCCGTTGGCCACGACGACGGGCACCGACGTGACCCCCAGCGCCCGGGCGGCCTGCTCGTCGGCCCGCACGACGTCGGCGTAGTCGTCTCCCGCGAGGACGGCTGCGACCCGACGCTCGTCGAGACCGCACTCCTCGGCGGCGCGGAGCAGCACCCGGTGGTCGTCGATGGCCAGACCCTCGCTGAAGTGCGCGGCGTGGAAGCGCTCCACCGCAGCCGACTGCAGGGCGGGGCCCCCGAGCTCGAGGGCCAGGGCGCAGAGGCGGTGCGCGTCGAAGGTGCTGGCCCGCACGGCGCGGTCCCAGTCGAAGCGCAGGTCGTCGTCGGCCGCAGCGTCGGACACACGAGCGGTGAGCACGTCACCGCCACCATCACCGGCGGCATACCGCAAGGCGAGGTGCTCGGAGACCGGGACCGCGCCCCCGACGGGCAGCTCGGGGTCGAGCTCGTAGGCCCGCAGCCGGACGCTGACGTCCGTCGGTCGCTCGAAGGCGGCGACGGCGGCCTCGAGGCGCCGCTTGGCCATCCACGACCACGGGCACACGAGGTCACTCCACAGGTCGATCTCGATGAGGGTGGTGGACTCGGCAGCAGGCTGGTCGGTCATCGACTCAGTCTTTCACGGTGGACAAGCGACGAGGCCCCCACCGCCGGAGCGGTGGGGGCCTCGTGGAGACACTGGATCAGACGCGACCGTAGCCGGACGGGGTCGTCCAGATCGAGTGGTTGCCCGTCGTCGTGCCGGGGCGCTGGGCGTCGATCATGCGGCCCGGGCTGACGTAGATGCCCACGTGGTAGACAGGCGAACCGAAGAACACGAGGTCTCCGGCGCGCGGGCTGCTGACCGGCGTGGACGCCCGCTTCTGGGCGCCGGCCGTCCGCGGGATGGAGATGCCCGCCTGGCGGTAGACGTAGGAGGTGAAGCCGGAGCAGTCGAAGCCTCGCGTCGTCGTCCCGCCCCAGACGTAGGGCACGCCGCCGAGGGACTGCGCGATGCCGACGATGCCCGAGGCAGAGGGAGCCGGGGCGACAACCTTCTTCTTCGGGGCGACGACCTTCTTCTTCGGGGCGACGACCTTCTTCTTCGGCGCGGGCGCCGGGGCGATCGCAGTGCGAGCCGTCGAGCGCGAGGCCCGAGCGGTCGTCGTGGCGGTGGCCCCGCGGGTGGCGGTGCGCGGTGCCGGTGCAGCAGCGGCCTGGCGCTGAGCAGCGGCCCGGGCAGCAGCGGCCTGCTCGGCGGCACGCTTGTCGGCGGCGGCCTTTGCCTTGGCGGCAGCAACCCTGGCCCGCGCGTCGGCGGCGGCCTTGGCGCGCTGGGCCTTGACGACGAAGTCAACGACGACGATCGGCTTGGCGGTCTTGGCCTTGGCCGGGGCGGCGAAGCCGATCGACGAGAGCGTGTTGGCGGTCGCGAGGGCGGCCGTGCCGGAGCCGACGACAGCCGGGCCGGCGGCCGGAGCGACCGCGGGGTTGATCCGGGCGGCGACCGCGGGAGCAGCGCTCGCCGGCGAGGCGAAGGAGGCGATGAGACCGCCGGACGCCGCGACGATCGCCGCACCCTTGACAGCGGGCTGCGCGGTCTCCTTGGCGAGGAGCGTCAGCTCCGAGAGCGGGTTGAAGCGACCGGGCGCGCGGTGGCGGCCGGGCAGGTTCTGAGCCACGTATTTGACCTCTCGACGCCTACGAGGTGAGCTGTCGGGTTCGGGCTGGAGGTTCGTGCCCGGCCTTCGCTCGGACCTTGCGGTCCTCGGAGGCTTCACCCCAAGGACGTCCGGAGACGTCCGCGGAAAGGTGGTTCCCCCGCTCCTGCCATGCGGTTCGAGCTGAGCCCCGGCTCGGTGGCAGGACTAGGCGGTCCGACCCGGAGACTCGCCCAACGGTGAGCGAGTGCGCCCAACATAACGGAACGGTTCGTCAAATGTCACGCTGCGGTCACGGTGGGACGAACGCGTGTCTCGACAGGTGGGCGCAGGGCCGCTCAGTCGATCTGGCAGAAGACGTGGGCGGCAACGTCATCGGGGAGCGAGACGCCTGACGCCGCAGGGTCGCCGGAGCGGACGGCCAGGACGCGGCTGCCGTCGCGGACCACCTCGACGCGAGCGCCGGGGACGACCCCGGCGCTGGTCAACAGGGCCAGGCCCTCGGGTTCGACCTGGACCGGCTCCCCGATCCGCCGGATCGTCACGACGACCGGGCGGTCCCCCACCGCGGCCGTCAGGGTCGTCAGGCCCGAGAGGAAGTCGGCCTCGTGCTCGACCCCGAGCTCCCCGAGCCCGGGGATCGGGTTGCCGTAGGGAGACTCGAGAGCACCCCCGATGAGACCGAGGATCTTGCGCTCGACCTGCTCCGACATCACGTGCTCCCACCGACACGCCTCGTCGTGGGCGTACTCCCACTCGAGCCCGATGACGTCGACGAGGAGCCGCTCCGCGAGGCGGTGCTTGCGCATCACCCGGGTCGCGAGGAGCCGGCCGTGGTCGGACAGCTCGAGGTGCCGGTCACCGGACACGGCGACCAGACCGTCGCGCTCCATCCGCGCCACCGTCTGCGACACCGTCGGGCCGGAGTGCCCGAGCCGCTCGGCGATCCGCGCCCGCAGGGGGACGATCCCCTCCTCCTCGAGCTCGAAGATCGTGCGCAGGTACATCTCGGTGGTGTCGATCAGGTCCGTCACGGTCCTACCTTCTCAGAAAGTCGTATGCCGGCCCGCTCGGTGACGTCACTGCGCGCCGGGCTCCGCGCGCCGCCGGGTCGGGTCGTGGCGCGGCACCCAGAGCCGGAGCCACCAGGCGCCGGCGACCGCCGCCACACCAAGCACGACCGCAGCCGCGCCGAGCGTCATCACCGCGGTCAGCGCTGACAACGTCAGCGGGCCCACGGCTCTTCCCGTGTCGGCGCAGAGCCGCCACCCCCCGAGGAACTGGGCGCGTCCCTCGACCGGGGAGGCGTCGGCGCCGAGGGTCATGATCAGGCCGGCCCCGAGACCGTTGCCGACGCCGAGCACCGTGGCGACGACCGTGACGGCGACGAGCGTCGTCGCCAGCGGCAGCAGCGCCATCCCGACCCCGAGCACGAGCATGCTCGGCACCGCCGCGGCGACCCGCCCGAAGCGGTCCATCAGCCAGCCGGACGGATAGAAAAGGAGCATGTCGACGGCCCCGGCCACCCCGAAGACGAGCGCCGTCTGCGCGGGCGAGAGGCCAACCGACTCGGCCCAGAGCGGCACGAGCGCCTCCCGGATCGACCGCGCGCCCGCGACGAACAGCGCGCCCGAGCCGAGGGTGAGCAGCACGTGCCGGTGCTGGAGCAGGACGGAGGCGACGGACAGCTGACGCGCCCGCGGTGCACCGGTGGCCCCGCGGTCGCCGGCACTACTGCGGGCCGTGATGTCCGGCGCGAACCAGACGAGCACGAAGGCCGCGAGGCTCGCGACCGCCCCCACGGCATACGCCGACCCGGTCCCCCACCGCACGATCGCGAAGGAGCCGATGAAGGGTCCGAGGAAGTAGCCGATCCGGTGCACCCCACCGAGCGTCGACAGCGCCCTGGCACGCATCGCGATCGGCACCGCCTCGGTGAGGTAGGCCTGCCGCGCGAGGCCGAAGAGCGAGCCGGCGAGGCCGATGACGAGCACGCCGACGAAGAGCGCCGCGACGGAGTGGGCCAACGCGGCGAGGAGCATCCCCAGCGCCTCGACGACGGCGGCCACGAGCAGGGCCCGCCGCTCCCCGATCCGGGCGGCGAGGGCTCCCGAGGGCAGGTCACCGACAAGCTGGCCGATGCCGAGGGCCCCGACGAGCAGCGCGGCGACGCCGACAGAGGCGCCGAGCTCGCGTGCCGACAGGGCGATGATCGGGCTGACGGCACCGGCGCCCGTGGAGCCCAGCAGCGTCGGTCCGTAGGCGGACAGGGCGATCGACCGCAGCTGTCCGCCGCGCGCGCCCCCGACCTGCTCGCTCATCGACGTGACCCTAGTGAGGCCTGCGCTACCGCTTCGCACCGGACGGCGAAAAGGTCTTGCCGAGAGCCGGATCGCGACGTAGCGTTTCTGGCAACCGACGAAGATTGGAGGTGATCCGAGAAGTGATTTCTTCCGGAACGTGTGAGGTGGCCACGCGCTAGTCGCGTCCCCCACCTGCACCCCAGGATGAAGCAGGGCAGTCCGACCGCGGTCGGGCTGCCCTGTTCCTGCTTTCCCCCTCGTCGTGTCTGGCGGTGTCGTATGCCGCTCAGGGCTGGCGCCGCCACCGTCGCCACGACGCGGCGTCGTCGAGGTCGCCGTCGCCGGTGCGCGTGAAGACGATCCGGTCGTGCAGCCGGTTGCTCCGGCCCGCCCAGAACTCGACCTCGTCGCAGACGACCCGCCAGCCGCCCCAGAAGTCGGGCACCGGCACCGCGTCACTCTCGTCGTCGCCGTCGCCGGCGCCGTCTTGCTGCGGCGGGAAGCGAGCCAGCACCTGCTCCCACCTCGCGTCGATCTCGGCTCGGTCGGCGGCGGGCCGGGACTGGTCCGAGGCCCAGGCCGAGAGCCGCGATCCGTAGGGTCGGGAGCTGAAGTAGGCGCCGACCTCGTCCCGCTCGAGCAGCACGGCCCGGCCTCGGAAGCGGACCGCCCGGTAGAGCGAGGGCCAGGTAAGGGCTGCGGCGATGCGCGGCTCGGCCTTCAGCTCGAGGCTCTTGTCCGACTCGAGGTTCGTGACGAACCCCGGGCCGCGCTCGTCGAAGAAGCGCATGAGGACCGTCCGCACGTTGGGCGCCCCGTCGGCGGCGGTGGTGGCGACCGACAGGGCCGTCGGCTCGGGGACGTCGGGGCGGTCGGCGGCGGCGGTGACCGCGTCGTCGACCCAGCGGCGGGCCTGGCGGTACGGGGTGGCCAGCACGTCGGCCTCGACGAGCCCGTCGCCGGTGTAGTCGACGCGCGGTGCCTGGGGGTGGGCGCTCTCGCCAGCGGGGTCAGCCATGATCTCAGACTAGGGTTGTCGGGTCCGGTCCAGACAACGGCCGGGTGATCCACCGCGAGGGAGTCCCGCCATGGCAGGCAAGACCAAGGTCATCACGACGGCCATCAAGCTCGGCACGAGGTACGGACCGCAGATCTGGGTCGCGAGCAAGGCCCTGCGCGAGCCCGCGAAGGAGGCCGCTGCGAAGGTCGTCGCGAGCGAGAAGGCCCGGCGCGCCGCGGCCGCCCACGCGAAGACGCTCTCGGACGGCAGCATCCTCAAGGTCTACAAGGGCGATCAGTCGCACTGGGTCGTCTTCAGCGGCGACACGGCCATCACGGTGCACCCGGTCACCGACGTCCCCCTGAGCGACCTGCTGAGCGGCGCGGACCTCACCAAGCGGATCCGTCCCAACGACAAGGTGAGCCCCAAGGACCGGGCGCGCGACGCGACGACCACGGCGCTGCGCCGCGGGAAGCCCGACTCGATCAACTGACTCCCACGCGCTACGGCACTGCTACGCCCAGCGGAGCAGTGACGTAGCGGCCAGGGCATCCTCGCGGGCACGCGCTAGGCCACTGCTCCACCCAGCGAAGCAGTGACGTAGCGGCCAGGGCATCCTCGCGGGCACGCGCTACGCCACTGCTCCACCCAGCGAAGCAGTGACGGAGGAGCTGGACGCGATGACCCCGGCCCCCGCGAAGTGGCGCCCGGTCAGTCGGTGACGACGATGCCGAGCTCGCTCGCGAGCTCCTCGGCGAGCTCGATCACCTGGGCCCGACCGAGGATCGCGCCCTTGAGCCCGGCGAGCCCGCGCGGGCCTCGCAAGGTCGCGCCCGACAGGTCGAGCCGGGTGTAGCGGCCCCGGCCGAACTCGGGCAGCGCGAGCGTGCAGCCGTCGAAGGTCAGCCCGTCGACGGTGGCCTCCTGCAGGTCGAGCTCAGTGATGACGCAGTCCTCGAAGCGGACGTCCTTGAGCCGTGCGCCTCGCAGGTTGAGGAAGTCGATCTTGCCGCCGCGGACGGTGACGTCGCGCCAGGTCGAGCCCCATGCAGAGACGGCGGCCAGCCGGCAGCCCTCCCAGGCGGTCTCGATCAGGCTCGCCTCGACGAGCGAGACGCTGATGCCCCGGACCCGCTCCCACCGGCACTCCGCCCACCGCGACCCGCTCAGGTGCGCCTCGTCGAGCACGACCCCCTCGAGGACGCACTCGAGGAAGCCGACCCCTTCGGCGTGGGCGGCCGTGAAGTCGGTCCCGGCGAAGAGCAGCTGGTCGAGGTGGTCCTCGCGCCGGTCCCGTGCGCTGAACCGCGCGTGGGGAAACGGGCTCAGCGCGGGGGTGGACGGCATACCGTGAAGTCTGTCAGCCCCTCCCCCCGGTTCCCGCCCTGACCGGAACGGCCGACCGAGCCCCCACATCGCGGTGGAACCGCCCGAGCAACGAGGACCACGATGAGCGAGCACTCTCCCGACCCTGCCTTCAAGCCCGGGCTCGAAGGCGTCATCGCCTTCGAGTCCACGATCGCCGAGCCCGACAAGGAGGGGGGCGCGCTGCGCTACCGCGGCGTCGACATCGACGACCTCGTCGGCCACGTCGATTTCGGCCACGTCTGGGGGCTGCTCGTCGACAACCGCTTCGACCCCGGGCTGCCCCCGGCGGAGCCCTACCCGCTGCCGGTGCACACCGGTGACGTCCGGGTCGACGTGCAGTCGGCGCTCGCGATGCTCGCGCCGGCCTGGGGGTTCAAACCGACCCTCGACATCGACGCCGACGAGGTGCGTGACAACCTCGCGCGCGCAGCGGTCATGGCGCTGTCGTTCGTCGGGCAGTCCGCCCGTGGGCTCGACAAGCCGATGGTGCCGCAGCGCGAGGTCGACAAGGCCGGCACGATCACCGAGCGCTTCATGATCCGGTGGCGCGGCGAGCCCGACCCGCGGCACGTCGAGGCCGTCGACGCCTACTGGGTCTCGGCCGCCGAGCACGGGATGAACGCCTCGACGTTCACCGCGCGCGTCATCACCTCGACCGGGGCGGACGTCGCCGCGGCCCTGTCCGGCGCCGTCGGCGCGATGTCCGGCCCGCTCCACGGCGGCGCCCCGTCCCGGGTGCTGCACATGCTCGACGGGGTCGAGCAGCGCGGCGACGCGGCCGCCTACGTCAAGGCCGTGCTCGACCAGGGCGAGCGGCTGATGGGCTTCGGCCACCGGGTCTACCGCGCCGAGGACCCACGGGCCCGGGTGCTGCGCGCCGCCTGCGAGCGTCTCGGGGCGCCGCGCTACGAGGCGGCCGCCGCGCTCGAGCGGGCAGCACTCGACGAGCTGCACGCCCGCCGGCCGGACCGGGTGCTCGCCACGAACGTCGAGTTCTGGGCCGCCGTCATCCTCGACTTCGCCGAGGTCCCCCCGTCGATGTTCACCCCCATGTTCAGCTGCGCCCGCACCGCCGGTTGGTCAGCCCACATCCTCGAGCAGAAGCAGACCGGCCGGCTGATCCGCCCGTCGTCACGCTACGTCGGGGAGGCCGCCCGGACTCCCGAGGACGTGACCGGCTGGACCGCGGACATCGCCCACTGAGGGGACCGCCGGCGGTCGCGGTCCCGTCCGCCGGTCGGGCGGGCCTGTGATGGCCGCGCTCCCGTGTTGTTCAATGGCGCGGTGACAACGGCGTCATCCGCTGTCAACACATCCGCCACCCGCCCGCAACGCGTGGCCCCACCCCAAAGGTGAAAACGTGACCGATGCCCCGGCCGTGACCAGCGCCATCTCCATCCCTGACGGCCTCCTGCCGAGTGACGGTCGCTTCGGCTCCGGCCCCTCCAAGGTCCGCGCGGAGCAGCTCGACTACCTCGCGTCGATCGGTCGCACGGTCCTGGGCACCTCCCACCGCCAGGCCCCCGTCAAGAACCTCGTCGGCGACGTCCGCTCGGGCCTGCGCGACCTCTTCAGCCTCCCCGACGGCTACGAGATCATCCTCGGCAACGGCGGCTCCACGGCATTCTGGGACATCGCGGCCTTCGGCCTCGTGCGCGACCGCGCCCAGCACCTCGCCTTCGGCGAGTTCTCCTCGAAGTTCGGCAACGTCACCTCGACCGCGCCCTTCCTCGGCGAGTCCACCATCATCAAGGCCGCCCCGGGCACGCTCGCGACGCCCCGCGCCGAGGCCGGCATCGACACCTACGCCTGGCCGCACAACGAGACCTCGACCGGCGTGATGGCGCCCGTCAAGCGGGTCGACGGCGCGGACGAGGGCTCGCTCGTGCTCATCGACGCGACCTCCGGTGCCGGCGGCCTCCCCGTCGACATCACCGAGACCGACGTCTACTACTTCGCCCCCCAGAAGTGCTTCGCCTCCGACGGTGGTCTCTGGCTCGCTGCGTTCTCCCCCGCCGCGCTGGCCCGCGTCGAGGAGATCTCGGCCACCGGCCGCTGGGTGCCCGACTTCTTCAGCCTGCCGACCGCGATCGACAACTCGCTGAAGAACCAGACCTACAACACCCCGTCGGTGAGCACGCTCGCCCTGCTCGCCAACCAACTGGAGTGGCTCAACGGCAACGGTGGCCTCGACTGGGCGACCGCCCGCACCAAGGACTCCAGCTCGCGCCTCTACGACTGGGCCGAGCAGACGTCCTACACGACGCCGTACGTCACCGACCCGGCCGCCCGCAGCCAGGTCGTCGGCACGATCGACTTCGACGACACGATCGACGCCGCCGCGGTCGCCACCGTGCTGCGCGCCCACGGCATCGTCGACGTGGAGCCCTACCGCAAGCTCGGCCGCAACCAGCTGCGCGTCGCGATGTTCCCGGCCGTCGACCCCGACGACGTGAGCACGCTGACCCGGGCGATCGACCACGTGGTGTCGCAGCTGTCCTGACGAGCACCGGCTCGCGGGCCACCTGGTGGGTCGGGCCCGGCTTTCGTCGCCCGGGCTACCAAACGTGCGGGCCCGGGGCCCGATCGCCGCCGCTTTCGTCGCCCGGGCTACCAAACATGCGGGCCCGGGGGCTGGCGGGGGCGGGCCCGGGGGCGGGCGCGGGGCCTGGCGCGGCGGCATACCTCCGACCAGCGGGTCAGCGACCGACGACTGCCGCCACGACGGCGATGAGCACGAACAGCGCGAGCGCCGCGACCGTGACCCGGTGGCGGAACTTGAAGCTCACTTGGCCACCTCGGGCGCCGCGGGCACCTCGGAGGTGAGGCGCACCCGGAAGCGGGGCCGGCGACGGGTCTGGAAGTCCACGGAGACATTCTCCCTCCGCGTGATCCACACCATCACCGCGATCACGCTGAGACCCACCATCACGGTGCCGATCGCGATCGTCCACCGGGGACCCCAGACGTCCCCGATCCAGCCGATCATCGGGGCACCGATCGGCGTGCCGCCCATGAAGATCGCCATGTAGAGGGCCATGACGCGGCCGCGCATCATCGGGTCGACGCTGATCTGGACCATCGCGTTGGCCGTCGTCAGGGCGGTCAGCGCGGCCAGCCCCGTCGGGACGAGGTAGAGCCCGAAGAGCAGGAAGGTCGGGGCCGTCGCGAGCAACGCGGTCGAGACGGTGAAGCCGACGAGGGCGACGACGAGCACCCTCAGCCGAGGCCGGGCCCGGCGGGCCGACATCAGCGCGGCCGCGAGCGACCCGACCGCCATGATCGAGCCGAGCAGGCCGAACTCGCCGGCGCCCTTGTCGAAGACCTTGGTCGCCATCAGCGCCATCGTCATCTGGAAGTTCATCCCGAAGGTCCCGAGCACGAACACCAGCGCCATGATGAGGATGAGGTCGGGCCGGCTCCGCACGTAGCGCAGTCCCTCCCGGATCTGGCCCTTGCCCCGGGCCCGCGGCGACGGGGTGAGTGCGGCGGAGTTCATCCGGGCGAGGGCCATCATCACGAACAGGAAGCTGGCCGCGTTGACGAACAGGGCCGGCGAGATGCCCACGGCGGCGATGACGAGTCCGGCGACGCCGGGGCCGACGAGCCGCCCGAGGTTGAACGACGCACTGTTGAGCGCGACGGCGTTGGGCAGGTGGTCGGTGTCGACCATCTCGGACACGAACGTCTGCCGGGCCGGGTTGTCGACCGCGGTCGCCACGCCCTGGATGAAGGCGAGCAGGTAGACCTGCCAGAGCTGGACGACGCCCATCGCGGTGAGCACCGCGAGCAGCAGAGCAGTCACGAGCAGCGAGCTCTGGGTGAGGAAGAGGATGCGGCGCTTCGGGAAGCGGTCCACGAGCATCCCGGCCCACGGGGCGAGGAGCAGGAAGGGCAGGAACTGCAGGCCGGTGACGAGACCGAGCGCGCTGGCGGAGTGGTCGGTCAGGACGGTGAGGACGAGCCAGTCCTGGGCGACGCGGCCCATCCACGTGCCGATGTTGGAGACGATCGCGCCGGAGGCGTAGACCCGGTAGTTGCGGATGCCGAGCGAGGAGAAGGTGGGGCTCATTCGCTGGCCACCTTGTCGAGCACCGCCGCTGCGCGCTGGAGCAGCTCGCGCTCCTGCTCGGTGAGCAGCTCGAAGCGGGCGAGCATCCACTCGTCGCGCTGGCGCCGGCTGCCCTCGAGCGCCACGCGTCCCTCGGTGGTGAGCGACAGGATGACCTGCCGACCGTCGGTCGGGTCGTCCGCGCGGGCGACGTAGCCGAGGTCGACGAGGCAGTTCGTCGAGCGCTTCATGCTCGGAGCGGACACCCGCTCGATCTCGGCGAGCTCGCTGTTGGTGCGCGGCGTGTGCTCGAGCCGTGCGAGCACGGAGAAATGGTGCGGCGGCAGGTCGCGGTCGGACTCGAACCGCACCCGGCGGGAGATGCGCATGCACGCCAGCCGGATGTCGCTCGAGAGCGCGACGAGCTCGCCTCGGGTCAGTGTCTTGGTACGCATTGGGGGTCCTGGGTTGTTCACGTTTGGATCAGATGATTAGCCTAACTCATTACCCAGGCTAACTATTTCCGAGCGGACCGATCCGTGGACATCCCGAGCCGCCCTAGGCTGGCCCCGTGACCGCCGAGCCGACCCGCCGCCAGCCGATCCCCGAGGACGACCCGGCGCTGGCCGCCGTCCACGTCCCGGTATTGCGGATCATCGAGGTCGGCATCCTCGTGTGGGTGCTCGCGCTGGTCATCACCCTCATCGTCCCCGCGCTGCACACCGGCTCGCGCGACTGGTGGCCGTGGACGTGCGTGGCCGGCATCGTGCTCGGCGCGCTCGGCTGGACCTACGTGCGGCGCGGTCGGGGCAACGCCCACGACGCCGCCTGACCCCTCAGACTCCCTGCGGCGTATGCCGCTGGGCTCAGTCCGTCGGCTCCGTGGCCTCGGTGCTGTCGCCGGCCTCGGTGCCGTCGGTGGTGTCCCCGGCGTTGCTGGCCTCGGTGCCGTCGGTGGCGTCCCCGGCGTTGCTGGCCTCGGTGCCTTCGCTCGACGGCGTGGCACCCGCACGGCGCTCCGCCACCTCGACGTCGACAGCGAACTCGTCGACGATCGGCTCGCCGACCGAGAGCGGCTCCGGAGCCTCGACGTCGGTCTCGGAGTGGGCTCCGCACCCGTGGTCGAGGGTGATCACCTGCCCGTCGGACGGGCTCCACTCGTTGGCGCAGACCCCGAAGGTCGAGCGCAAGGCGCCGGCCATCGGCAGGAAGTAGCCACAGCTCGCGCACCGGTCGGTCGCCTTGACGGCAACGTCGGAGGTCGGACCGCCCGAGCCGGCCTGCCACCGGGTCGCCGCGGCCTCGCGGCCCTCCATGGACAGGACGCGGGGCCGGCCGAGGCCGAGCTCGTAGAAGCCCATCTCGTCGACGTCCTCGTCGCCCGTCGCCTCGAAGCCCTGCTCGAGGTAGGGGTCGTCGAGCCGCTGCGGGAGCACGTCGCCCGCTCCGAGGTCGCCGGGGGCGAGCCGGTCTGCATACGGCAGCCACTCCGGGGCGAGCACCGCGTCGGGGCCGGGCAGCAGGTTGGTCTCACAGACCGTCGCCACCTTGCCGCGGGGCACCCGGGCCACGGTGACGCCCCAGCGCCAGCCTCGGTAGCCGGGTGAACGGCATTCGAACCAGTGCAGGCCGAGGCGCTCCTCGACCGGCTGGAAGCCGACGTGCTCGCCGACGGTGCCGGGCTCGGCGATCGCGTCGAGGGCCGCGCGGGCGAGGTCGGCCCCGGCGAGCAGGACGGCGTCCTTCTTGCCCGAGGTGGGGGTGTCGGTCTTGGCTGCCATCTGGCTCAGCCCTCCAGCTGGTCGGCGAGTCCGCGCAGTGCCCGGGCGACGTTGGCGCCGAGCTTCTTGTCGGGGTAGTGGCCCTTGCGCAGGCCGGTGCTCACCGAGTCGAGCAGCTGGACGACGTCCTCGAGGATGACGACCATCGCGTCGGCGGGGATCCGGTCGCGCTCGCGCTTGTTGGCCGAGACGGACGGAGCGGGGTCGAGGAGCACGACCGAGAGCGCCTGGGCACCGCGGCGGCCCTCGACGATGCCGAACTCGACCCGGGCACCCTTCTTGACGGCGTCGACACCGTCGGGCAGGGCGTTCGCGTGCAGGAACACGTCGAGACCCTCGTCCTCGGTGATGAAACCGAAGCCCTTGTCGGAGTCGTAGAACCTGACCTTGCCAGTCGGCACTGTCCACCTCGTTGTCGTCGGTCGGGCCGGCCGTCCACGGCACGGCTCGATGGCGCTCTCTGCGCTCGACCGATCCTATCGGGCGGGTGCAAACCCAAACGCATCGTCGGGGCCTGCTCCGTGGCCCGCCACCCTCACCCGGTGGTGATCCCCCACGTGCCGGTCCACGCGTCACCCGGCTCGAGCACGGTGAGGTCCTCGCCGCTGTTGAAGGCGTCGGCGGGGCAGCTCATCGGCTCGACGGCGACGCCGGGCCGGCCCTTGCCGAGCCGGACGATGTCGGTGAAGACCTGGAGCCAGCCGAAGGCCTCGTCGCCCCAGAGCGTCACGCTCCGGTCGGCCGAGGCGACGGTCGCCCGCCAGGCGCCGTCCGTGTCCCGCCGCACCTCGGTGAAGGCCGTGTCGAGGTCGGTGCCCGCGACGGCGCGCGGCGAGCGGAAGTCGAGGTCGGTGCCGTCGACGGGGTGGGTCGCGACCGGGAGCATCCGGTCGTCGACCTCCATGGAGCGGTCGGCCGGGATCGTGAGCACGACGTCGTCGAGCGCCGTGTCACCGATCGCGAGGTAGGGGTGGGCCCCGTAGCCGAACGGCGCCGCGGACGGGCCGACGTTGCGCGCCGTGACGGTGACCCGCAGCCCTTCGTCATCGACCGCGCAGGTGGTGCGCAGGTCGAGGTGGCCGTCCCAGCCGGGCTGGGGGTGGAGGCGGTAGCCGACGGTCAGCGAGGACTCGGTGCGGTCGAGCAGCTCCCACAGGGCCCACCGGACGAGGCCGTGGCTGGCGTTGGCGCGCGGCACCTCGGTGATCGACAGCTGCTGGTCGGTCCCCGCGAAGGTGAAGCGGCCGTCGCGGATCCGGTTGGGCCACGGCATCAGCTGCTGGCCCCGCCCGGAGGCGCAGGTCTCGTCGACGCCATAGCCGGCGAGGATCTCGACCCCGTCCCGGCTGAGGGTGCGCAGGCCGCCGCCGACCTCGACGACCGTGGCCTCCCAGAGGCCGTGGGCGATCGTCCACTGCTGTCCGGTCGGGTTGACGGAGCCGGCACCGGCCGGGGCCGCGGGAGTCGTTGCGTCCATGTCTGCCACGGTAACCGCCCGTCCTCCAGCGAGCGCCCCGCCCGTCACGGGTGAACCGGCCTGCGTCCCCGGGCGGACCCCGGCTAGGTTGGGCGGATGGCCACTTCGAGCCGAAGCCTCGCCGACGACGTCCGTCATCGCAGCGACGCCGAGCTCAGCGAACTCGTCCTCACCCGCCCCGACCTCGCCCGACCCGCCCCGGCGGACCTCACCGGTCTCGCCGCGCGCGCCAGCACCCGGGCGAGCGTCCAGCGCGCGGTCGAGGCCCTCGACCGCGGCCACCTGCAGGTGCTCGAAGCCCTCGTCATCGCCGGGGACGGCGCGCCCCGGGCTCAGGTGCGGGGACTGCTCGCCGGCGCCCCCAAGAAGGTCGTCGACACGATGGTCGACGACCTGTGGCGCGCCGCCCTCGTGTGGCGCGGCCCGGACGGCGAGCACGTCGTGCGGGGCGTCCCCGAGGTGCTCGGCGCGACCGTCGCCGGCCTCGGTCCGCCCGTGCGCGAGGTGCGCTCGTCCCTCGTGCCGCAGCACGACGACCCCGCGGTCGTGCAGGCCACGATCGACGAGGCCCCCGAGGCCGCCCGCGCGATGCTCGAGAAGATGGCCTGGGGCCCGCCCTTCGGCGTGCTGCCGACCGCCCGCCCGGGCTCGACCACGGCGCGTTGGCTCATCGAGCACCACCTGCTCGTGCCCGTCTCTGCCGACCGCGTCGTGCTGCCGCGCGAGGTGGGGCTCGTCCTGCGCGGGGGTCGCCTGCACCGGTCGACCGACCTCACGCCCCCGCCCGTCGAGGCCCGCGCGGTCTCGCTCGTGGACGCCGCGGCGGGAGGGGCGGCCAGCGAGCTGCTCACCCAGGTCGACGAGCTCGCCGCGACGTGGGGCGCCCCACCGCCACGGGTGCTCCGGGCCGGAGGCCTATCGGTGCGCGACCTCCGGGTCACCGAGAACGCCCTCGAGCTCGAGACCGACCGCACCGCCTTCGTCGTCGAGGTCGCGTATGCCGCCGGGCTCGTCGCTGACGACGGCGAGATCGTGCCCGTCTGGGCCCCGACCGCCGAGGTCGACGAGTGGGCGAGCACGGAGGCCGGGCACCGCTGGGCCTCGCTCGCCCTCGCCTGGCTCGGCTCGACCCGCGCCGTGCACCTCGTCGGCACCCGGACCAACGCCGCCGCGGGGGCCGTCAACGCGCTCGGTCCCGACGTGCAGTGGCCCGCGATCCGCACCATCCGGCGCGAGGTGCTCGTCGAGCTGTCGCTGCTCGACGACGGCTCCGCGCCCGACCCCAGGTCGCTCGAGGAGCGGTTGCTCTGGCGGCGTCCGCTCCGCTCGAGCGCCGTCCTCGGCGACGCCGTCGCGGCGGTGCTGCGCGAGGCGGAGTGGCTCGGGGTCACCGGCCGCGGCGCCCTGTCGGCCGCAGGCCGGGCCCTGCTCGGGCTCGACGTCCCGACGAAGGGCCGCGGGTCGAAACGGACCCCGAAGGCCGAGGCCCCCACGACCGACCGCTCCCGACTCACCGCGACCGGCGACCCCGACGACGTGGCGGCCGCCGTGTCACCGCACCTGCCCGCGCCCGTCGACCACGTCCTCGTGCAGGCCGACCTCACCGCCGTCGCCCCCGGTCCGCTCGAGGGCAGCCTCGCGGCCTTCATGCGCCTCGCGGCCGACGTCGAGTCGCGCGGCGGCGCCACCGTCTACCGCTTCACCCCGGCCTCGGTGCGCCGGGCACTCGACGCCGGCTGGACCGCAGCGGAGTTCACCGAGACAGTGCGCCGCTCGAGCCGCACCGCCCTCCCCCAGCCGCTCGAGTACCTCGTCACCGACGTCGCACGACGGCACGGGCAGACCCGCATCGGCGGCTCGGCGGCATACATCCGCTCCGACGACGAGGCGGTGCTCGATACGATGCTCGCCTCGCGCGACCTCTCGGCGCTCCAGCTGCGCCGGATCGCGCCGACCGTCCTCGTCTCGTCGGCGAACCCGACCGTGCTCGTCGAGCTGCTCCGCGAGAGCGGCTTCGCCCCGGTCCACGAGGGCCAGGACGGCACCGTCGTGCACGCCGAGACCCCGCGCCGACGCGCCGGCTCGCGGCGGCGCGGCACCTCCCCGACGGTCTCCCCGGTCGACCGGGAGTTCACCCGCGGGCTCGTCGCCGGGCTCCGGGTGGCCGAGGCCAGCGCGGACGAGCGACGGGCCGAGGAGGAGACCCGGGCGGGCCCGCGGATCCCGACGACCGACCCGCTCGTCACCCTCGCGCTGCTGCGCGACGCCGTCGCCGACCGGCACGGCGTCTGGATCGGGCTGTCCGACCAGATCGGCTCGACGACGCGACACCTCATCCAGCCGCGCAAGGTCGACGGCGGCCGGGTCTGGGCGACCGACGAGACCGGCCGCGAGCGCACCTTCTCGGTGCACCGGATCACCGGGGCGACGACCGAGGCCTGACCCCGTCAGGCGCCCGCGAGGGCGCGGACGACGTTCGAGGGCGAGGGCCGGCCGAGCTGGCCGGCCATCCACGCGCTCGTCGCGACGAGCGCCTCGAGGTCGACCCCGGTCGCCACGCCCGCCCCGTGCAGGGCCCAGACGAGGTCCTCGGTCGCGAGGTTGCCGGTCGCGGACTTCGCGTAGGGGCAGCCGCCGAGGCCACCAGCCGCCGCGTCGACGACCGTGACGCCGTCGCGCAGGGCCGCCATCGTGTTGGCGAGCGCCTGGCCGTACGTGTCGTGGAAGTGGACGGCAACCCGGTCGGCGGCGACGCCCCGCTCACCGAGCGCCTCGAGCAGCCGGTGCACGTGGCCGGTCGTCCCGACGCCGATCGTGTCGCCCAGGCTCAGCTCGTCGCAGCCGAGGTCCATCAGCCGCTCGGCGACGTCGACGACCTGGGCGACCGGGACCGGCCCCTCCCACGGGTCGCCGAAGCACATCGAGACGTAGGCGCGCACCCACATCCCGCCCGCCCGGGCCCGCTCGACGACGGGGGCGAACATCGCGAACTGCTCGCCGACCGACCGGTTGAGGTTCTTCTGGGCGAAGGTCTCCGTCGCCGACCCGAAGACCGCGATCGCCGACAGCCCCAGCTCCTCCGCGCGGTCGAGGCCCCGCTCGTTGGGCACGAGCGCCGGCCGCCGCCGGCCGGTCGCGTCGCCGCCGGCCTCGCGCAGCCCCCGGAGGACCTCCTCGGCGTCGCCCATCTGCGGGACCCAGCGCGCAGGCACGAACGACGTCGTCTCGATCGTCGCGAGGCCGGCCGCCTCCAACCGGCGGATGAACTCGACCTTCGTCGCGGCGGGCACGACCGTCTTCTCGTTCTGCAGCCCGTCGCGGGGTCCGACCTCGTAGATCGTCACCTCGGCGGGGAGCCCGACGGCGGCCTCGACCTGGGGGGTGCGCATTCGCCCATACTGTCAGCAGCCGCCCACCCCCGCGGAATACCTCGACCCCGACCGGGAGTTGCTCCAGCACGATGAATGACGGACCCCTGATCGTCCAGAGCGACAAGACCCTGCTCCTCGAGGTCGACCACGCTGACGCCGAGGCGGCCCGCCGCGCGATCGCCCCCTTCGCGGAGCTCGAGCGCGCGCCGGAGCACGTCCACACCTACCGGATCACCCCGCTCGGCCTGTGGAACGCCCGCGCGGCCGGCCACGACGCCGAGCAGGTCGTCGACGCCCTCATCACCTACAGCCGGTATGCCGTGCCGCACGCGCTGCTCGTCGACGTGGCCGACACGATGGACCGCTACGGGCGGCTCACCCTCACCAAGGAGGGCTTCGCCGACAGCCCCGAGGGCACCCAGCTCGTGCTGCGGACGACGGACCGCCCCGTGCTCGAGGAGGTGCTGCGGCACAAGAAGATCAAGCCGCTGACCGGCGAGCGCCTCGACGACCTCAGCGTCGTCGTCCACCCGAGCGAGCGCGGCTCGCTCAAGCAGGAGCTGCTCAAGGTCGGCTGGCCGGCCGAGGACCTCGCCGGCTACGTCGACGGCGAGGCCCACCCGATCGAGCTCGACCAGAGCGGCTGGCAGCTGCGGCCCTACCAGCAGCACGCCGTCGACGGCTTCTGGCACGGCGGCTCCGGGGTCGTCGTGCTGCCCTGCGGCGCCGGCAAGACCCTCGTCGGCGCGGGCGCGATGGCCGCGGCCAAGGCGACGACGCTCATCCTCGTCACCAACACCGTCTCTGCGCGGCAGTGGAAGGACGAGCTGATCAAGCGGACTTCCCTCACCGAGGAGGAGATCGGCGAGTACTCGGGCGCCCGCAAGGAGATCCGGCCCGTCACCATCGCGACCTACCAGGTCCTCACCACCCGCCGGAAGGGCGCCTACGCCCACCTCGACCTGCTCGACGCGAAGGACTGGGGCCTGATCGTCTACGACGAGGTCCACCTCCTGCCGGCCCCGATCTTCCGGATGACGGCCGACCTCCAGGCCCGCCGCCGGCTCGGCCTGACCGCCACCCTCGTGCGCGAGGACGGCCGCGAGGCCGACGTCTTCAGCCTGATCGGGCCCAAGCGCTTCGACGCCCCGTGGAAGGACATCGAGGCCCAGGGCTACATCGCCCCCGCCGACTGCGTCGAGGTGCGGGTCAGCCTGCCCGACACCCAGCGGATGGCGTATGCCGTGAGCGAGCCCGACGAGCGCTACCGCCTCGCCTCGTGCTCCGACGCGAAGATCGACGTCGTCGAGAAGCTCGCCGCGAAGCACGCGGGCGAGCCGACCCTCGTCATCGGCCAGTACCTCGACCAGATCGCCGAGGTCGCCGAGCGGCTCGGCGCCCCCGTCATCACCGGCGAGACCCCCGTCAAGGAGCGGCAGCGGCTCTACGAGGCGTTCCGCCACGGCGAGGAGACGACCCTCGTCGTCAGCAAGGTCGCCAACTTCTCGATCGACCTGCCCGAGGCGAGCGTCGCGATCCAGATCAGCGGGACCTTCGGCTCGCGCCAGGAGGAGGCCCAGCGCCTCGGCCGGGTGCTACGGCCCAAGGGCGACGGGCGCACCGCGCACTTCTACACGATCGTCAGCCGCGACACCGTCGACGCCGACTTCGCCGCGCACCGCCAGCGCTTCCTCGCCGAGCAGGGCTACGCCTACCGGATCGTCGACGCCGACGACCTCTGAGCGGCATCCGTCTGAGCGGCATACGCACGGGTCCACGGAAACCTGGTCGACCGTTCACAGCAAACTCCCAGCGAACACGCGGACACTCGGTGACGTGGAGATCCCGACCCTGCCCGTTCCCGAGGCCCGCCTGCTCGTCGTCGAGGACGAGCCGAACATCCGTGAGCTGCTCGCCACCTCCCTGCGCTTTGCCGGCTTCGAGGTCGAGACGGCCGGCGACGGCACGACTGCCCTCGCGCTCGCGGAGCAGTGCGACCCCGACCTCGTCGTGCTCGACGTGATGCTCCCGGACTTCGACGGCTTCGAGGTGACCCGCCGCCTGCGCGACCGCGGCCGCAAGCAGCCCATCGTCTTCGTCACCGCGCGCGACGCGACCGGCGACAAGATCCAGGGCCTCACCGTCGGCGGCGACGACTACGTGACCAAGCCGTTCAGCCTCGAGGAGGTCGTCGCCCGGATCCGGGCGGTCCTGCGGCGCACCCGCGGCACCGTCGACGAGAGCGCGACGCTGCGCTTCCACGACCTCGAGCTCAACGAGGACTCGCACGAGGTCCGCCGCGGCGGGCGCGTCATCGACCTCTCCCCGACCGAGTTCAAGCTGCTGCGCTACCTGCTGCTCAACCCCAACCGGGTGCTGTCCAAGCTCCAGATCCTCGACCACGTGTGGGACTACGACTTCCGCGGCGAGTCCGGGATCGTCGAGTCCTACATCTCCTACCTGCGGCGCAAGATCGACGCCGACGGTCCCTCCCTCATCCACACCAAGCGCGGCGTGGGCTACGTTCTGCGCGTGCCCCCAGAGACCATCGCCTCCTGAGCCGGCTGGACACCGTGGCGACCACCGCCGACGCGCCCGAGCCCTCCCCCACGCCGTCCGCCGGCCTGCGGCGACGCCTGCGTGCCGTGCCACTGCGCTGGCGGCTGCTCGCCGTCGCCCTCGGCCTCACCGCCGTGGCCCTCGTGCTCAGTGCGGTCGTCGTCAGCGCCCTGCTCCGGGCCTACCTCGTCGACGAGGTGAGCCAGGAGCTGCAGACCTACAGCAACAGCATCACGGTGCTCGCCCCCGGCTCGATCGCGAGCTCGGAGAACCAGCCCAGCGGCTTCACCCTGCGGATCGTCGGCGCCGACGGCACGACCTCGACCTCGCTGCTCGAGGCCACCCCGGAGGCGGACCGGCTCGCGCTACCGGTGCTGCGCCCCGACAGCCCGCTCGTGACGTCGGACATGCCATTCGTCACCGAGTCGGTCAGCGGCGACAACGACTGGCTCGTCCTCGCGCACGCCGACCCCGCCGGGACGAGCACCCTCGTCATCGCCCTGCCGCTGCGCCAGCTCGACAACACCGTGACCCGCTTCCTCTGGTATGCCGCCGGCATCGGCGCGCTCGTCCTGCTCGTCTGCGCCGCCGCCGGGTGGTACCTCGTGCGGCGCACCTTCCGACCGCTGACCCGGATCGAGGACACGGCCGCCGGGATCGCCGCCGGCGACCTGACCCGCCGCGTCGACGTGCCCGACACCGACGACGAGGTCGCCTCCCTCGGCCGCTCGCTCAACGCGATGCTCGCCCGGATCGAGCAGAGCTTTGCCGTGCGCGAGGCCAACGAGCGCAAGATGGCCCGCTTCATCGCCGACGCCTCGCACGAGCTGCGCACCCCGCTCGCCGCCGTGTCGGGCTATGCCGAGCTCTACCGCCAGGGGGCGCTGCCGACGCCGGACGCCGTGGCCGGCGCGATGGGCCGGATCGAGGGCGAGAGCCACCGGATGGCGGGCCTCGTCGAGGACCTGCTCACCCTCGCCCGCCTCGACGGCGAGAGGCCGCTCGAGCTGCAGCCCGTCGACCTCGCGGTGCTCGCGGCGGACGCGGCTCAGGACGCGCGGACGATCACCCCCGACCGGCGGTTCGTCGTCTCCGGCATCGACGGCCCGATCCGGCCGACCGAGCTCGTCGCCGACGAGCGACAGCTGCGCCAGGTCGTCACCAACCTCGTCACCAACGCCCGCGCCCACACCCCGCAGGGCTCGCCCATCGAGATCCTCGTCGGCGGCGCCGGCCCGGGGCGGGTGGCCCTGCGCGTGCGCGACCACGGAGACGGCATACCGGAGCAGGACCGTGACGCGGTGTTCGAGCGCTTCTACCGCTCGGACTGGTCGCGCAGCCGTGGGCGCGGTGGCGGCAACGGTCTCGGGCTCGCGATCGTGCACGCCATCGTGCTCGCGCACAGCGGCTGGGTACGAGTGGAGCAGACCCCCGGCGGGGGTGCGACGCTCGTCGTCGAGCTGCCGGTCCACCGAGAGGGAGTGACCCCGTGACCGATCCCGAACCGCACAGCCCATTCACAGCACGGCCACAAGGCGATCCAAACCCCGGACGGTCTGATGGAGATCACAGACCACCGGAGGAGGAGCCCATGTCGCTCGCAACGGACAACAACGCCAGCGGGAACGCCGCGGACACCACGCAGCAGATCCCGCAGTACAACTACTACGGGCAGACCACCCCGCCCACCCCGCCCACACCCCCGGCGGGCAACCCCGGCGGCGGACAGCCCACGCCCCCGCGTCGTGAGCGTCGCGGCCTCGCCGGCACCGCCGGTGTCGCCCTGCTCGCGGCGGTCCTCGCCAGCGGCGGGACGTATGCCGTGACCCAGCTCGGGTCCACCGGCACCACCACGGCCGCATCGAGCACGACGACCACCAACCCGAACAGCTCGCCCACCGTCGTGCAGGGCAGCGGCTCCACCACCGACTGGACCGCCGTCGCGGCCGCCGTCAGCCCGAGCGTCGTCAGCATCGACGTGACGACCCAGCAGGGCTCAGGCGCGGGCTCCGGGGTCGTCTTCGACGGCCAGGGCCACATCCTCACCAACAACCACGTCGTCGGTGACGCCACCGCCAAGGGCGCGATCACCGTGACCCTCGCGGACGGCAGCACCTACGGTGCGACGATCGTCGGCACGGACCCCTCGACCGACCTCGCGGTGATCAAGCTGGACGGCAGCCCCGCGGGCCTCACGCCGATCACCCTCGGTGACTCCGAGGCGCTCAAGGTCGGCGACCCGACGATGGCCGTCGGCAACCCGCTCGGCCTCTCCGGCACCGTCACGACCGGCATCGTCTCGGCCCTCAACCGCCCGGTGAGCACCGGCGGGGCCGACCCGCAGAGCGGCCAGGCCTCCGGCGACACCGTCGTGACCAACGCCATCCAGACCTCGGCGGCGATCAACCCCGGCAACTCCGGCGGCGCGCTCGTCAACGCCACGGGCGAGCTGATCGGGATCAACAGCTCGATCGCCCAGCTCGGCGCGTCGGGCGGCAGCCAGAGCGGCAACATCGGCATCGGCTTCGCGATCCCCGTCAAAGAGGCCAGGTCGATCGCCGACCAGCTGATCAAGACGGGCAAGGCCGAGCACGCCTTCCTCGGCGTCAGCGCCAAGGACACCCAGGTCACCGACGGCAACGCCAAGCGGGCCGGGGCCGAGGTCGCATCGGTGACGAGCGGCACCCCCGCCGCCTCGGCCGGGATCAAGGCCGGCGACGTCATCATCGCGGTCGACGGCCAGCGGATCGACTCCTCGATGGCGCTCGTCGCCCAGATCCGCGAGCTCACCGCGGGCGACCAGACGAAGGTCACGATCATCCGCGACGGCGCCCGCCAGGACCTGACCGTCACCCTCGCGGTCAAGCCCACCACGTCCAACTGACCCACCGGGTTCCTCCCCCGGGCGAGGCCGGCACCCCCCACGGGTGCCGGCCTCGATGGCGTCCCGGGCGGCGCCGGGCGTCGGGAGGGGGCCCCGAGGCGACCTAGGATGCAGCGGTGACCCCGCACGACGACCCCTCCACCGCGACGCCCAGCCGGCTCGACCCCACCGACGTGGCGACGACCGTCCGCGTCCTCGCCGAGGCCCCCTACCTCGAGCTCGACGACCCGGACTTCGAGACGCTCAAGCGGGCCGCGTCGCTGATGTACAAGCGGCTGAAGAAGGACCGACGCAACACCAAGACGTGGGCCGACCGCAAGGCCGACCGGGCCGTCATCGAGTCGACGGCGACCGGCTCACCGATGCGGATCGACGACGAGACGAAGGGCATCCCCCTCGTCTCCAACGCCACCGGCGCGTATGCCGGTGAGCTGATCACCGCGCGCGGCTGCTACATCTGCAAGACCGACTACACCCTCGTCGACGCGTTCTACCACTGGCTGTGCCCCGACTGCGCCGCGATGTCGCACGCCAAGCGCGACCAGCGCACCGACCTCACCGGCCGCCGGGCCCTGCTCACCGGGGGCCGGGCCAAGATCGGGATGTACATCGCGCTGCGCCTGCTCCGCGACGGCGCACACACGACGATCACGACCCGCTTCCCCAAGGACGCGATGCGCCGCTTCTCGGCCATGGAGGACAGTGCCGACTGGATCCACCGGCTCAAGGTCGTCGGGATCGACCTGCGCGACCCGACCCAGGTGGTCGCCCTCGCCGACGAGGTCGCGTCGGCCGGACCGCTCGACATCCTCATCAACAACGCGGCCCAGACGGTGCGCCGCTCCCCCGGCTCCTACAGCACCCTCGTCGAGCTCGAGTCGGCGCCGCTGCCCGACGGGGTCGCCCTGCCCGAGATGGTCACCTTCGACCGGATCAGCGAGGCCCACCCCGCGGCCATCGCCGGTGCGCTCGAGGACCATGCAGTGGCCCACCACGAGGGCGAGTCGCCCGAGCACGCCGTGGCCGCACAGAACGCAGCGAGCATGACGGCCCTGTCGCTGTCGGCCGGCCGCGCGAGCCTCGAGGCGCACCGGGCCGGCACGGCCGTCGACGCCGGCGGCCTGCACCCCGACCTCCAGACGACCAACTCCTGGACCCAGAAGGTCGAGGAGGTCGACCCGCTCGAGCTGCTCGAGGTGCAGCTGTGCAACTCGACGGCGCCCTTCATCCTCATCTCCCGGCTGCGACCGGCCCTGCGCGCCAGCGACGCCCGTCGCACCTACGTCGTCAACGTCTCGGCGATGGAGGGTCAGTTCTCCCGGCGCTACAAGGGCGCCGGCCACCCCCACACCAACATGGCCAAGGCCGCCCTCAACATGCTGACCCGCACGAGCGCTGCCGAGATGCTCGAGACCGACGGCATCCTCATGACGGCCGTCGACACGGGCTGGATCACCGACGAACGGCCGCACGACGAGAAGCTGCGGATCGCGGCCGAGGGCTGGCACGCTCCGCTCGACCTCGTCGACGGCGCCGCCCGCGTCTACGACCCGATCGTGCGCGGCGAGGCCGGCGAGGACCTGCACGGCTGCTTCGTCAAGGACTACCGCCCCAGCCCCTGGTAGGCGCAGACGGCAAGGTTTCACCGGACACCGGAGGTTCTTCGGCACCTGGTGCCGGAGGATCTCCGATGTCCCGGCAGGGGGCCGGGCGGGTGATGCTGGGCCGCTCCGGCGTCTCAGGGCCGGGCGCAAGGCTCGCAAAGGCGCCCGCTCTCGGTAGGGTCGCGAGCACCACCACCTCTGGAAGGTCCACCCCTTGACGAAACTCTCGCACCTGACCCGCTACACCGCCGCCGCCTGCCTCGGCGCCCTCGCGCTCGCCTCCTGTGGCTCGAGCTCCAGCGACGAGACCCCCGCCGCAGCCCCGTCGGGCGGACCCCAGCTCATCTCCGCCGACAAGCTCACGGTCTGTACCCACCTGTCCTACAAGCCGTTCGAGTTCAAGGACGACGCGGGCAAGGTCGTCGGCTTCGACATGGACCTCGCCAACGCCGCGGCCAAGAAGCTCGGCGCGACCGTCGCGCTCGTCGACATCGAGTTCGCCTCGATCACCTCCGGCGCGGTCTTCGCGGCCAAGAAGTGCGACATCGCGATGGGCGCGATCACCATCAACGACGCGCGCAAGAAGGCCATCAACTTCTCCAACCCGTACTTCAGCGCCACCCAGGCCCTGCTCACCAAGCAGAGCTCCGGGGTCACCGACCTCGCCTCGCTCAAGGGCAAGAAGGTCGGCGTCCAGACCGACACGACCGGCCAGGCCTACGCCAAGGAGCAGGCCGACGCCAACGGCTACGAGATCGTCATCTTCGACGACCTGCCCACCGAGCTGACCGGGCTGCAGGCCGGCCGCGTCGACGCGATCATCAACGACAACGGCCCGCTCAACGACTTCGCCAAGAGCAACACGGACTACACCGTGGCCAAGGAGTTCGACACCGGCGAGAACTACGGCTTCGTCGGGCAGAAGGACGACCCCAACGCGACGAAGGTCATGGCGGCCTTCAACGAGGCGCTCGCGGCCTCCATCGCAGACGGCTCCTACAAGGAGAGCTACAAGACGTGGTTCGGCGCCGAGCCCGCGGTGATGCCGAGCGCGTCGTGAGCCAGCAGCCATGACCGCCCCGGCCGCCACGCGCTCCTCCCGCACGATGTCGCCGAGGAAGCGGGCGAAGGTGACGCGCGCGGTGCAGTATGCCGTGCTCGTCATCGCCGTCGTCGTGCTCCTCGCGGTGGCCGACTTCGGCCGCATCCAGAAGGTCTTCTTCCGCGGGGACCTCATCGTCGACACCCTGACCCAGGGACTCGGCTCCGCGATGCTCAACACGCTGACCTACACGGTCGGCGCGTTCGTGATCGGCCTCGTGGGCGGCACGCTGCTGGCCCTCATGCGGCTGTCGTCGGTGGGGCCCTACCGGTGGATCGCCGCCGCCTACATCGAGTTCTTCCGTGGGCTGCCGGCGATCATCGTGCTGCTGGCCTTCGGTCTGCTCCCGCTGGCCTTCCCCGGCCTGGAGATCCCGTTCGGCACCAACGGCATCGTGTGGCTCGCGCTGGGCGTGGTGGCAGCGGCATACATGGCCGAGACGATCCGAGCCGGCATCCAGGCGGTGCCCAAGGGGCAGGTCGAGGCGGCCCGGTCGCTCGGGATGCCGGCGGGGGCGGCGACCCGCAAGATCGTGCTGCCCCAGGCGTTCCGGATCGTCACCCCGCCGCTGACCAACGAGCTGATCCTGCTCGTCAAGGACAGCTCACTGGCCTACGTCATCGGGCTCTCGCTCGGCGGCTTCGAGCTGACGAAGTACGGCAAGGACCTCGCGAGCACCAACGCGAACCTCACGCCCCTCGTCGTCTCGGGCCTGTGCTACCTGGTGATCACGCTGCCGCTCACCCTCGTGGTGCGGCGCCTCGAGGCGAAGGCAGGGAAGTCGCTGTGAGCGTGGACGAGAAGACGAAGGTCGTCGAGATCAGCGGACTGCGCAAGTCGTTCGGCGAGGTCGAGGTGCTCACCGACATCACGACGACGGTCCACAAGGGCGAGGTCGTCTGCATCATCGGGCCGTCGGGCTCGGGCAAGTCGACGCTGCTGAGGTGCGTCAACCTGCTCGAGGACCCGACCGGCGGCACGATCCTCGTCGACGGCCTCGACATCACCGACCCCGACTGCGACATCGACCGGGTGCGCAGCCGGATGGGCATGGTGTTTCAGAAGTTCAACCTCTTCGCGCACCTCAGCGTGCTCGACAACTGCACCGTAGCCCAGCGGGTCGTGCTCAAGCGGTCCAAGGAGGAGGCCGAGGAGGTCGCTCGCGTCAACCTTGAGAAGGTCGGCCTGGCGGACCGGGAGAAGGCGTTCCCGGCGCAGCTCTCCGGCGGTCAGCAGCAGCGGATCGCCATCGCCCGAGCCCTGTCGATGGATCCTGAGCTGATGCTCTTCGACGAGCC
>JBDSSS010000006.1:0-38494 GCA_039928615.1 Terracoccus sp. | reverse complement strand
ATCTCGACCATCGAGGGCACCCCGGAGGTCCGGGTGCTCGACTATGCCGAGCACGCCCTCTCCGCCGGTGGCGACGCGCGGGCCGCGGCCTACGTCGAGTGCGCGGTCGGCGAGCGCGTCCTGTGGGGCGTCGGCGTCGACCCGTCGATCGTCACCGCCTCGCTCAAGGCGGTCGTGTCGGCGGTCAACCGGGCCGTGCGCGACGCCTGAGATGGCGTCGGCGTCCATGGAGACCCCGGTCGGCAGGGCCCTGCTCAGGCTGACCGGGGTCTCGCTCGTCATCGTGGCGACGGTCGCTCTCGTCGCGCCCCGCCGGGCCAACATCGGCTACGACTGGTTCGTCGTCGTCCCCACGGTCGTCGTGGCTCTTGCAGGGGCCCTGACACTGCGCGTGCCGGACGCCCTTCACGGTCGGTGGGTGCCGCTCGTCGTGTCGCTGGCCGGGGGAGTCGTCTCCGGCGCTCTCGGCGTGGTGATGCGCTACCGCTTCGGCTGGGACGCGCGGGTCGTGCTCGACCTCGCGGTGCGCGTCCAGTCCGGGGTCGGCCTGCGGCCGGGTGACTACGACTACCTGTCGCTGTTCCCCAACACGATCCCGCTGCTCGCGATCGACCGGCTCGGGGTGGGCGTGGCCACGACGCTGGGTCTGCGCGCCGACGAGCTGCTCATCGTGGCCAGCGCCGTCTGTGTCGCGGTCACCCTGTATGCCGTGCACGCCCTCGTCGCGCCGGTGGCCGGTCGGGGCCCAGCTCTGGCAGCCCAGCTCGTCACCCTCGCGCTGGTCGGGCTCAGTCCCTGGATGAGCGTGCCGTACACCGACCTCTACGCGATGCCGTTCCTCGTCGGCGGTCTCTCCCTCGTCTGCGCGGCCTGGCGGCGTGGGGCCGGGACGGGGCCGGTGGCGCTGGGCGGCGTGGGGATCGCAGCGCTCGCCGTCGCCTACGTCATCAAGACGACCCCTGCCGTCGCCGTCGTCGCGGTCGCCCTGGTGCTGCTGCTCGCTGCGGCGGAGCGCGGGCTCGAGACACGACAGCGGGTGGGCCGGCTGGCCGCGGCTGGACTCGCCGTCGGGCTCTTCGTGGGGCTGGCCAGCGCGTTCACCGCGGCGGCGCCGCCGGCCGCGGGGGTGGACACGGCCCGGATCCGTGCCGGCGCGAGCCCGCCGGTGGTCTGGTGGTTCGCCAACGGGCTGGACCGCCAGGTGGGCGCCGACGGCGTCGTCAACTACGGGACCTACAGCCGCGCGATGGTCGACGCGGTCGAGGGACGGCCGACGGCCGAGGCGCAGGACTACGCACGGCACTACGTCGCCGACCGGTGGGCGGAGCGGGGCCCCGGCGGCACCCTCGCCTTCTACGGTGACAAGCTCGTCTGGAACTGGGGTGACGGCATGTTCTGGGCCTGGGGTGAGGGCCCGGACTCCCTGCCCGAGCGGATCAACGTCGAGGGCCCCGTGATGGGGGCCGTCAACACGGTCCAGGGCTTCCACGGGGCGCTCTACCGCTGGCGGGCCGACGCCACCCAGGGGCTCTGGCTCGCCGTGTTGCTCGCCGCCGGCCTCGGCCTGCTGCGGGCCCGACCCCGCCGCGAGACCGTGCTGCTCGCCGTGACCGTCCTCGGCATCGCCGCGTTCACCCTGCTCTTCCAGGGTCGGTCCCGCTACCTGTTCACCTTCGTCCCGGTGATCGTGGCGTTGGCGGCGACCGTGCACCGCACTGCGCCGAGGCGCCGGGGTCCCGGGCGGGCAGACGACCGGGGGCTCAGTCGATCGACCCCGTGACGATCGCGTCGACGGCCGCGAGGGCTGCGGCGTCTCCGGACCGCTCGAGGGTGCCGGTGGTCGGCCGGTTCCACAGCCAGGCGTCGAGGTCGGCGGCCGAGCCACTAATCTCGGCGACGGCCGAAGTCGCCTCCCCGTCTGCACCGTGGGCCCCGGGCCGGAACCGGACGAGGTCGTACTCGTCCCCGTCGGAGTCGTGCCCGGTGACGCGTACTGGGGTGACGGTCCAGGAGTGCATGACGTCGACCGCCGAGACGGTGACCGGGCCGCAGACCGGGGCGTCGAGCAGGTCGGGCTCGGCGGGGTCCGGCTCGTGGCCGCGCATGACCCTCAGCGCCTCGTCGACGCCGTCGGCGGCCAGTGCCGGGTCGACGTCGTGCCGGGTGCCTGCCGTCGGCCCAGCCGTGAGCTCGGCGTCGAGGCGGTGGACGAGCGCCTCGTGCGCCTGGCGCCGGGCGATGTAGCCCGCGCTGTGGTCGTCGGCCCACATCCACAGCTCGGTGTCGGCGGGCAGCTCGCGCAAAACCCGGACGAGCCGCTCGGTCGAGGTGTCGAAGTGGTCGAGCAGGCCGGCGCGGTCCGTCGGCCGCTCGACCCGGACGAGGGCGCGGACGTCGCCGACCGAGGTGAGCCGGCGCTGCGCGATCTCGCCCCAGAACCACTGCACGTCGGCGAGGTGCCAGAGCAGGTCGTCGGCGTCCCAGTCGGAGCAGGTGGGCACGCGAGCCGCGGCGGGGGCGTCCGCGAGGGCCTGCCGGAAGAGGGCTGACTCCTGCTCGAGGTGGTCGACGAAGGGGATCGTGGGGGCGTTCGGGTCCGGGGTGAACGGCATACGTCTCTACTCCTGGTCAGCGCACGCCGGCGACCCGGAACTGCACGGAGATGCGTGGGCCGACCGGCGCTGAGGTCTTGGGCACGGCGTGGTCCCACGTGCGTTGGCAGGAGCCGCCCATGACCACGAGGTCACCATGGGCGAGCGGGAAACGCAAGGACTTTGACGTCGAGGCGCCCGGTAGCGGGCCCCCGTCGCGGGGGCGCAGCGTCAGGGTCCGGGCCGACCCGAGGGACAGGATCGCGACCATCGTGTCGCTGTCGCGAGAGCGGCCGACGCGGTCGCCGTGCCAGGCGACGCTGTCGTTGCCGTCGCGGTAGAGGCACAGCCCGGCGGTGACGAAGGGCTCGCCGAGCTCGTCGCGGTAGTGGGCGCCGAGGGCATCGCGCGCCTCGGCGAGGAGGGGGTGGGGCAGCCTCTCGCCGCCGGCGTAGAACTTCGTGAGGCGCGGGACCGCGACCACCGAGTCATACATCTGGCGCCGCTCGGCGTGCCACGGCACGTCGCGCAGCAAGGTGGCGAACAGCTCGTCGCCGCTCGACAGCCACCCCGGTCGCACGTCGACCCAGGCGCCGTGACCGAGCCCGGTCCGGCGGATGCCTGGACGGAGGTCCAGGAGCGTCATCGCGTCGCTGAGGTCGAGCAGCGAGCCCTGCAGAGCGAGGTCCATGACAACACGCTACCGCAAGGTCGAACAGGTGTTCTAGGTAGAACGAGTGTCCGACCGCAGTGGGGCACGCTCGGTGGGTCAGCGGCCGGCTCCGCTCCGGCCGTTGAAGTCGACCGCGGGCCGGAGCCAGCCATCCAGTCCCTCGTCGGTCTCCAGGGCGCTCGCGGCCACCCGGATCCAGCCGGCCCCCATGGAGCGACCGGTGCCCATCTCGGCGCGCGCGGCGTCGGGACGCTCGAGGAGAGCAGCGTCCTCGGCCGGGTCGACCCGGATGAGCAGACTGCCGTCGGGGTGCACGGCGACCACCATGGCGCCGTCGACCACGACGGCGGTCACGCCGAACATCCGGACCTCACGGACCGTGTCGTGGGGGAGGACGTGCCGCACCCGGTCGAGCAGCTTCCGCCCGCGGTCGGGGGCCGCATCGGGGATCATCCGGTTTCCTGCCCGGCCGGCTGGTACCCGAGTCGGTCGAAGGCGAGATGGATCTCGACGATCTGCCCGTCCCGGACCGTGAAGAGCTCACTGGCGAGGGTGGAGGTGGTGGCCTCGGTCTGCGGGAAGTACCAGAGGGCGACCCGGTCCCCGTCGGCCATCCGGGCGTGCTCGGGTGCGCCGGTCAGGCGCGGGGCGAAACCACCGAGATAGCGAGCCCAGTCCTGCTTCGTCATCACGTCGGAGCCGGGGGCAGAGCAACGGGACTCCTCGGCGACGTGCTCGAGGGCCCGGTCGACGTCGCCGGTGGTCCACGCCCGGTGGTAGGCCTCGACGACCGCGACGGCCTCGCTGGGGGTGTCGCTCATGACTGCTCCTCGGGTTGTACGGGCTGCGCCGGCTGGGGTGCGGGGTGCCAGGTGTCCGGTGGCAGCGGCTCGCCGGCGCAGGCCCGGGCGAGGCGGGGCACGAAGTGGACCCACCCCGCTCGGTGTCCCGCGACCTCGGTCTCCGGCAGGTCCGCGTGGACGACCTCGACGCGAGTGCCGCCAGGGGTGGCAAGCAGCTCGAACGAAACGGTGGTCGAGCCGGGCGGCAGGTCCTCGTTGCCGGCGTAACCCCACGACATCGACACTCTCCGCGGCGGATCCACCTCGAGGAACACGCCACGCACGGGATGGCCCGCGATGTCGACCGCGAACCGGCCTCCGCGCACGGGGTCCAGTGAGGCCCACTGCCCCATCCACGACGTCATGCCCTCGTCGGTGACGAGGAACTCGAAGACCTTCTCCGGGGGGGCGTCGATGTCGATTGCGGTTCGGTACTCAGCCATCGGAGCCCACCTGCGCCGCTTCGGCCACCCCGGCGACGGCGCCGGACTCGACGGCGCGCTTCAGGGCGCTGAGCCGATCGGGCCAGAAGTCGTCCAGGAACCCTCGCCCGGCCGCGAGCCCGTCTGCGCGCACGGCGAAGAGGTGCCGGGTGCCGGACCACGAGCCTACGACGAGGTCAGCCGCACTCAGCACCTTGAGATGGTGCGAGACGACCTGCTGCGAGAGCCCCAGCTGCTCGGCGATCTCTCCGACGGCACAGTGCTCGCTCCGGACGACCCCGAGGATGGCGCGTCGGTTCGGGTCGGCCAGGGCGCGAAAGGTGCGGTCCAGCGCGGCTGGCGAGCTCTGGGTCATGGCGTCCTCCTGCGGCGAGACTAACACCAACACCTGTTTGTACAAACAGGTATCGCGACATGGCGAGGAGAGGACGCGACCCTCCGGGCGCGTGCGGTGCCCGTGCGGGGCTGCCGCGGGGGACAATGGGCGCATGCCGCTCTACCGCGACGAGGCGATCGTCCTGCGCACCCACAAGCTGGGCGAGGCCGACCGCATCATCACCCTGCTGACGCGCACGCGCGGACGGGTGCGTGCGGTGGCGAAGGGGGTTCGACGCACGAAGTCCCGGTTCGGCTCGCGGCTCGAGCCCGGCATGGTCATCGACGTGCAGTGCTACGAGGGCCGCAACCTCGACACCGTCACCCAGGTCGAGATGCTCGCGCCCTACGGCGACGTCATCTCGCGCGACTACGCGGCGTGGACCTCGGCCACGGCGATGCTCGAGACCTCGCTCCAGCTGACCGAGGAGCACGAGCCGCAGACGCAGCAGTTCCTCCTCCTCGCCGGGGCGCTCCACTCGCTCGCGGAGGGCGCGCACGACCCCGGTCTCGTCCTCGACGCGTTCCTGCTCCGGTCGCTCGCCGTGGCCGGGTGGGCGCCGAGCTTCCACGACTGCGCGCGGTGCGGCGCGCCCGGACCGCATCGGGCCTTCAACGTCCAGGCCGGGGGAGCGGTGTGCTCCGGCTGCCGGCCGCCCGGCTCGAGTGCCCCGGCCCCCGAGACCTTCGAGCTGCTCGCCGCGCTGCTCACGGGCGACTGGGCGCTCGCCGACGACAGCGACCCGCGCCACCGGCGGCAGGGTAACGGGATGGTGGCGGCCTTCCTCCAGTGGCACATCGAGCGCGGCGTGAGATCGTTGCGACTCGTCGAACGCACCTGAGGCCGAGGGGAACCCAGCGACCCATGAACGAGCCGAACAAGCCCTTCCCGCACCCGAGCGGCGCGACCCCTCCCTCCATCCCGGCCGAGATCCTGCCCAAGCACGTCGCGATCGTGATGGACGGCAACGGGCGCTGGGCCAACGCCCGCGGTCTGCCCCGCACGCGCGGCCACGAGGCCGGGGAGGCGTCGCTGCTCGACGTGGTCGCCGGCGCGATCGAGGTCGGCGTGACCCACCTGTCGGCCTACGCCTTCTCCACCGAGAACTGGCGCCGCTCACCCGACGAGGTCCGCTTCCTGATGGGATTCAACCGGGACGTCATCCGCCGCCGCCGCGACCAGCTCAACGAGTGGGGCGTGCGGATGCGATGGGTCGGGCGCACGCCGCGCCTCTGGCGTTCGGTCATCAGGGAGCTCGAGGTCGCCCAGGAGCTGACGAAGGACAACACCGGCCTCACCCTCTACTTCTGCGTCAACTACGGCGGGCGGGCCGAGATCGCCGACGCCGTCCAGCGGATCGCCCATGACGTCAAGGCAGGTCGCCTGCGGCCCGGGTCGGTCGACGAGAAGACGATCGTCCGCTACCTCGACGAGCCGACGATGCCCGACGTCGACCTCTTCGTCCGCTCCTCGGGCGAGCAGCGCACGAGCAACTTCCTGCTGTGGCAGTCGGCCTACGCCGAGATGGTCTTCCAGGACCAGCTGTGGCCTGACTACGACAGACGTGACCTCTGGGCCGCGATCGAGGAGTATGCCGCTCGCGACCGGCGCTACGGCGGCGCGGTCGACACCCCGACGGACTCCACCACCTGACGCCCCCCGGGCGTGACGTGGTGGGTGACCGGGTCAGGGGTGCCGGCCCGCGCACTCGGCACAGGTGCCGAAGATCTCGAGCGTGTGGGTGACGTCGGAGAAGCCGTGGTCGGCGGCGACCGCGTCGGCCCACTTCTCCACGGCCGGGCCCTCCACCTCCACTGTTCGGCCGCACGATCGGCAGACGAGGTGGTGGTGGTGGTGGGTGGAGCAGACGCGGTAGACCGCCTCGCCCTCGTCGGTGCGCAGCACGTCGACGGCGCCGGCATCGACCATCGCCTGGAGCGTGCGGTAGACGGTGGCGAGGCCGATGCCCTCTCCGGCGTCCCGGAGCCGGGCGTGGAGCGTCTGGGCGGAGGTGAACTCCTCCGACTGCTCGAGCAGGGTGGCCACCGCTGCCTGCTGCCGAGTCGGGCGACGGGTCGGCGTGCTCATCGGGACACCTCCGTGGGTGACGGGGATGCCGCGGGCTCGGGGGCGGGTGGCGGCTCGTGTTCGTCGCCGTGTTCGTCGTAGTGGCCTTGGTGCGGTGCGTGCCGATGACCGTCGTGGACGTAGTCGAGGTGGTCGCCGTGCGTCACGACCGGGTGGCCGCACTCCTGCCCGTGCTCGTGCTCGTGCCGCTCGGCGACGTCGTGGGCGCGGTTGGTCACCCGAGCCGTGACCGCGGTGAGGATCGCGACGATGATGAAGATGGCGACCGACAGGAGCACGATCGTGCCGCCCGACGGGGTGTTGAGCGGGTAGGACAGGGCGACTCCACCGACGGCGGAGACGAGCCCGAAGGCGACGGCCCACCGCAGGCCGCTGCTGAAGCTGCGCGAGACCAGCTGGGCCGCCGCGTTCGGAACGATCATCAGGGCGCTGATGAGCAGCAGCCCGACGACCCGCATCGCCACGACGACGGTCGTCGCAGTGAGGACGGCGAGGACGATGTTGAGCGGGAGCACCGGGATGCCGACCGCGCGGGCGTACTCCTCGTCGTTGGCGACGGCGAACAGCCGTGGGCGCAGGGCCCAGGTCGTCCCGGCGATGAGCAGCGCGAGCAGGGCGAAGATCCAGAGGTCGGAGGTCTGGGTCGTCAGGATGGAGCCGAAGAGGTACTTCATCAGGTTGGCCGGAGTGCCGTCGGGGGCCTTGCTGATGATGACGACGCCGGCCGCGATCCCGCCGTAGAAGATGACGGCGAGGGCGACGTCGCCGTTGGTGCGTCCGCGGGCCCGGAGCAGCTCGATGACGACAGCCGCGATGACGGCGGCGACGAGGGCGGCGAGCACCGGTGCCTGGCCGGTCACCAGCCCGATCGCGACACCGGCGAGGGCGACGTGACCCATCCCGTCGCCGATCAGCGACAGGCGGCGCTGCACGAGGAAGATGCCGACCATCGGGGCGACGGTCCCGACGAGGAGTGCGGCGACGAGCGCCCGCTGCATGAAGTCGATCGAGAGCATGTCGATCATGGTCGTCCTCCCGCTGGGTCGAGTGGTCCGCGCGGCACCGACCCGGTGTCGTCGTCGTCGAGCTCGTGGTCGTGGTGGTGGCTGTCGTGGTCGTGGTGCACCGAATGCCGTTCTGCGGCATACCGCTTCGGGGACCCGTCGAAGCGGATCCGACCGGCGTCCACGACGACGATGCGGGTCAGCAGGCGCTCGAGGGCGCCGAGCTCGTGGGTGACGATGACCATCGTGACGTCACGCTCGACGAGGCGGGCGAGGACGTCCGACAGGACGTGCTGGTTGGCGGCGTCGACCCCGGCGGTGGGCTCGTCCATGATGAGCACGTCCGGCTGACCGGCGAGGGCCCGGGCGATGAGGACGCGCCGCTGCTGGCCACCGGAGAGGGTGCTCACCTCGGTGGCCGCGCGGTCACCGAGTCCGACGACCTCGAGCGCTCGGGCGATGATCTGGCGGTCCGTCGCACGCAGCCGGCCGAGCCAGCCGAGCCGGGGCAGCCGGCCCGTCGAGACGATCTCCTCGGCGGTTGCCCGGACCGAGGCCGAGAGGGTGTGCCGCTGGGGTACGTAGCCGATCCGGGCCCGGTCGTGGAAGCTCTCGCTCGGCACGCCGAAGAGGGTCACCGAGCCGGCGGTGATCTCGTTGAGGCCGAGGCCGCCCTTCATCAGGGTGGACTTGCCGGAGCCGTTGGGGCCGACGACCGCGACGATCTCACCGCGGTGGATCGTCAGGTTGGCCCCGACGAGCACCGGGCGGTCGCCGTAGCCGAGGCTCACGTCGACGAGCTCGATGACCGGCTCGGTGGTGGCGGCTGTGGCGCTCACGAGCAGCCCTGCCCCTTCTCGAGGACCGCGAGGTTGCTGCGCATGATCTCAAAGTAGTCCGAACCGGCCGAGGTCTTGCTGATCCCCTCGATCGGGTCGAGGGTCGCGAGCGTCGCACCGGTCGACCCCGCCACCGTCTCGGCGAAGTGCGGCTCGACGAGCGTCTCCTGGTAGATCGTCGTGATGCCGTCCGTGCGGACGAGGTCGGAGACCTCCTTGAGGGCCATCGCGCTCGGCTCGGCCTCCGGGGAGATGCCCGAGATGCTGTGCTGCTCGAAGCCGTAGCGGTCAGAGAAGTAGGCGAAGGCGGCGTGGCTCGTCACGAGCTGCTTGCTCGTGCAGGAGGCCAGCCCCTTCTCGATGTCGGTGTCGAGGGCGGTGAGCTTGGCGACGAAGGAGGTCGTGTTCGCTTGGTAGGTGGCCGCGTTGGCAGGGTCATCGGCAGCGAGCCGGGCGCCGATCGCCTTCGCGACGGAGGCGTAGCGCTGCGGGTCGAGCCAGAAGTGCGGGTCGAGCCCGTCGTGCCCGTCGCCGGCGTGGTCTGCGTGCTGGGCCGCGCTCTCGTTGGTGTGGTCCTCCTCGGCGGCCGACAGGGTGAGCCGGGCCGAGTCAGCGACATCGAGCACCTTCGCGGGGTCGACGACCTCGGTGACGGCGTCGTCGACGGCGGGCTGGAACCCGTCGGAGTAGACGACGAGCTCGGCCTTGGTCATCCCGGCGAGGTCCTGGGCCGCGAGCTCGAGCTCGTGCGGCTCGGCCCCGGGCTTGGTCAGCACGGTCACCGTCGCGGTGTCGCCGGCGATCGCCTGGGTGACGAACTGGAGCGGGTAGAACGAGGTGACAATCGTGGGGAGACCGGAGGCGCTCTGGCTGCTCCCGCTGCAACCGGCCGCGAGCAGGGACAGGGCCGTGGCGGCGATCGCGGTGCGCAGGAGGGTGGTGGGACGACTCATGGTGACAATGATTCTCACAATGAGAATCATTGTCAAAACGGGAGTGGTCAGCCCCGCGGGACGATCTCGACGACGGCGACGGCGAGGGCCAGGACGAGGACCGCGAGGCGCATCAGCCGCTCGGGCAGCGTGAGCCGCTGCCAGGTGAGGAAGAGCAGCCAGCCGACGAAGAGCGCCACGAGCAGGAAGGCGATGCCGCTCCACGGTGACGGGGCGACGATGCCGATCGCGAGCACGACGACGAGGACGCCGAGCGCGAGCGGTCGCGGGGCGGCGTTGAGCCGCGCCGCGAGCGGGGCGGACGCGTGCTCGACACGGGAGCGGAAACCAAGAGGCACGTCCGAGAGCCTAGGCCACGCGCGGGAGGGGCTCGGTCGGTCCCGCGAGGCGTGGCGGGAGCAGTCCGTGCGGGCCGATAACCTAGGCGGCATGGCCAAGCAGACATCCACCGTGGACACCGTCGTCAGCCTCTGCAAGCGCAGGGGCTTCGTCTTCCCGAGCGGTGAGATCTACGGAGGGACCCGGTCGGCCTGGGACTACGGCCCCCTCGGCGTGGAGCTCAAGGAGAACATCCGCCGCCAGTGGTGGAAGTCGATGGTGACGAGCCGCGACGACGTCGTCGGCCTCGACTCCTCGATCATCCTGCCCCGCGAGACCTGGGTCGCCTCGGGCCACGTCGGCACCTTCACCGACCCGCTCATCGAGTGCCTCAACTGCCACAAGCGCAAGCGCCAGGACCACCTCCAGGAGGCCCTCGCGGCGAAGAAGGGCATCGAGGACCCCGACACCGTTCCGCTGTCCGACCTCACCTGTCCCGACTGCGGCACCAAGGGCCAGTGGACCGAGCCCCGCGAGTTCAACATGATGCTCAAGACCTACCTTGGCGTCATCGAGGACGAGTCGGGCCTGGCCTACCTGCGCCCCGAGACGGCCCAGGGCATCTTCGTCAACTTCAACAACGTCATGCAGTCCTCGCGCAAGAAGCCGCCGTTCGGCATCGCCCAGACCGGCAAGAGCTTCCGCAACGAGATCACCCCCGGCAACTTCATCTTCCGCACCCGCGAGTTCGAGCAGATGGAGATGGAGTTCTTCGTCAAGCCCGGCGAGGACGCCGAGTGGCACCAGTACTGGATCGACGAGCGCACCCGGTGGTACACCGACCTCGGCATCAACCCCGACAACCTGCGCCACTACGAGCACGCGAAGGAGAAGCTCTCGCACTACTCGACGCGCACCGTCGACATCGAGTACCGCTTCAACTTCGCCGGCTCCGAGTGGGGCGAGCTCGAGGGCGTGGCCAACCGCACCGACTTCGACCTCTCGACCCACTCGAAGCACTCGGGCACCGACCTCGTCTACTTCGACCAGACGACGGGGGAGCGCTACACCCCCTACGTCATCGAGCCAGCGGCCGGGCTGTCCCGGTCGCTGATGACCTTCCTCGTCGACGCCTACCACGAGGACGAGGCCCCCAACACGAAGGGCGGCGTCGACAAGCGCGTCGTGCTGCGCCTCGACCCGCGCCTGTCGCCGGTCAAGGCCGCAGTCCTGCCGCTGTCGCGCAACGCCGACCTCTCGCCCAAGGCACGCGACCTCGCGGGCCGGCTGCGTCGGCACTGGAACATCGACTTCGACGACTCCGGCGCGATCGGCAAGCGCTACCGCCGCCAGGACGAGATCGGCACGCCGTTCTGCATCACCGTCGACTTCGACACCCTCGACGACGACGCCGTGACGATCCGCGAGCGCGACTCGATGGCCCAGGAGCGGGTCTCGCTCGACCAGGTCGAGGGCTACCTCGCGCAGCGCCTCGTCGGCTGCTGACCCCTCCACCACGCACGAGAGGTATGCCGCCGAGCTCACGGAGCTCGGCGGCATACTGACGTCGTGGTGCAGGGTTTGAGCCCCCAGGGGGGCGCAAACCCTGCACGGGACCGACGGAGGTTGTGGACGAATCGCCCCGGCCTATCGGGAGTCGGAGCAGGCTCGGGCCGTGCACGACCGACGACTCGACGCGCTCGTCAAGGGACAGGGTGGCCTCGTCACTCGGCGGCAGGCCGTGGCGGCCGGCATGAGCCCCAAGGCGATCCGCTGCCGGGTCGACTCGGGTCGCTGGGTCCGGCTCCACGCCGGCGTCTACCTCACGGTCCCCGGGCGTGACGACTGGACGACGACTGCGGTGGCGGCCCTGCTCAGCGTGGGCCTGCCGTCGGCCCTGTCGGGGCGGAGCGCCGGATACGCTTGGGGACTGCTTCGGTCACCGGGGGAGGGGCTGGAGATCACCGTGCCGCCGACGCGCATGCCGGACCCGTTGCCCGGCGTGGTCGTCCGTCGTCGTCGGCACGCCGTCGAGCGCACCCACGAGACCGCCTGGCCGCACCGGACCACGGCCGAGCACACCGTGCTGGACCTCGTCGAGGGAGCGAGCGTCGACGAGACCGTCGCCCTCGTCGCTCGCGCCTGCCAGCAGTGGCTCACGACGCCGCAGCGGCTCGAGGTCGCGCTGGCCGATCGACCGAGCCAACCCGGCCGCAGCCTGCTCCTCGAGATCCTCGGCGACGTGGCCGGTGGTGTCGAGAGCAGCGCCGAGCGACGGTACCTCCGCGACGTCGAGCGCGCGCACGGCCTGCCGGTCGGGGTCATGCAGCAGCCCGGCCCGGGCTCCACGGCCCGCGACAACACCTACCGCGACGTTTTCGTCATCGTCGAGATCGACGGCCGGGCCGGGCATGCCGGGTGGCGGGCCCAGCAGCGGGACGGTCGCCGCGACCGGCGCAACGCAGCCGGGTCATGGCTGACCATCCGCGGCTTCTGGCCCGACGTCTGCGGCGGGCAGTGCGCCTTCGCCCTCGAGCTCGAGGCGATCTTCCGCAGCCGGGGCTGGACCGGTCGGGCTCGGCCCTGCCGGAGCCGAGGCTGCGCCGTCCGGCTCAGGGATGCAGGCTTCGGGCCCCCCTGAGGGCGCAGAGCCTGCGCCACCCTCGCCCCGGTCGGGGGCTCAGCCGGGGTTCGGGCCCGTCGCCACCGGCCGGGACGGGTCGCGGACCCACTCGCTCCACGAGCCCGGGTAGAGCGCGCCCTCGACCCCGAGCTCGGCCAGGGCGAGCAGGTGGTGGGCCGCGGTGACGCCCGACCCGCAGTAGACCGCGACCGGCTCGTCCTCGTGCCCGGCGCTCACCTGCGCCCAGTGCTCGGCGAGGTCGGGGCGGAAGGTCCCGTCGGCCGCGAGCCAGGCCGAGGTCGGGCTGTTGACGGCGCCGGGGATGTGCCCGGCCACCGGGTCGAGCGGCTCGGTCACGCCGGCATACCGCTCCGGCGCTCGAGCGTCGAGGACGAGGCCGTCCCGGGCGAGGTCGGCGATGCCGGCCGCATCGGTCGTCGGCAGCCAGCCGGCCACCGCGGCGACGTCGCCGTCAGCGTCGTCCGGTTCCTCGGCGCCGACCGGCAGGCCCGCGGCCAGCCACGCGGCATACCCGCCGTCGAGCACGCGCACGTCGGAGACACCCACCCAGCGAAGCACCCACCAGGCCCGTGCCGCGGCGAACGAGTCGCGCCCGTCGTAGACGACGACGCGGCTGTCGGACTCGACGCCGCAACGGCGCAGCGCGGACTCGACGACGCTCGGGTCGGGCAGCGGGTGGCGGCCTCCCTCACCCGGCGGTGCGGCGAGCTCGGTGTCGAGGTCGACGAAGAAGGCCCCCGGGACGTGCCCGGCGAGGTAGTCCTCGCGACCGGGGGAGGGGGTGCCGACGGACAGGGTCCACCGCACGTCGATGACGACGAGCTCCTCGAGCTCCTCGGCGAGCTGGCCGGCGCTGATCAGGTGGGTCACGTCGCCATCGTGGCATCCTCGGGCTGTGGCTGCCCACCTCGTCCTCGTCCACGGCTCCCGCCTGTCGAGCACCCAGTGGGCGCCGCAGCTGCCGCTGTTGCGCGGCCGGGTCGGCGTGACGCTCGTCGACCTGCCCGGCCACGGCGCGAGGGCCGACGAGGATTTCACGCTCGAGCGGTGTGCCGAGGTGATCGACGAGACTGTCCGCGCGCACGTCGCGCCGGTGCTCGTGGGCCACTCGCTCGGCGGCTACGCGGCCATGGCGTATGCCGCTCACCACCCCTCCGCGCTCGTCGGCCTCGTCCTGGCCGACTGCAGCACGAGCCCGACCGGTGCGGGGGCAGCGCTCTACCGCGGCGTCGCCCGGCTCACCGACCGCATCGGCCCGGCCCGGATGACGCGGGTCAACGACCGGGTCCTGCACCGGCTCTACCCGCCGGAGCGGGTCGACCCGGTCATCGCCGGCGGCTACTACTTCACGCCGACCGCGGCGGCCTGGGGCGAGGTGATGACCCACTGCCGGCCGTCGATGCTGCGCGAGCTCACCTGCCCGGTCCTGCTGCTCAACGGGCAGTTCGACCAGTTCCGCCTCGGGACGAGGGCGTTCGTGCGTGCGGGGTCCGACGTCCGGGTCGAGGTGGTGCGCCGAGCCGGTCACCTGTCCAACCTCGACCAGCCGAGAGCCTTCGCCGACGCGGTGCTGCGCTTCACCGATTCGGTGGAGCGCGGCTGATTTGGGATGATCGAGCCGTGACCGACCTGCTGACCGAGACCGCGACCGCCCCGGGCGCCGTGCTGCCCCCGCTGCGGATCGGGCGTCACGTCCTCGGCTCACCCGTCGTGCTCGCCCCGATGGCCGGCATCACCAACCGCGCCTTCCGGCGCCTCTGCCGCGAGTCGGGCAACGAGGGCAAGGCCCTGGGTGGGGCGTCCGGCGCGACGAGCCTCTACGTCAGCGAGATGATCACCTCGCGAGCCCTCGTCGAGCGCACCCCGGAGTCGATGCGCCTCATCGAGCACGACCCGGAGGAGGACCCGCGCTCGATCCAGCTCTACAGCGTCGACCCCGCGACGGCGCGAGCCGCGGCCCGGATGCTCGTCTCAGAGGACCGGACCGACCACATCGACCTCAACTTCGGCTGCCCCGTGCCCAAGGTGACCCGCAAGGGCGGCGGGTCGGCGCTGCCGTGGAAGAAGGACCTCTTCCGGGCCATCGTCGGCGCCGTCGTCGAGGAGGGCGCGAGGCGCGACATCCCGGTGACGGTCAAGATGCGCAAGGGGATCGACGACACCCACCTCACCTACCTCGACGCCGCGCTCGCGGCCGAGCAGGAGGGTGTCGCCGCCGTCGCGCTCCACGGCCGGACCGCCTCTCAGGCCTACTCCGGCACCGCCGACTGGGAGGCGATCCGGCTGCTCAAGCAGACCGTGACGACCATTCCCGTGCTCGGCAACGGCGACATCTGGTCGGCCGAGGACGCGTTGCGGATGGTCGCCGAGACCGGGTGCGACGGCGTCGTCGTCGGCCGTGGCTGCCTCGGCCGCCCGTGGCTGTTCACCGACCTCGCCGCGGCCTTCGCCGGCTCGGTGGTGCGGGTGACCCCGACCCTCGGCGAGGTCACCGCCACGATGCGGACGCACACGGCATACCTCTGCGACTTCTATGGCGACGAGGAGCGTGCCTGCCGCGACATCCGCAAGCACATCGCCTGGTACCTCAAGGGGTTCCCGGCCGGCTCGACCGTGCGCCACTCGCTCGCCCTCGTCGACTCGCTCGCCGCCCTCGACGCGCTCATCGCCACCCTCGACGCGGACGCCCCGTGGCCGGGCGAGGCTGCCGAGGGTCAGCGCGGTCGGGCCGGCTCGTCGCGGAAGGTCGCGCTGCCGGAGCACTGGCTCGAGTCACGCGAGCTGTCCGAGGAGCACCGGCACACGATCGCGCAGGCCGAGCTCAGCGTCAGCGGGGGCTGACCGCCGCTAGCGGATCCACACCGTGAGCGGGCCGATCCGCTCGCACCCGGCGGCGTCGGCTGCGGCCAGCGAGGCACCGGCCTCCCACCCGACGAGCGGTATGCCGCCCACGACCTCACGCGCGGCCGCGACGGCTCCCAGCCAGGTGGCGGCCACGTCACCGTCGCGGCTGAAGAGGTTGCCGAGGCCCGCGACCGTGTCGCCGACGGTGAGCACGGCTCCCGCGACGACGGCGCCCCGCTCGTCGCTGCCCGACAGCACGACGACGCCCGGCTCGTCGAGCAGGGACGGCGGGAGGATCCGCTCGTCCTCGGGGTCGGGGGACCAGGCGCTGACCCAGGCGCGCATCGACGCGGCCGTGGTGACCCGTGACCAGCGACGACCGTCGCCTCCGCCAGCGGCCGGGCGGTCGTGCCAGAGCCACTCACCCTCGACGAGCCGGGCGAAGTCCTCCATGGAGAGGTCGAGGCTGGCGTAGCTGTCCTTGACCGAGCAGCCGTCGCTCGCGTCGACCCGAGCGAGCAGCGCGTACTCCTCGGCGTCGGGGGAGAGGGTCACGACGTCGGGGTAGTAGGGCGGGGTGCGCAGCGGGCTGGTCCAGGCCAGGCCGTCGGTGGCGCCGACGACGCCGTGGCTGCGGCAGACCGCGTCGCACCAGCGCGCGTTGTCGAGGGCGGCGAGGGCGATCCGGTCGGTGTCGGAGCTCGGGTGGGTCACCGGTCGATCCTCCCAGCCCCGGCCGTTCCCGTGAGCGTGTGGGTGGCGGCTGGCATCATCAGAGGATGCGGGAGGGCGGATCAGAAGAGCGGCCGGCGACCTTCTTCGACGACGCCGCAGACTTCCGGGCCTGGCTCGAGGCCCACCACGAGAGCAAGACCGAGCTGTGGATGGGCCTGCACAAGAAGCATGTCCGGCCGCTGGGGCTCCAGTGGGCCGAGGCGGTCCGGGAGGCGCTCTGCTTCGGGTGGATCGACTCTGTCGCCCAACGGATCGACGAGGACACCCGTCGCCAGCGCTGGACCCCCCGCAAGCCGGGGAGCAACTGGAGCGCCATCAACATCGCGTCCGTGGCGGAGCTGACCGCCGAGGGCCGGATGCGTCCGGCCGGCCTCGCCGCCTTCGCGAGGCGCCGTGAGGACCGGTCGGGCGTCTACGCCTACGAAAACCGCGACCTCGCCTGGCCCGACGGCTACGAGGTGCTGCTGCGGGCCGACCCCACGGCCTCGGCGTTCTGGGACGCGGCCACTCCCACCTACCGCCGGATCGCGACGAGCTGGGTCGTCACGGCCAAACGAGAGGCCACCCGCGAGTCGCGGATGGCCCAGCTCGTCGAGGACTGCGCGGCGCTGCGGCTGATCCCTCCACAGCGGTATGGCGCCGAGCCGGCCTGGGTGCGTCGTGCCCGGGCCGAGCTCGGCTGACCGACGGGATCCGTCAGCGCTTGCTCTTCGGCGCGATGATCTCGGTGTGGTCCTTGGCCGCGCTCTTCGCGTGCTTGTCGGCACGCTTCTCCTTGAGCGATTTGGCCTTGGTGGACATGTGGGACTTCGGTGACTTGTCGCCCATGGCGAGCTCCCTCGGTTGGAAGCCTGGTCGGCTCCATGGCTCAGTATGCTCCCCTCCCGGCCGCCGACCCGGCTCCCGCATAGAGTTCCGGTGTGGGCTACGAGGGTCGGGACCGTGAGCGCTGGGTCGCGGAGGACCCTGCCCAGAAGCGGGCCGACCGCGACGACTTCGCCCGGGACCGGGCCAGGGTCGTCCACTCCGCCGGGCTGCGCCGCCTGGCCGCCAAGACCCAGGTGCTCGCGCCGGGTCACGACGACTTCGTCCGCAACCGGCTGACCCACTCGCTCGAGGTGGCCCAGATCGGTCGGGAGTTCGGGGCTGCCCTTGGGTGCAGCGCCGACGTCGTCGACACGGCGTGCCTCTCCCACGACCTCGGGCACCCGCCCTTCGGGCACAACGGCGAGACCGTGCTCAACGACATCGCGGCGGACATCGGCGGCTTCGAGGGCAATGCCCAGACGCTGCGGATGCTGACCCGTCTGGAGGCCAAGCGGTTTCACGCCGACGGCACCTCGGCCGGGCTCAACCTCACCCGGGCCAGTCTCGATGCGACGACGAAGTATCCGTGGAGCCGGGGTGAGGGCCCTTACCCCACAGCCAAATTCGGGGTCTATCCGTCGGACCAGCCTGCCTTCGAGTGGGTTCGCGACGGTGCAGAGCCTGGCCGGCGGTGCCTCGAGGCAGAGGTGATGGACTGGTCCGACGACGTCGCCTACTCGGTCCATGACGTCGAGGACGCCATCGCCTCGGGCTGGCTCGACCCTCGGGTGCTGCACTCCGCCGGCGACATGGCGGTGGTGCTCGAGGTGGCGGCGAGCACCTACGCACCCGACCTCGGGGCCGACGCCCTGGGCGCGGCGCTCGAACGGCTGCTCGCCTCGGGAGTGCTGCCGGCGGCATACGACGGCTCGCGCGGCTCGCTGGCGGGCCTCAAGGACATGACGAGCCGGCTGATCGGGCACTTCGTCCTCGTCGTCGAGCAGGCCACCCGGGAGCGGCACGGGACCGGGGAGCTGACCCGCTTCGGCGCCGACCTCGTCGTCCCCGACGGGCTGCGCGCCGAGTGCTCGGTGCTCAAGGCGGTGGCCAACCACTTCGTCATGACGACGGGGGAACGGCTCGCGGTGATGGCAGAGCAGCGCGATGTCGTGCGCTCCCTCGCCGCGTCGTATGCCGCCCGCCCCGAGGAGCTGCTCGACCCCGACCTCCGCGCCGACTTCCGCGACGCCGGCGGCGACGACGCCCGGCTGAGGGTCGTCGTCGACCAGGTCGCCTCGCTGACCGACGTGCGGGCGCTCGTCCTCCACCGCCAGTGGGACCGCTGACCCGGCCGGACTGGTCCACGACCTAGACTCTGGGTCAGCGACAGGAGGCACATGGCGGGGCTCATCAAGAGCGAGGACATCGCGGCGGTCAAGGACAGGACCTCGCTCGAGGACGTCGTGCGCGAGCACGTCAACCTCCGCTCCGCCGGGCCCGGCTCGATGAAGGGGCTCTGCCCCTTCCACGACGAGCGGACACCCTCGTTCAACATCCGTCCCGCTGTTGGTGCCTGGCACTGCTTCGGCTGCGACGAGGGTGGCGACGTCATCTCGTTCGTGCAGAAGATCGAGCACCTCACCTTCTCCGAGTCGGTCGAGCGCCTCGCGCAGAAGCTCGGGATGGAGCTGCGCTACGAGGACGGCGGCTCCCGGCCGCGCGAGGAGGGCCTCGGCCGCCGGTCGCGCCTCATCGAGGCCCACCGCGTCGCTCAGGAGTTCTACGCCGAGGCGCTGCTGCAGCAGCCGGCTGCTCGGCAGGCCCGCGACTTCATGCGGGCCCGCGACTTCAACAGCGAGGTGGCCCGCCACTTCGGGATCGGCTTCGCCCCCCGGGGCGGCGAGGACCTGGTCCGCCACCTGCGCGACAAGGGCTTCAGCGACGACGAGATGGTGACCGGGGGACTGGCCGGGCGCGGGTCGCGTGGGCTCTACGACCGCTTCCGCAGCCGCCTCGTCTGGCCGATCCGCGACATCACCGGCGACACGATCGGCTTCGGGGCTCGCCGGATCTTCGACGACGACCGGATCGAGGCGAAGTACCTCAACACCTCCGAGACGCCGATCTACAAGAAGTCCAACGTCCTCTACGGGCTCGACCTCGCCAAGAAGCAGATCTCCGGTGGTCGGCAGGCGGTCATCGTCGAGGGCTACACCGACGTGATGGCGTGCCACCTCGCCGGGGTCGAGACGGCGGTGGCGACGTGCGGTACCTCGTTCGGCGCCGAGCACATCAAGCTGCTCCGCCGGCTGATGCGCGACGAGGCGGGTCTCGCCCCGGCCAAGGTGATCTTCACCTTCGACGGCGACAAGGCCGGGCAGAAGGCGGCCATGCGCGCCTTCGCCGACGACCAGAAGTGGGCCTCGCAGTCCTTCGTCGCCGTCGAGCCGTCGGGCAAGGACCCGTGCGAGCTGCGCCAGGCCGGGGGGGAGCCGGCCGTCCAGGCCCTCATCGAGGACGCCGTGCCGATGTTCGAGTTCGCGGTGCGCACGACGATCAACCGCTTCGACCTGTCGACCGTCGAGGGCCGGGTGCAGGCGATGCGCGCCGTCGCCCCGATCATCGGCGCGATCCGCGACCAGTCGCTGCAGCCCGCCTACGTGCGCGAGGTGTCCGGCATGATCGGGGTCGAGGTCGACGCCCTGTCGACCGAGGTGGGCCGGGCCGGCCGGCTCCAGGTCGACGACGAGCGCAGTGACCGGTACGACCGCAGTGACCGGAACCAGCGCAGTGACCGGTCGCACGCGTCCGACGACCACGACGAGCCGGGCTCCGCTGACCAGGCCTACGCGATGCCGATGCCTGACCGGCGCGACCCGGTCGTCATGGCCGAGCGGCAGCTGCTCCAGGTGCTCCTGCAGTTCCCGACCGTGCTCGCGCCCGACGCGATCGACCTGCTCACCCCGGAGTCCTTCGCGGCCCCGGCGCACCGGGCGGTGTTCGACGGCGTGCGGATCGCCCAGGGCAGCTCAGACCGGGGGAACGCCCGCAGCTGGATGGCGACCGTCACCGAGGCCGCGCCGTCGGCGGTGGCCGGCCTCGTCAGCGAGCTCGCAGTCGACTCGCTGCCGACCCGGATGGACGCCATGACGGGCCTGCCCACGTCGCGCTACGTCGACGAGCTGTTTGCCCGGGTCCGCACCATCGCCCTGACCCGGCGGATCGCCGACGCGATGAGCGAGATGCGGCGACTCGACCACGCCGAGACCCCGGACCCGCACCGGTCCCGGGAGCTCGCGACCTCGCTGCAGGTCCTGCAGCGGGAGCTGGCCACGATCAAGGCAGGGATGGGCTGATGGCACTCTTCAATCGGCGCCGGCTCGACGGGCTCGACGAGGCGGTGCGGACCGTCGTGCCGCTCGGGCCCGGCGAGCGGGTGCTCGCGTGGGGGCTCGACGCCGTGACCGGCGCTCACGTCGTCGCGACCACCCACCACCTCGCCCACGTCGACGGGGCGGGTGAGCTCGACTGGAGCCGTCCGTGGCACGAGGCCGAGGCCGGCACGTGGGAGTCCGAGTCGGCCCTGCTCACGGTGACGTGGGTCGACCGGAGTGAGCCCTCTCGCTGGACGCTCCCCGAGCCGTCGCTGCTCCAGCAGACCCTGCGCGAGCGGCTGCAGGCGAGCGTCGTGCTCGCCGACGAGTTTCGCACCGAGCGCCGCCGGACGGTGCGGGTCGTGATCCGCCAGGACCTCGCGACCGGTGGTCTCGTCGAGCAGGTGGTGCCCGGGAAGGGCGCCGACCTGACCGATCCCCGGGTGGCCGCGGAGGCTGCCGGAATGCTCGCTCGGCTCCGCTCCGAGGTGGGTCTCTGAGGCTTCCGGACGGCCCGGTCACGCCGACGTCGAGGCGATTTAGCGTGGGCCCGAACCCTTTGCTATGGTTGCCCGGCAGCGATCCCCTGTAGCTCAATTGGCAGAGCAGCCGACTGTTAATCGGCAGGTTATTGGTTCGAGTCCAATCGGGGGAGCCAGCACGACGAAGGCCCCGACACGAGGTGTCGGGGCCTTCGTCGTCCCGCGTCGGCCCCCGTCGATGCGACGGAGGCCGACGGTCACGCGGTCGGTCAGCCGGCGCGGTTCTCCGCGTCGACGGTGGCGTCGGTGACGCCGGCGGGCACACCCTTGCGAGAGGCGCCGCCCCGACGCTTGAGCCATCCCTCGACAGCTGCCGCCAGCTTGGTCAGCGCGTAGTTGATGAGGATGAAGATGACGGCGGCGACGAGGTAGGCCGGAACCGTGTTCGCGTAGGCCGAGCCCACCGTCTTCGCGGCGTTGAGCAGCTCGGGGTAGGTGATGACGACGCCGAGCGCGCTGTCCTTGAGCACGACGACGAGCTGGCCGACGAGGGCCGGCAGCATGGCCGTCAGCGCCTGGGGCAGCTGGATGGACCGGAGCGTCTGACCGGGGGAGAGCCCGATTGAGAGCCCCGCCTCGCTCTGGCCCTTGGGCAGGCTGAAGACTCCGGAGCGGACGAGCTCGGCGATGACCGACCCGTTGTAGAGGGTCAGCGCGAGCACGACGGCGGCCAGTGGGGCCGTCTGTGCGTTGACGAGGCTGCTCGTCGCGAACCAGCCGTAGTAGGCGAAGACCATCATCAGCAGCACGGGCACGGAGCGGAAGAACTCCACGACCGCCCCGCACAGCCCGCTGACCCACCGGTTGGTGGAGAGGCGGCCCATCCCGAAGACGATGCCGAAGATACCGGCGAAGACCACGGACAGCGCTGCGGCCTTGATCGTGCCCCACAGGCCCGGGATGAGGTACTGGGTCCACACCTCGGGGTCGGTGACGAAGGGCGACCACATGTAGCCCTCGAGCTGGTTGGACTCACCCATCTTGCGGATCACGACGAAGGCGACCCCGATGGCGATGACCACCCCGATGACGGTGAGGATGGCGTGCCGACGCCGGGCCTTGGGACCGGGCGCATCGAACAGGACGATCTCGGAACTCATCGCTTCACCGCCAGGCGCTGGGAGAGGTGGGTGAACAGGACCCCGAGCGGGAGGGTGAGGATGACGAAGCCGAGCGCGAAGATGAAGAACGTCGGGAGGCTCGCCCCCTCGTTCTCGGTGATCTTGGCCAGCAGGCCGGCCGCCTCGGAGGTGCCGAGGATGACCGCTGCGACCGTGGTGTTCTTGATGAGCGCGATGAGGACCGAGCCCATCGGGGCGACCGCGCCGCGGAACGCCTGGGGCAGGAGCACCTCGGTGAGCGACTGGTTGAAGGTCAGCCCGATGGACCGGGCTGCCTCGGCCTGACCGGCGGGCACCGTGTTGACGCCACTGCGAAGCGCCTCACACACGAAGGCCGCGTGGTAGATCGACAGCATGATGACGGCCCACAGGTAGGCGTTCCGGTTGAGGTCCTGGCTGAGGTTGACGCCGAGGATGAACGAGACGCCGAGGATGCTGAAGACCATCAGCAGGGTCAGCGGGGTGTTGCGGAAGACGTTGACGTAGCTCGTGCCGAGCAGGCGCAGGATCCGGACCGGAGACACGCGAAGGACCGCGATGATCGTGCCGAGGACCAGCGCGCCGATGGCGGACAGCACGGAGAGTTGGATGGTCACCCAGAAGGCGCCCAGGATGTCGTACTTGCTCAGGATGTCGCCCATGCGTCACCTCTCGTGGTGAACCTGGTCCGCGCGATGCCGGCAGCCGAGGCTGCCGGCATGGCGCGAGACGTGGTCCGGGTCAGGCGCAGGCGGCCGGGGTGGGGGGGTTGTCCTTGCCGGGCTTGTAGCCCGCGGCGCCGAGGTTGTCATCGACGGCCTTCTGCCAGGCGCCGTCCGAGATCATCGTCTTGATCGCGTCGGTGATCTTCTGGCACATGGCGGTGTCGCCCTTCTTGATGCCGATCCCGTAGTTCTCCGTGGAGAACGGGTTGCCGACGACCTTGAGCTTGCCCTTGTACTGGTCCTGCGAGGCATAACCGGCGAGGATCGTGTCGTCTGTCGTCAGCGCGTCGATGGCGCCGGACGCGAGCGCGGCGACGCACTCGGAGTAGGTGCCGAACTCCTGGAGGTTGACCCCGGGGACCTTGTCCTTGACCTTCTGTGCCGAGGTGGACCCGGTGACGGAGCACAGCTTCTTGCCCTCGAGGGTGTCCGGACCGGTGATGTCGGTGTTGTCGGACTTGACGAGGAGGTCCTGGCCGGCGATGAAGTAGGGGCCGGCGAAGCTGACCTTCTCCTTGCGGGCGTCGGTGATCGAGTAGGTCGCGACGACCATGTCGACCTGACCCGTCGAGATGAGCGTCTCGCGCTGCGCGCTCGGGGCCTGGACCCAGGTGATGTTGGCTGCGTCGGTGCCGAGCGCCTTGGCCACGTACTTGGCGACGTCGACATCCATGCCGGTGAAGTCGCTGCCCTTCTTGAGGCCGAGACCGGGCTGGTCGAACTTGATGCCGATCTTGAGACCGGCCCCCGAGCCGCCCGCGCCGTCGCTGCTGCCCGCGCTGCCGCCGCTGTCACTCGAGCCGCAGGCGGCGAGTGACAGCGCAAGGGCGGTGGCTGCGGTCGCCACGCCGATTCGTCGTACGTTCATTGGTTTTCCTCCTGAGTTGCGTCACGGCACACGGTCGTATGCCGCTCTCCCTGCGGTTAGGTCAGTGGGTGAGGATCTTGCCGAGGAAGTCCTTCGCTCGGCTGCTCTTGGGGCTGGTGAAGAACTCCTCGGGGGTGGCGACCTCGACGATCTGTCCGTCGGCCATGAAGACGACGCGGTCGGCAGCCTTGCGGGCGAAGCCCATCTCGTGGGTGACGACGATCATCGTCATGCCCTCCTTCGCGAGCCCGACCATGACGTCGAGGACCTCGTTGACCATCTCGGGGTCGAGCGCCGAGGTCGGCTCATCGAAGAGCATCACCTTCGGTCCCATCGCGAGCGACCGGGCGATGGCGACGCGCTGCTGCTGACCGCCGGAGAGCTGGGCGGGGTACTTGTCGGCCTGGGCCTGCACGCCGACCCGCTCGAGCAGCACGCCGGCCTGCTTGTCGGCGTCGGACTTGGACTTCTTGCGCACCTTGATCGGCCCCAGCGTGACGTTCTCCTTGATCGTCTTGTGGGCGAAGAGGTTGAACGACTGGAAGACCATGCCCACGTCGGCGCGCAGCTCGGCGAGGGGCTTGCCCTCGTCGGGAAGCTCCTTGCCGTCGATGGTGATGGTGCCGCCCTCGATGGTCTCGAGCCGGTTGATGGCCCGGCAGAGAGTCGACTTGCCGGAGCCGGACGGACCGAGGACGACGACGACCTCACCCCGTCCGACGGTGAGGTTGATGTCCTGGAGCACGTGAAGATCGCCGAAGTGCTTGTTGACGCCCTCGATGACCACCATCGGCTCGTGCTGCTCGGGTGTGCGACCGTCTTTCGACACGTCGACCTGCTCGGAATTCACGTCGTCCATTCCGAAAACCTATCGGCTGGTGTGCGCGCAGACGAGCATTGCAGGAGAGCGACTCCGAATCGTGAGCGAAGTGCCGCGCGCTGGCGGGCGCGCGGCGGGAGCCGTCAGGCGCCGGACGCGCCCTCGGCGGCCGTCGCGGACTGGGCGTCCGAGGGCAGGGTCGTCGTGACGCCGGGCGTCGGCAGCTCGGTCGCGGTCGTCGAGAAGACCGTCGGGGTTGTCGTCGCGGTCCCCGTGGGGTCCGCGGTCGTCGTCACCACGGGCGGCAGGGTGACTGCGAGCGTGGTGGGAAGCGTGGCCGGGGTCGTCGGACCGGGGGCCGCGGTCGTCGTCACGGTGATGGACGGCGTCGTCGTCGGAACGGGGGGCGCGGGAACGGTGGTCGTCGCCGGAACCGTCGTCGTCGACTCTGCCGGGCGGGCCGGCGTCGTCACCACGGCCGTGCCGGGAGCTGTGGTGGTCGCGGCCGTGGTGGTCGCGGCCGTGGTGGTCGCGGCCGTGGTGGTCGCGGCCGTGGTGGTCGGGACCGTGGTGGTCGGGGCGGAGGTCGGGCTCGTCGTCGTCGTGGCGCTCGGATGCGTCGTCGTGGCGCTGGTCGGGGCGGTGGTGGTCGGGACCGTGGTGGTCGGGGCGGTCGTCGTGACGGTCGGGACCGGCCGGGCAGGATGGGCCGTGGAGCCGGGGGAGGCGTCGGCGACCTCGACGTCACCGTCGAGCACGGCCGGGGCCGCCGGCGTGGCGGGAGCGGGCGTGACGCCGGTGCTCATCGGCCGCGGGGCGGTTGAGCCGCCGACGACGAAACCGGGCGTGGCGGCATACGGCGCAGACCCGCCGTGGCCACCGGACATGCCCAGGTAGGGAGCGGGGTCCACGTAGCGGTCGTTGACGATGACGTCGAAGTGCAGGTGGCAGCCCGTCGACCAGCCGGTCGTGCCGACGAGGCCGATGACCTGGCCCTGCTTGACGACGTCGCCCTCCTTGACGAGGAACTGCGACTGGTGACCGTAGGCCGTCTTGAGCGTGGGGGAGTGGGCGATGATCGTGCGCTGACCCCAGGAGGCGGAGACCCTCGCGTAGACGACGGTTCCGTCGGCGGCAGCGTGGATCGGGGTCGCGCACCTCGCCACGAGGTCGATCCCGGTGTGGAACATCGCGCGTCCGAGCAGCGGGTGGATCCGCGGTCCGAAACCGGACGACTCCGGGCCGGGCACCGGACGGATGAACCCGGACGAGAGCACGTCCGCGCGGAGGACGGCCGGGGTGAGATCGAGTGCAGGCGCGGCGTCAGGGGTCATCGAGATCGCGGGGAAGACGAACAGGCTGCCACCGCCCATGGCCGCGTCGATCGCGGCGTCGGTCGTGACGGCTTCGGCCGACAACGTGGCGGGGGCGAGGGCCGCGGCCTCGATGGACCCCTCGGCCTCGGCGACGGCGGCGGCGACGTCGGCCACCACGGTGGCGGCGTCAGCAGGCGCCGACGCGGTCGACGACCCTGCGGCGAGCACGACGGTGCGGCTGCCGGCGTCGGCGTTGCCACCGAAAAAAGGGAAGAGCCCTCCGACGAGCAGAACGGTCGCGAACGGCAGGATCCGGCCGCGGAGCCGCACGGTGAGCACCACGGGTTCACCGGCGTGCTGGTCCTGGTCGTGCACCGTCTGGCCACCCCCCTGAGGCTGGTCTTCGTCGTCGCGTCGAGCGCGGATGATCATGTGGGATCGGCACTGCGGGCTGCACGGCGAGTGCCGAGGCACGCCCCCCGTGCCACGGCGTCTGCCGGTGAGCCAAGCATAGGTCTGGGAGCCGGCCCGCGGGTCACTTTCGCCACACCGTTCCCACGTCTTTTCGTCCCTTTCGCGAGGTGTGCGTCCGCCGTGTGGCGGATGAGGCTGGTGGGATGCGTGGGGCCAACGATGTCCGGATCCAACGGCCTCACCCCGGCCACCATGGGTGGACCGGGGTGAGGACGGCGTCGCGAAGGGGTCAGCCCTGCGGAGCCTGCCGGAAGTCGACCCATGCGTCGTTCATCCGCTCGACCTGGCCGGGGGTGAACATGTCCATGCACGAGTCCTGCGTGTAGTCCATGAAGTTGTGGATCGGGTCGAGGCCGGGGGCGCTGCAGCTGTCGGCCCCGACCGGGCAGTTGAACTGCGGGTAGGCCTCGCGCGGGGTGTCGGCGACGTAGTCGCCTCGGGCCGAGCAGGCACCGGCGAAGGTGTGCTCGAGCATCAGCCAGTGACCGACCTCGTGGGTGAGGGTGTCACCCTCGGCGTACTTGCCGGCAGTACCTCCCGGCATCGACTCGTCGAGCATGACGACGCCGTCGAGGTAGTCGCGGCCGTTGTTGTAGCCCTTGGGGAAGTAGGCCCAGCCGAGCAGCCCGCCGCCGATGTCGGCCGAGTAGACGTTGAGGGTCTCCGAGTCACCTTCGTGGAGCACCTTTTTCATGTCCCGCTCCGTCTTGCCCGGGGCGACGTGGGCCCAGGCGGCGTTGACGGTGTAGTCGACCTTGGTCAGGTCGAACCGGAACGGGGAGTCAGCGGCGTCGGGAGCCGTCCGGCCCGCGTAGGAGTCGTTGAGCACCGTGACCTGCGCGGCGATGAGCCGCTCCCAGCGGCTGGACTCCGCGGCGCTCAGGGCGTGGTCGGACACGACGTGGAAGACGGTCTTGATGTGGACGCTGCCGTTCGGCATCCGGGGGGCGTCCTTGACGACGCCGTAGGCGTTGGCCTCGTTCTTCGAGTAGAGGTCGGGCTCCTTGGTGGTGCTGCCGTCGCGGACGCGGGCCAGGGCCCCGCCCGACGCGCCGGCTGTGCCGCCGGCGCAGGCGGCAGCCCCCGCGGACGGGGTCTCGGCTGCCGCCGTCGTGCTGCCGGCCGAGGTGGTCCCGATGACGAGGACGGACCCGGTGGCCGCGGCGACGGCGAGCAGGCGAGTGAGGTGCTTCGAGCGCATTCGTGTTCTCCCGTTGTGAGTCCCCGAGAAGTCGGACCTCGGGAACCTACCTCGCGAGACGGGCGAAAAGGGGCTTGCAGCCCGATGACTCAGATCTCGAGGCCTGCCTCGATCGCGGCGATGATCCGGGGACGGATCTGGTCGGCCTCGATCACTGCGTCCACCGACCCGACCGAGACCGCCCGGTGGATGCTGTGCACGCCGTCGAACTCCGCCGCCACCTGGCCGAGCTTCTCCGAGCGCACTGACTGACGAAGCTCGGCCAGCTCGGCCGCGACCCGTGCGCGCTCGACCCCGGACTCGGACCCGAGAGCGGACTCGAGCTCGGCGACCCGGGGGTCGGCCGACGTGCGTGCGTCGACGTCGCGTGCGAAGACGACGGCTGCCGCCGGGGCGCCTCCGATCACCGAGGCGAAGGAGCCCTCGACCGCGAGCACGGTCATCCGCGGGTTGAGCGCCTTGGAGAACACGACGAAGGCGCCGCCGTGGTAGCGCGAGACGACGGTGAAGACGATCGGCCCGTCGAAGTTGACGATGGCCCGACCGATCTCGGCGCCGTACTCGAGCTGGAGGTTGCGCATCGACTCGGGGGAGCCGTCGAAGCCGGAGAGGTTGGCCAGCACGACGAGGGGACGGTTGCCGCTCGCCGCGTTGATGGCCCGGGCCACCTTCTTCGAGGAGCGGGGGAAGAGCGTGCCCGAGGTGTAGGTGTCGGGGCCGTCGGTGGGGGGGAAACCGCGCCGGGCCACCGACTTCGACTCGATCCCGATGAGGCTCACCGGGATGCCGCCGAGATGCGCGTCCTGGACGACGGCCGTCTCGGCGTCGGTCATGCCGGCCCAGCGCTCGAGCGGCTCGTGGTCCTGGTCGGCCACGGCCCGCATCACCGTGCGTATGTCGAACGCCTTCTTGCGGTCCGGGTTGGTGGCGACCGAGAAGATGTCACCGACCGTCGTGAAGCCGGAGTCCGGCATCTCGTGGGGGTAGGTGGTCACGTCCCGGTCGGACGGGTCAGTCGTGGCGACACGGCGCGGGCCGCCTTCTCCGGGAACGACGTAGGCGTGGTCGTAGTGCGCCATGAGGATGGCCCGCGCGGCGGCGAGGTCCTTTGCCCAGTACTGCGCCTGGCCGTTCGGGCCCATCACGCGGTCGTAGCCACCGATGCCGAAGTTGTCCTCGGCCGAGACGCCGCCGGAGAAGTCGAGCGACTGCTTGCCGGTGAGCACCATGGCGCTGTCCGGCGTCATCACGAGGATGCCCTTGGTGTGCATGAGCATCGTCGCCTCGGCGTTCCAGTAGGGCTGGGCGCCGACGTTGATCCCGGCGACGATGATGTTGATCTCGCCGCCCGCCTGGGTGAACTCGATGATCCGCTTGAGTGCCTTGGCGACCCAGTCCATGTTCTCCGTGCCGGAGTCCATCGAGATCCGGGCCCCTGCGGACAGCGCGTACCACTCGAGCGGCACGCCCATCTCGTCGGCGAGATCGATGGCGGCGATGACGCGGGCGCACTCCGCCTCGGCCACCGAGCCGAGGGAGCGCAGCGGGTCGCCGCTCAGAGCCACCCGGGTGACGGGCGCGGCATGACGGTCGGTCACGGAGGTGACGACCGCGACGATGATGCCCGCCGTGTTGAGCCCGGGTGCCCGGTCGACGGGGACGAGACGACCCGACTCGTCGAGGTCGTGCTCGACGACGGTCCCACCCGGGCCGGCGATCATCGACTGGAGCTCGTAGGGGTAGACGAGCCCGCGGCGGCGGGCTCGCACGACCTTGGAGGCGTAGTCGTCGAGCGGCTTGAGCGCCTCCGAGGGCGGCTCGCCGACCGACGCGACGACGCCAGAGCCGGGCTGGTAGGAGAACCGGCCCGCGACCCGCAGCGGTGCCTCGCCGGGGGCGCCCGCCACGCTGGCCTGCACGAGGACCTCCTCGATGCCGGCGCCGGCCGTGATCGGGGCGATCCGGGTCTGGAGCGCGGTGAGCTGGGTGAGATCGGCCTCGATGGTCGGCCAGATCTGGATCCACACGTGGTTCATGTCGAGCTTCGAGGCGCGGTGGCCGCGGCTGGCGCGCACCCGCCGGATCGCGGCGAGGCAGTTGGCCACGGCCCGCTCCACGTGCGGCAGCCCCGACACCCTGCCCGCGTCGTCGCGCACGACGACCACCTGACGCACCTGGGCCAGGGCCACGAGGCGGCGGTCCTCGGGGTTGTCGCGCGCGACGCACTCGTAGAGCAGCACGTCTTCGGGGGCGTCGAGCCGGGTGACGTCGAAGGCCGTGAGCCGCCAGAGGTTGAGGCGACGGCCGACCATCGGGTGCACGCCGCGGACGAGCGTGTCCTCGGTGAGCCCGCCCTCGACGGGTCGGAAGGTGAAGTAGTCGACGGGGCGACCCGTCCCGGCGCTCACGGCGACGGCGACGCGGCGCACCTCGCGGGTCACCGGCAGCGCGGCGAGCAGGGACGACAGCTGCGAGCTGGCCTCGTCGTGCGACGCGGGCTGCTCCGGCCAGCGCAGGTAGAGGTCGACGACGGCCTGTAGGCCGTCGCTCCGGCCCGCCACCTCAGCGGTGACCGCGTCGACGAGCGAGCTGCCGGAGGTGAGCTCGGAGACCGACCCGATCGTCGTGACGAGGTGCGTCGGACGGTCGCCGACGGTGTAGTCGGCCACGGCGAACGGCCGACCGGCGGCGTGGAACCGGCGCAGGTCGTGCAGCTCGTGCTCGCGGTAGTGCCGACGGATGAGCACCTCGAGCATCGGCTCGTGCTCGGGCAGGGCGTCGGGGGCCTGGTCGTGCAGGCGGTCGGCGAGGAAGCCGACGATCTGCTCGGGGATGGCCGCGAGGGCGTCGATGCGCTCGGCGTCCTCCGCGGTCGTCGGCTCGAGGGCGAGCTGGGCGACCCGGTCAGCCACCCCGGCGAGGACACTGCGGCGCTGCCGGTCGACGAGCGGCTGGTCGAACCAGCGGAAGCGGACGCTCCGGGCCAGGTCACCGATGACGGGGAAGCGCAGCTGGGTGGCGAGCACGAGACCGTCGAGGACCTCGCGCGCGGCGTGGTCGAGCGGCGCCTCGGGCACCGGCTCCTCGAGCCAGCGCTGGAGCAGCGCGATCGCCACCTGGACCTCGGGGGCCGATCGCTGCTGCGCGAGGAAGACCCGGAAGACGGCCTGCTCCAGCTCGGGGGTGCGCTCGAAGTCGCTCACCCCGTAGTGCTGCAGCACCCTGGCGAGCTTGTCGCGGAAGTCCTGGGGCAGCCCGGCGCGGTCGACGTCGAGGCTCTGGAGGTAGGAGTGGAAGTGCTCGCGCGGGCTGTGCACGAGCAGCTCGGTGTGCCGCTCCTCGGCCGCCGGGCGGTTGCGGCTCAGCTCGGCGAAGTCGGTGATCAGCTCGAGGATGCGGATCTCCGCAGCGAGCGGGACCGTGCTCTCGCTCGAGAGCTCCTGCCGGGCCTTGAGGTAGGCCTCGAGCAGGTTGCGGTCGCCGTCGACCTGGGTGTCGTAGCCGAGGACCCCGGCCGAGAGCGCCCCGATGGCGCGCTGGGCGCGCTGGGCCGCCGTCGCGGCGCCCTCGTCGGAGTCAGGCAGGTCGAGGTCGACCGCGTCGGTCGGCGCGGCCTCGGCAGCCTCGTCGTCATCACCGGTGGGCTCGAGGCGGACGAGGGGAGCCCCCGTCTCGACCTGGCTCCCGACGGCGACGAGCAGCTCGCGGACCCGGGCGGCGAAGGGAGCCGGCAGCACCGTCTCCATCTTCATCGACTCGAGGACGAGGACGGGCGCGCCCGCCGCGACCTCACCGCCGACCGGCACCGGCGCGGCGACGACGAGAGCCGGCGCGGGGGAGCGCATGACGCCACCCTCGTCGCGAGAGACGCGGTGCGTGACGCCGTCGACCTCGACGAGGTGGACGGGCCCGTGGGTGGCGGTGACGAGCCGGTGGGTGCGGCCCTCGACGGTGATGCGAGCGGCATACTCGTCGATCCGGTCCATCGTCGCGTCGACGTGCTGGGTCGTGCCGTTGGCGATCGTCACGCGGTAGGACTGCGACGCGGTGCGCAGCACGGTGACCTTGTATGCCGTGCCGCGCAGCTTGAGGTCGATGGCGCGGCCGACGCTGTGCTGGGCTTGCGGACGGCCCCCTCTGGCGGACTCGAGCAGCCGGGCGCGCTCGATGGCCTCGGCGTCCTCGTAGCCCTCGATCCCGGCGGCGACGAGGGCGATGCCTGAGTGCCGGTGCAGCACGAGGCGCCCCTCGGAGCGCACCCTGTCGATCCAGCCGGTGTCGGCGGTGCCGTCGATGATCTCGGGCTGGTCGAGCAGGTCGAGGATGAAGCTCTTGTTCGTCGAGCCACCGTCGATGACGACCGTCGTCTCGCCGAGGGCGCGGCGCAGCCGGGCGAGGGCCTCGTCACGGTCCCGGCCGTAGGCGATGATCTTCGCGATCATCGAGTCGAAGTCGGCGGGGATCGAGTCGCCTTCCTCGACGCCGGTGTCGACGCGGATGCCGGGACCGGACGGGAAGTTGAGCAGGGAGATGCGGCCCGGCGACGGCGCGAAGTCGCGGTCGGGGTCCTCGGCGTTGAGACGCGCCTCGACGGCGTGGCCGCGCTCGGTCGGGCGACCGCCGGGGAGGTCGTCGAGGCGGCCACCGTCGGCGACGAGGATCTGGAGCTTGACGAGGTCGGTGTCGGTGACGAGCTCGGTGATCGGGTGCTCGACCTGGAGCCGGGTGTTGACCTCGAGGAAGGCGAAGAACCGGTCGCCCGGGTGGTAGAGGAACTCGACGGTGCCGGCGCCGGCATACCCCACGGCGATCGCGAGGCGCTCGGCACTCGTGCGCACCTCGTCGGCCTGCTCGGGGCTGAGCACCGGGGAGGAGGACTCCTCGATGACCTTCTGGTTGCGCCGCTGCACGGAGCAGTCGCGCACGCCGATCGCCCACGCGGTGCCCTGGCCGTCGGCAATGACCTGGACCTCGATGTGGCGGGCCCCGGTGACGAGCCGCTCGAGGAAGACGACGCCGGAGCCGAACGCGCGCTCCGCCTCGTCGCGGGTGCGCTCGTAGGCGTCGGCGAGGTCGGCATCGGAGGCGACGACGCGGATGCCGCGCCCACCACCACCGGCGGTGGCCTTGAGCATGAGCGGGTAGCCGATCGACGCGGCCGCCTCCTTGGCGCCCTCGAGGGTGGCGACCTCGCCGCGCGACCACGGTGCGACGGGGACGCCGACCTCCTCGGCGATGAGCTTGGAGCCGATCTTGTCGCCGAGCTGGCGCATCGCCTCGGGGCTCGGGCCGATGAAGGTGATGCCGATACGGCCACAGAGCTCGGCGAAGGCGGGGTCCTCGGCGACGAAGCCCCAGCCGACCCAGGCGGCGTCGGCGCCGCACTCGACGAGCGCGCGCTCGAGGACCGCGTGGTCGAGGTAGGGGCGGGCCGACGCGGGACCGAGGTCGTAGGCGTCGTCACTCTCGCGGACGAACATGGCCCGACGCTCGCCCTCGGTGTGCAGCGCCACCGTCTCGATCTTGTGCCCTCCCGGGCCGGTGCTGGCGTTGAGGTCACGCACGGCGTGGATGAGCCGCATCGCGGCCTCTCCACGGTTGACGATCGCGATCCGCGAGATCATCGAGCAGCTCTTCCTCTCGTCGCCCGACCCGGTGGGGTCCGGGGCAGGGCATCCTCCGTGCAGCCTTCCACGCATCGAGGCCGACCCGCGAGTAGACACGAAAGAGATTGGGGCCGTATGCCGGTGAGTCCCCTCGATGAGGACGTCTGCGCACCCGGCGGGGCTACGCTCCTAGCCATGTCACGCCTCGTGCTCACCGTCATCGGCGAAGACCGCGCCGGCCTCGTCGCCTCCCTCGCTGACGTCGTCTCCGCCCACGACGGCAACTGGGAACACAGCCAGATGACCGAGCTCGCAGGTCAGTTCGCCGGCGTCGTCGTGGTGTCCGTGCCCGCGGAGAAGGCTGACGCGCTGGTTGCCGCCCTGCGCGAGCTCGACGGCCTGATGGACGTCGCGGCGCACCCGGGGACGGAGGCGCCGCAGGAGGACGCGCCCCGGCAGCTGCGCATCGACCTGCTCGGCACCGACCGCCCCGGCATCGTGCGGGAGGTGTCGGGGGTGCTGCACCGCCACGAGCTGAGCATCGAGGAGATGACGACCGGCAGCCGGGACGCACCGATGGCGGGCGGGCGGCTCTTCGAGGCGCACATCGTCGTGCGGGTCGGCGCCGAGGCCGACCCGTCCGTGCTGCGGGCCGACCTCGAGCAGCTCGCCGCCGAGCTCATGGTCGACCTCACCGTCGACGAGGAGTAGCAGCGGCTCAGAAGCCGGCCGGCTCCCGCGGGGTGTAGGGCGACTCGAGCGCGGCGACCTCGTCGTCGGTCAGGGTGAGGTCGAGCGCGGCGACCGCGTCGGTGAGGTGGTGGCTCTTCGTCGCGCCGATGATGGGCGCGTCGACGACGGGGTTGCGCAGCACCCACGCGAGGGCGACCGACGCCATCGGCACGCCGCGTGCCTCGGCGACCTGCTCGACGGCATCCGCGATCGGCTTGTCGCGCTCGTTGAAGAGGGTCTCGCCGAACGCGTCCGTGCCGGACCGGTTCGTCGTCGTGCCCCACGGGCGGGCGAGGCGGCCGCGCGCGAGGGGGCTCCACGGCATACTCCCGACGCCCTGGTCGGCGAGGAGGCCGAACATCTCGCGCTCCTCCTCGCGCTGCATGAGGCTGTACTGGTCCTGCATCGAGATGAACCGGGTCCAACCACCGAGGTCGGCGGCGTGCTGCATGGCCGCGAACTGCCAGGCCCACATCGACGAGGCGCCGATGTAGCGGGCTTTGCCGGCCTGGACGACGTCGTGGAGCGCCTGCATCGTCTCCTCGACCGGTGTCTGCGGGTCGAAGCGGTGGATCTGGTAGAGGTCGACGTAGTCGGTGCCGAGGCGGGTGAGCGAGGCGTCGACCTGCTCCATGATCGCCTTGCGAGACAGGCCGGAACCGCCCGGACCAGAGTGCATCTCGCCGTGGACCTTCGTGGCGAGCACGACGTCCTCGCGGCGGCTGTAGGTCTCGATCGCGCGTCCGACGATCTCCTCGGAGGAGCCGTGGCTGTAGACGTTGGCCGTGTCCCAGAAGGTGATGCCCTGCTCGACGGCTTGTGCGAAGAACGGACCGCTCTCGTCCTCGCTGAGCGACCAGCTGTGGTTGCCGCGCTCGCTCTCGCCGAAGCTCATGCAGCCGAGGGCGATCCGGCTGACGGTGAGTCCTGAGCTGCCCAGTCTCGTGTAGTCCATGCCATCGATACTGCCACCGGCCCCACCGTGGACCCGCCCCGGGGGGCTGGGTCCACGATGAGTCGATCAGAGACCCGTCGGTGACCCGTCGGTGACCCGTCGGTGACCGGTCAGTGGCGGGTCGGGATCGGCCAGGGTCAGGCGAGGTCGAAGCGGTCCGCCTCCATGACCTGCGTCCAGGCGGCGACGAAGTCGTGCACGAACTTCTCGGTGGCGTCGTCGCTGGCGTAGACCTCGGCGACGGCCCTCAGCTCGGAGTTCGACCCGAAGAGCAGGTCGACGCGGCTGCCGGTCCAGCGCTGGTTGCCGGCGGCGTCCGTTGCCGTGAAGGCGTCGGACGCGTCGGAGGTCGGGGTCCACGTCGTGCCGAGCTCGAGCAGGTTGACGAAGAAGTCGGTGCTCAAGGTGCCCGGCCGGTCGGTGAGGACCCCGACGGTCGAGCCGCCGCTGTTCGCACCGAGGACGCGCAGCCCCCCGACGAGGACCGTCATTTGCGGGGCCGAGAGGCCGAGCAGGTTGGCGCGGTCGACGAGGAGGAACTCTGCCGGCACGTCGCCGCTCTTGCCGAGGTGGTTGCGGAAGCCATCGTGGCGCGGCTCGAGGAAGGCGAACGACTCGACGTCGGTCTGCTCCTGCGTGGCGTCGACCCGGCCCGGACGGAAGGGCACCGTGACGGTGACGCCCCCGGCAGCCGCGGCCTGCTCGACGGCGACGTTGCCCGCGAGCACGACGAGGTCGGCGACCGAGACGCGGCGCTCCGAGTCGGCGTTGAAGGCGGACTGGATGCCCTCGAGGGCGCGCAACACCGCAGCCAGCTCGGCCGGGTCGTTGACGTCCCACCCGCTCTGCGGCTCGAGGCGGACCCGGGCTCCGTTCGCGCCGCCGCGCTTGTCGCTGCTGCGGAAGGTGGATGCGGCGGCCCAGGCGGCCTTGACGAGCTCGGGGACGCCGAGGTCCGCATCGCGGATGCGCGCCTTGAGGGCGGCGACGTCGTCCGCGGTGATCTGCTCGCCCGCGGTGTCGGGCAGCGGGTCCTGCCAGAGCAGCTCCTCCTGCGGCACCTCCGGGCCGAGGCAGCGCACGACGGGCCCCATGTCGCGGTGGGTCAGCTTGAACCAGGCCCGAGCAAACGCGTCCGCGAACTCCGCGGGGTTCTCGTGGAAGCGACGCGAGACCCGCTCGTAGGCGGGGTCGAGACGCAGCGCCAGGTCAGTCGTCAGCATCGTCGGGGCCCGTCCGGGCCCGCCGGCGTCGGGGGCGGGGATCGTGCCGGCCCCCGCGCCGTCCTTGGCGACCCACTGGTTCGCGCCGGCCGGGCTGGCCGACAGCTCCCACTCGTATCCGAAGAGGTTGTCGAAGAAGCCGTTGCCCCACTGGGTCGGCGTCGAGGTCCAGGTGACCTCGAGGCCGGAGGTGATCGCGTCCTTGCCCTTGCCTGTGCCGAACGAGTTCTTCCAGCCGAGGCCCTGCTCCTCGAGGGCGGCGCCCTCGGGCTCGGAGCCGACGTGGACGAGCGGGTCGGCCGCGCCGTGCGTCTTGCCGAAGGTGTGGCCGCCGGCGATGAGGGCGACGGTCTCCTCGTCGTTCATCGCCATCCGGGCGAAGGTCTCGCGGATGTCGTGCGCCGCGGCGAGCGGGTCGGGGTGGCCGGCCGGGCCCTCCGGGTTGACGTAGATGAGGCCCATCTGGACCGCGGCCAGCGGGTTCTCGAGGTCACGCTCGCCGGTGTACCGGTCCTCGTCGCCGAGCCACTCGGCCTCCGAGCCCCAGTAGACGTCGTCGTCCGGCTCCCAGACGTCCTTGCGGCCGCCGCCGTAGCCGAAGGTCGGCAGTCCCATCGTCTCGAGAGCGACGTTGCCGGTGAGGACGATGAGGTCGGCCCAGGACAGGCTCTGCCCGTACTTCTTCTTGACCGGCCACAGCAGGCGGCGGGCCTTGTCGAGGTTGCCGTTGTCGGGCCAGGAGTTGAGGGGGGCGAAGCGCTGCTGCCCGGCACCTGCGCCACCGCGGCCGTCCTGGACGCGGTAGGTACCGGCACTGTGCCACGCCATCCGGATCATGAAGGGGCCATAGTTGCCGAAGTCGGCGGGCCACCAGTCCTGCGAGTCGGTGAGGACCCCCGCGATGTCCGCCTTGACCTCGGCGAGGTCGAGGGCGGAGAAGGCGGCGGGGTAGTCGAAGTCGGCGCCGAGCGGGTTCGCGACAGCCGGGTTCTTCGCGAGCACCTTGAGGTTGAGGCGGTTGGGCCACCACTCGCGGTTGCTGGTGCCGGTGGGTCGCACGGACCGGTCGTGCGCGACGGGGCACGTCGCTGCTTGGGGCTCGTTCATCTCGCCGACCTCGGCGTTGGTTTCGTGGAGCTCAGACACGGGAACGTCCTTCTCTGTGGGGGGAGGGCACGTCAGGAGGCCGCCGCAGAGGCGTCGGACCGGGCTCCCGTGCCCATGCCTTCCACACTGCCCCGTTATCTGGAATAGATCAAGTCTTGACGAGGGTCGATTGACCTGGGTCGCCCGCAGGTCCGGCGGAGTGCGCTGGCGCAGCTCCTCATCTCGACCGCATGCTGCGGAATGGGGGCCTGTCGGTGGGCGGCGCTCCCGAGCTCGGCATCAGACTGACATGGCGATGATCGAGGTCGACGGGCTGACTCGAAGGTTCAACGGTCGTCCTGCTGTCGAGGACCTCACCTTCTCCGTGAGTCACGGAGAGTCACGGTGAGTCCTCGGACTGCTCGGACCCAACGGCGCGGGCAAAACCACGACGGTGCGGATGCTGGCCTGTCTGATCGGGGTCAGCGCGGGTAGCGCAACGATCGGCAGCCACGACCGACGCGAGGAGATCGTGACCCGGTGGAGGTAGCACCGTGGGCTCAGCCGCACGGACGTCCGGATTGACGCTTCGGCCCCCGCGACGGCTTGGTCCGTCGCACTCGCCATTCGGAGTCACCATTGCGAACCGGAGATGAGCTCGTCCACCAGACTCGGGTCAGACCAGTCACTTCCGCTGCTCGCCCACTCACTCGGAGGCCGCGCCCACCACGACCGGCGGCGGTCCGGCGGCGACAGCCACTCCGCCCGGCGCACGGTGCCGCAACGGCGTATGGTCGGGGCCGGAGGTGGTGCGGCGATGGAGTCGTTCTCGATCGGGCCGTGGGTCGACGAGGCCTTGGCGCTGGCACGTCAGGAGCAGAGCGGACGGTCCGCCGTGACCATCCACGGAGGGCAGGACCGGGCCCTGCGAGAGACAGTCATTGCCCTGCTCGCCGGGCACGAGCTCGCTGAGCACGACAGTCCGGGGGAGGCGACCCTCCAGGTGCTCCGGGGAACGGTCCGGCTCACGAGCGGTGATCAGCGCTGGGACGGGACCGAGGGCGACCACGTCATCATCCCGCGCGCCCGGCACGCACTCCTGGCGCTCGAGGACGCCGCTGTCCTGCTCACCGTCGTCAAGGTGCCGTGACCGCGGGACCCGGTTCGCTGGCCGATGGCGACTCGGAGGACCTGCTGCGGGTGATCCGGTGGGAGGTCGCCGGCGGGGTCTGGCAGGTGCTCTCCCACAGTGAGCGGAGCGCACTCGTCTCATTGTGCCGGTGCGACGCCGGCGAGGAGGTCGAGCGCTTCACTT
>JBDSSS010000005.1:0-11406 GCA_039928615.1 Terracoccus sp. | reverse complement strand
CCGCTACGCCGAGCGACGCGGCATTCCCTTCGTCTGGTTTGCCGGCGTGGGGGAGAGCGGCGACGAGGTCAAGGACATCCGCAGCGGCGAGCAGGTCGCCGCCGACCCGCAGACGTGGTCGCCCCCGGCCGAGGACCTCACCGCCACCGTCACGCGCACCGGCGGCTGAGACCCACCGACCCTCAGCGTGGTGGGGGCCGCAGCCCGTGGTTGCGCAGCTCGAGCGAGGCGAGGGCGCGGATCACCTCGGGGTCGCGTCGACGCCAGTCCCCGGCGGGGTCCGAGCTGATCCGGGCGAGGGCCGTCATCGGCTGGTTGGCCATCGCCCGCAGGGCGAAGAGGTCGAGGTCCTCGTTGCTGTCGATGAAGCGCTGGGCGCTCGTGGCCCGGCGGACGAACCGCACCCGGACGAGCAGCCACACACCGGCCACGAGCAGGATCGGCACGAGGGCGGTGATAAAGCCGGCGACGAGTGCGAGCGTCCCGATCGTCGAGGACATGGTGGTGCCGGCGGTCTGCAGCGTCGTCCCCGAGCCGGCGGCCTGGACCAGCCAGTCACGCAGCGAGTCCCCGACGAACGGCAGCTGCTCGGCCTGGGTGCCGGCGCCGGTGAGGGCGTCGTGCACCGAGGTCCCGGCGCGGCTGATCGAGTCGGCCGGTGTCTGGAGCTCGGCGATGAGGTCGTGCACCGACCGACCCACCCAGGCCCAGACGCCCACCCAGAGCAGGACGAGCACGTCGGCGACGAGCTGCCTGCTCCGACGGGCCGACGTGTCGGCGTAGAGCTTCATGGCGTCTCCCTCGTCGTCCGGCGTGCGCTCGGGCCACCCTATGGGCTGAGTGCCCAGGCAACGACGAGGAGGGAGTACTGGAGCACGTAGAGCGCGGCGAGACCGAAGGCGAGGCCAGCGGCATACCCACGGGTCTGTGGGGGGAGCAGTCCGGCGAGCCCCAGCACGATCCCGATGCCGATGGCGCGGTCCCGGGTCGCAGGCATGGTGCCCACGTCACGGGCCAGGGTGTCGATGACGTGGTAGCAGCCCACGGCCGCCGACATCCCGAGCCAGCGCTGGGTCCGCCGGCCCACGGGCTCGACCGGGCGGGACGCCGAGACCGGCTCCAGCGGCGCTCCGAGGTCCAGCGGCTCGAGCGGGTCGAGGGGAGCGAGCGGGTCGAGGGGAGCGAGCGGGTCGAGGGGCCGGACGGGCGGCCGACGAAGCCGACCCCGGTCGCGGGTGGGGAGCCGGAGCGGAAGCGGTGGCAGGACGTCATCCATCACCCCACCCTGCCCCGACCCACCCACGCCCGCGGGATTCGTCCACAGGCTGCTCGGCCCGGTGGGGGCGTCGCTAGAGTTGGCTCGCCGGTCGTCCCCCGATCGGCGCGGGGCCGGACGACGGAGTCGTGGCTCCCCGCTCGGATCCGTGAACGAAGGATGGGCACACCCATGAAGGTCGGCATTCCCCGCGAGGTCAAGAACCACGAGTACCGCGTCGCCCTGACGCCCGTGGGAGCCCACGAGCTGACCGAGCACGGGCACGAGGTCCTCGTCGAGAAGGACGCCGGTGTCGGCTCGCAGATCAGCGACGCCGACTTCGTGGCCGCCGGCGCCCGCATCGTCGACAGCGCCGACGACGTGTGGGGCGAGTCCGAGATGGTGCTCAAGGTCAAGGAGCCCGTCGCCGAGGAGTACCACCGGATGCGGGAGGGCCTGACCCTCTTCACCTACCTCCACCTCGCCGCCGACAAGCCGCTCACCGAGGAGCTCGTCGCCCGCAAGGTGACCGGCATCGCCTACGAGACGGTGCAGCTGACCTCCGGCGCGCTGCCGCTGCTCTACCCGATGTCGGAGGTCGCCGGCTGCCTCGCACCGCAGGTCGGCGCCCACTCGCTGATGCGCGCCCAGGGCGGCCGCGGCGTGCTCATGGGCGGCGTCGGCGGGGTGCAGAACGCCAAGGTCGTCATCCTCGGCGCCGGCGTCTCGGGCCAGAACGCCGCCAACATCGCCCTCGGCATGGGCGCCGACGTGACCCTGCTCGACACCGACCTCGACAAGCTGCGCATGTCGTTCTGGCGCTACGACAACCGCGTCCACGGGCTGGCCTCCTCGAAGCTGACCGTGCAGCAGCAGGTCCTCGAGGCCGACATGGTCATCGGCGCCGTGCTCATCCCCGGAGCGGCCGCCCCCAAGCTCGTGACGAACGACCTCGTCGCCCAGATGAAGCCGGGCTCGGTGCTCGTCGACATCGCCATCGACCAGGGCGGCTGCTTCGAGGACTCGCGGCCGACGACGCACGCCGACCCCACCTTCATGGTGCACAACTCCGTCTTCTACTGCGTCGCCAACATGCCCGGGGCGGTGCCCAACACCTCGACGTACGCCCTGACGAACTCCACGCTGCCGTATGCCGTCAAGCTGGCAAACGAGGGCTGGCGGGGGGCGCTCGCGGCCGACCGGGCGCTGGCCCTCGGGCTCAACACGTGGGACGGGCACGTCACCTACGGTCCCGTCGCCGAGGCCCACGGCATGGAGTCGATCGAGCTGGCCGAGGCCCTGTCCTGACGGACCGCAAGGACCCCAAGGACCCGACGAGGTCCCCGGCCGCCACGCCCGCCCCCGCCACCCGCCTCGACCGGCAGGTGCGGGGGTGGCTCGACCACGTGCGGGTCGAGCGGGGCGCGTCGACCAACACGCTCAGCTCCTACACCCGAGACCTCGGCAAGTACCGCGACCACCTCTCGGCGCGGGGGATCACTGACGCCTCGGCGGTCGGAGAGCAGGACGTCACCGACTTCCTCGCCTCGCTGCGTGAGCGCGGGCTGGCGGCCTCCTCGTCGGCCCGCACGCTCGTCGCGGTGCGGGGCTTCCACCGCTTCCTCGTCCTCGAGGGCGAGGCGAGCGCGGACCCGGCCGCCCACGTCGCCCCGCCGCGGCCGCCGTCCCGGCTGCCCAAGGCGATCGGGGTCGACGCCGTCGAGAGGCTCCTCGAGGCCGCCAGCGTGGGCGACACGCCCGAGTCGCTGCGCGACCGGGCCCTGCTCGAGGTGCTCTACGGCATCGGGGCCCGGATCAGCGAGGCCGTCGGCCTCGACGTCGACGACATCGACGTCGGCATCGACGAGGCCGAGCCGGGCGGCCGTCCCGGCGTGGGCGTGGTCCGTCTGCGGGGCAAGGGTGACAAGGAGCGGATCGTGCCCGTGGGCCGATACGCGGTGGGCGCGGTGACGGCATACCTCGTGCGCGGCCGCCCGGCGCTCGCCTCACGGGGGAGGGGGACCCCGGCTCTCTTCCTCGGCCACCGCGGGGCCCGGCTGTCGAGGCAGTCGGCGTGGGCAGTGCTCCAGCAGGTCGCCGAGCGGGCCGGGGTCAGCGAGCACGTCTCGCCACACACCCTGCGGCACTCCTTCGCGACCCACCTGCTCGACGGCGGAGCAGACGTGCGGGTCGTGCAGGAGCTGCTCGGCCACGCGTCGGTGACGACGACCCAGATCTACACGCTCGTGTCGGTGCAGCGGCTGCGTGAGGTCTACGCGGAGGCCCACCCCCGGGCCCGCTGATAGGGTCACACGTGATCAGCGCGAGGCTGACCGAGTGCGCTGTGACAGGCACGACCGAGCGGAGTTACACCCGGTGAACGAGGAGTCACGCCAGACCATGCAGTCCGTGCCATCTGAGCATCTCGACCGGCCCCTCGGTGTCGGCGAGCCCGTCCCCAGCCAGCCGACCGCGGCGCCCGAGGCCGCACCGCCTGCGGCGGAGGCCGCGAGAGCCGCCGCCGGCTCCTCGTCATCCGGCGCGCAGCACCTGCCCGGCACCGGCCCGGACTCGGTCGCGATCATCGGCCCCACCGGCCGTCCCCTCCCGGACTTCCCCGTCCCGGAGCCCCTCGGCAGCCACGGCCCGGCGCGCATCATCGCGATGTGCAACCAGAAGGGTGGCGTCGGCAAGACGACGACGACGATCAACCTCGGCGCGGCCCTGGCCGAGCTGGGCCGTCGCGTGCTCGTCGTCGACTTCGACCCGCAGGGGGCCCTGTCCGTCGGCCTCGGGGTCAACGCGCAGGAGCTCGACACGACGATCTACAACCTGCTCGTCGAGCGCGGCCACGACGTGCGCGATGTCATCCAGTCCACCCGCACCGAGAACCTCGACCTCGTGCCGGCCAACATCGACCTGTCGGCCGCCGAGGTCCAGCTCGTCGGGGAGGTCGCCCGGGAGCAGATCCTCGCCCGGGTGCTGCGCCCCGTCGTCGACGACTACGACGTCATCCTCATCGACTGCCAGCCCTCCCTCGGGCTGCTCACGGTCAACGCGCTCACCGCGGCGCACGGCGTGCTCATCCCGCTCGAGTGCGAGTTCTTCGCGATGCGCGGCGTCGCGCTGCTCATCGACACCATCGACAAGATCACCGACCGGCTCAACCCCCGCCTGCAGGTCGACGGCATCCTCGCGACGATGTACGACGGACGCACCCTGCACAGCAAGGAGGTCGTCCGCTCCGTCGTCGACCACTTCGGCGACCGGGTCTTCCACACCGTCATCAGCCGCACGGTGAAGTTCCCCGACGCCACCCTCGCCGCCGAGCCGATCACGACCTACTCGTCCGACCACTCGGGCGCCAACGCCTACCGGCAGCTCGCCCGCGAGCTCATCGCCCGCGGTGGGGCGGCCTGACGATGACGCCATGACAGGGCAGGACACCGTCGACCGGATGCCGCCCGCCGACGCGAGCGCACCGGACGGGGGTGTCCCGCTCGTCGTGGAGGGCCCCAGCCGCTCGACTCCGCGGGGTGAGATGACCCCCGGCGGGATCATCACCCGGCGCACCGTCACGCCCTTCGAGGTCCACCTCGACGTCTTCAGCGGTCCCTTCGACCTGCTCCTCGGCCTGATCAGCAAGCACAAGCTCGACATCACCGAGGTCGCGCTGGCCAAGGTCACCGACGAGTTCGTCGCCCACCTCAAGGCTGCCCAGACGAGTGACCACGACTGGGACCTCGGGCAGGCCTCGGAGTTCCTCCTCGTGGCTGCGACCCTGCTCGACATCAAGGCTGCCCGCCTGCTGCCCCAGATCGGCGGTCAGGACGACGAGGACCTCGAGCTCATCGAGGCCCGCGACCTGCTCTTCGCGCGGCTGCTCCAGTACCGCGCCTACAAACAGATCGCGGCCACCTTCGCCGACCGGATCGCCACCTCGGGGCGGATGGTGCCGCGCCAGGCCGGTCTCGAGCCGGAGTTCGCCCGCCTCCTGCCCGAGCTCGTCATCGCCGTGACCCCGGAGCAGTTCGCGCGGATCGCCGTCCGCGCGATGACGCCCAAGGTCGCTCCCACCGTCGGGCTCGAGCACCTCCACGCGCCCCAGGTGAGCGTGCGCGAGCAGGCCGCCCTCATCGTCGGGCGGATCCGCGGCCGGGGGCACGTGTCCTTTCGCGACCTCGTCGCCGACGCCGACAGCACCCTCGTCATCGTGGCCCGCTTCCTCGCCGTGCTCGAGCTGTTCAAGGAGGCGGCGATCGCCGTCGAGCAGGCCGAGGCGCTCGGCGAGCTGACGATCCGGTGGACCGGCTCGGTCGAGGGCGAGGTGGCGATCGACGACGAGTTCGACGACGACCTCCCGACGGACGCGGAAGCCCCCGACCCGACCCAGCAGCCGGCAGAGCCGCACACCCCGCAGGAGCGCACCGATGAGTGACCCCGACCTGTCGACGCACGCGCCGGAGGCCCTGCGCGAGGGCGACGAGCAGATTGCCTTCGACATCAACGACTTCCCCGGCGGGGCCCGCTCCGCACTCGAGGCGGTGCTCATGGTCGTCGACGAGCCCGTCAACGAGCTCGCGCTCGCGTCGGCGCTCGAGCTCCCCGTCGAGGACGTCGTGGCGCAGCTCGTCGGCCTCGAGCAGGAGTATGCCGCTGCGCAGCGCGGGTTCACGCTGCGCAACGTCGCCGGTGGGTGGCGGGTCTACAGCCGGTCCGACTTCGCACCGGTCGTGGAGAAGTTCGTCCTCGACGGTCAGCAGGCCAAGCTCACCCAGGCCTCGCTCGAGACCCTCGCCGTCATTGCCTACCGCCAGCCGGTCTCCCGGTCGCGGGTGAGCGCCGTGCGCGGGGTCAACGTCGACGGCGTCGTGCGTACCCTGCTCTCGCGCGGGCTGATCGAGGAGTTCGGCGACCTCGGCGAGACCGGCGCCGTCCTCTATCGCACGACCCCCTATTTCCTCCAGCGGATGGGGCTGTCGTCCCTCGACGACCTCCCCGCGCTGGCCCCCTATCTACCCGACGTCGATGTCATCGACGAGCTGATCGAGGAAGGACACGCATGAGCGAGCACTCGAGATCACCCCGACAGCCGCGCAAACGAGCTGACGGACCAGGAGGCAAGTCGTCCGGCAAGGGCGGCCGGCCCACCGGGAGCCGGAGCGGCAAGGCCGGCATCGGCAAGGGCTCGACCGGCGCCCGGTTCGCCGGGTCGACCAAGCCGAGCCAGCCCACCCGGCTGCCCCAGCGCCCCGACAAGCCGGCCGTCGACGTCCACGACCCCGACGGCATCCGCCTGCAAAAGCTGATGGCCGCCGGCGGCGTCGGCTCCCGCCGGGTCTGTGAGGGCCTCATCGAGCAGGGCCGGGTCGAGGTCGACGGCAACATCGTCACCGAGCTCGGCGTGCGCATCGACCCCAAGCGCCAGGTCGTCCACGTCGACGGCGTTCGGGTCAACCTCGACGACGACCGGGTCTACCTCGCCTTCAACAAGCCCAAGGGCGTCGTCACCACCATGCACGACGACCTCGGCCGGATCTCGCTCGAGGACTACGTCGGCAACCGGGAGGAGCGCCTCTTCCACGTCGGCCGCCTCGACGCCGACACCGAGGGCCTGCTGCTGCTCACCAACGACGGCGACCTCGCGCACCGGCTCCAGCACCCGGCCTACGGGGTGCTCAAGACCTACCTGGCCACGATCCGCGGTCCGGTCGGTCACGGCGTCGGCCGCCAGCTGCGTGAAGGTGTCCAGCTCGAGGACGGCCCCGTCACCGCCGACTCCTTCCGCGTCGTCGACTCCCAGCCGGGCAAGGCGCTCGTCGAGGTCGTCCTGCACGAGGGCCGCAAGCACGTCGTGCGCCGGATGCTCGAGGCCGTCGGCCACCCGGTGCTCGAGCTCGTGCGCACCGAGGTCGGCCCGATCCGCCTCGCCGACCTCAAGCTCGGCCGGACCCGCCGGCTCAACAAGGCCGAGGTCGGCGCTCTCTACAAGGCCGCCGGCCTGTGACTCCGACGCCGCCGAGATGGCGGCAACGGCACACGTCCGCGTCGCTACGCTGACGCGGTGACCATGCACGTCCACATCGTCGGCACGGGCCTCATCGGCACGAGCCTCGGGATCTGTCTGTCCGCAGGCGGATTCGAGGTCACCCTCGAGGACCCGTCGCCGACGGCGGTGCGGCTGGCGCGCGACCTGCGCGCCGGGTCGGTCGACGACGTCGCGACCGAGCCCGACCTCGTCGTCGTCGGGGCGCCGCCCGACGTCGCAGCCGACGTCATCGTCGCGTCGCTGCGACGCTGGCCCGCCGCGGTCGTCACCGACGTCGCCTCCGTCAAGGAGTCGGTGCTGGTGCGGGTGCTCGCCTCGGGCGCCGACGCGACCCGCTACGTCGGCTCGCACCCGATGGCCGGCCGGGAGCGATCCGGCGCCGCCGGCGCGCGGGGCGACCTCTTCGACGGGCGTGCCTGGGTCGTCGTGCCCCACCCCGGGTCGAGCGCCGACGCGGTGCGCCGCGTCCGGGACCTCGCAGCGGCCGCCGGCGCCGCGGTGCGGGTCATGCCCGCCCACGAGCACGACGAGGCGGTGGCCGCCGTCTCGCACGTCCCCCAGATCGCGGCGAGCATCGTGGCCGGCGCCCTGCGCGAGCTGCCCGAGTCGGCTGTCGGTCTCGCCGGCCAGGGGCTGCGCGACGTGACCCGGATCGCGGCCAGCGACCCCCGGCTCTGGACCCAGATCCTGTCGGGCAACGCCGTGGCGGTCCGCGACGTGCTGCGTGAGGTGCGTGACCAGATCTCCGGCGTCGTCTCGGCCCTCGACGGGCTCGTCGACGGTGACGGCGAAGGCTCCCTCGGCACCCTGAGCCGGGTCCTCGAGGCGGGCAACCTCGGCCACGCGCGGATCCCGGGCAAGCACGGCGCGGCCCCAGCGGCATACGACGTGGTGTCGGTCGTCGTCCCCGACGAGCCGGGCGCGCTCGGTCGCCTGCTCGGCGACGTCGGCGCGGCGGGAGTCAACCTCGAGGACCTGCACCTCGAGCACGGCCTCGGCCAGGCGGTCGGCATCGCGGAGATCTCCGTCGTGCCCGCGTCGGTGCTGCCGCTGCGGGCGGCCCTCGACCGGCTCGGTTGGCGCGTGCACGACTGAGCAGCCTGCTGCCAGTAGGGTCGTCACCATGCCTGAGCACCTCCACCCGTCCCCCGAGAGCGACCTCTCCGGCTTCGTCATCGCCATCGACGGGCCCTCCGGCTCGGGGAAGTCGAGCGTCTCGAAGCAGGTGGCGCGCACCCTGGGCTACGGCTACCTCGACACCGGAGCCATGTATCGCTCACTCACCTGGTGGTGTCTCGAGAGCGGCGTCGACCTCGAGGACGGCGAGGCGGTCCTCGCTGCGGCACAGTCCTTCCCGCTCGTGATCGGCACCGACCCCGACGACCCGACCGTGCGGGTCGACGGCACCGACGTCGCCCAGGCGATCCGAGAGACCCGCATCTCGACGAACGTGTCCGCCGTCGCGTCTGTGCTGCCGGTGCGCGACGTCATGCGCGACCTCCAGCGCCGGCTCATCTCCGACGCCGGCCGCTCCGAGGGTGGCGTCGTGGCGGAGGGACGCGACATCACGACCGTCGTCGCGTCCGACGCCCCGGTGCGCATCCTGCTCACGGCCTCGGAGGAGGCCCGGCTCGCCCGGCGCTCCACTGAGCTGCACGGCGACGCGAGCTCCGACGCCGTCGCGGCGACCCGGTCGCAGATCGTCGACCGCGACCGCGCCGACTCGGCGGTGACCTCCTTCACGGTGGCTGCCGACGGGGTGACGACGATCGACACCTCCGACCTCGACTTCGAGGGCTCCGTCGCGGCCGTGCTCCAGGTCGTCGGGGCCGCCCGGGCATGACCCCTCGCGGCACCTGATCCCGCCTGACGCGCCGGACGCGCCGCACCCGCGGCGGGCCAGGGCTGGGCGCCGGATCGGGATCGCGATCTTCCACAGCCTCGACCAAGGCCGGGCGCGGCACGCCGACCGCGTCCCGGCGAGGGGCCCGGTCGTGCTCGTCGCCAACCACGCCGCGTTCCTCGACGGGCCGCTCGTCTTCTCGATGGCGCCGCGGCCGGCCCACTTCCTCGTCAAGCAGGAGGCGTTCCGGGGCGTCGTCGGGTGGCTCATCCGCGCGGTCGGCCAGATCCCGATCGACCGCAACGTCGGGGACCGCACCGCCCTCGCGGCGGCGACCGCCGTGCTCGAACGTGGGGGAGTGGTCGGCATCTTCCCCGAGGGCACCCGGCGGGACGGTGACGTCGAGCAGGTCAACCAGGGGGCCGCGTGGATCGCGCTGCGCACCGGCGCCCGGATCGTGCCCGTCGCGGTGCTCGGAACCCGGGTGCCGGGGGCTTCGGCTGACACCTGGCCACGCCCTCGCGCCACCCTGACGGTCGTCTTCGGCGAACCGTTCGACCTCGCGATCGACGCCTCCGTCCCCGGCCGTGAGCGGCTGCGCGCGGCCAGCGAGCAGCTCCGCGAGGCGCTCGCGTCACACGTACACCGCGCGCGGTGGGAGAATGGTCCTTCAAGTACCACCTGACACCCCCTGTGATTCGAGGACATCGTGACCGACGAGACCGCCCGCCCCTCCGCTGACGAGGGCGCTCCGATCTCGACCAGCGTCCAGCCCGACGACGAGTCGGTCGAGCGCGCCCTGCGCGCCGGACTCGACGAGTTCGAGCTGAGCCCCGAGGACCAGGCCCTCCTGGACGCCGAGGGACCGTATGCCGCGGACTCCGCGCCCCGCGGTCCGTTGCCCGTCGTGGCCGTGGTCGGCCGACCCAACGTCGGCAAGTCGAGCCTCGTCAACCGCATCCTCCGACGCCGTGAGGCCGTCGTGGAGGACGTGCCCGGCGTGACCCGTGACCGCGTCTCCTACGAGGGGGAGTGGGCCGGTCGCCGGTTCACCATCGTCGACACCGGCGGCTGGGAGGCCGACGCGACCGGCATCCACCTGCGCGTCGCCGAGCAGGCCGAGATCGCCATCGACCTCGCCGACGTCGTCATGTTCGTCGTCGACGCCACGGTCGGTGCCACCGACGACGACGAAGCCGTCGTCAAGCTGCTCCGGCGCTCCGGCAAGCCGGTTGTGCTCGTGGCCAACAAGGTCGACGACCAGCGCGGCGAGGCCGACGCGGCGATGTTGTGGAGCCTCGGGCTCGGCCAGCCCTGGCCCGTCTCGGCCGTGCACGGCCGCGGCAGCGGTGACGCGCTCGACGCGATGCTCGACGTGCTGCCCGCCGTCTCGGCCCACGGCGCCTATGCCCAGGGCGGTCCGCGCCGCGTGGCCCTCATCGGCCGGCCCAACGTCGGCAAGTCGAGCCTGCTCAACCGGCTCGCCGGCTCCGAGCGCGTCGTCGTCGACAACGTCGCGGGCACGACCCGCGACCCCGTCGACGAGCTGATCGAGCTCGGCGGCACGACGTGGCGCTTTGTCGACACGGCCGGCATCCGCCGCCGGGTCCACCAGACCCGCGGGGCCGACTTCTACGCCTCGCTGCGCACCCAGACCGCGCTCGAGAAGGCGGAGGTCGCCGTCGTGCTCATCGACGCCGAGGAGGCGATCGCGGAGCAGGACATCCGGGTCATCCAGCAGGCCATCGATGCCGGGCGCGCCATCGTCATCGCCTACAACAAGTGGGACACCATCGACGACGAGCGCCGCTACTACCTCGAGCGCGAGATCGAGAAGGAGCTCGTCCAGGTGCCGTGGGCGCCGCGCGTCAACATCTCGGCAAAGACCGGGCGCCACATGGACCGGCTCGTCCCCGCCATCGAGACCGCCCTCGACTCGTGGGACACCCGCGTCCCCACGGGCCGGCTCAACGCCTTCCTCGGCGAGATCGTCGCGGGCCACCCGCACCCGGTCCGCGGTGGCAAGCAGCCACGCATCCTCTTCGCCACCCAGGCCTCGACGATGCCGCCGCGCTTCGTCCTGTTCGCCTCGGGGTTCATCGAGGCTGGCTACCGCCGCTTCATCGAGCGTCGCCTGCGCGAGACCTTCGGCTTCGAGGGCACGCCCATCGAGGTGTCGGTGCGCGTCCGCGAGAAGCGCAGCAAGCGCTGAGCACCCCTCCCGGGTCAGCGGCATACGCACGGGTGTGACGTCGAAGG
>JBDSSS010000004.1:0-14889 GCA_039928615.1 Terracoccus sp. | reverse complement strand
CGCGCGGGATGGTGAGGTTGACGATCTGCATCGAGCCGCCACCGACGAGCTTCTTGAACTTCACGAGCGAGAAGTCCGGCTCGATGCCGGTCGTGTCGCAGTCCATCATGAAGCCGATGGTGCCGGTCGGGGCGAGCACCGAGGCCTGGGCGTTGCGGTAGCCGTGCTTGTCACCGAGCTTGATGACGTCGTCCCAGGCCTTCGTCGCGAGCTTGTGGATGTCGGAGTCCATCGCGTCGAGCGTCTTGATGTCGTCGTTGGCGGCCTGGTGCTTGCGCATGACCCGCTTGTGCGCGTCGGAGTTGCGGGCGTACCCGGCATACTCCCCGACGACGCTCGCCATCTCGGCGCTGCGCTTGTAGGCGGCGCCCGTGAGCAGCGAGGTGATCGCGGCGGCGAGGCTGCGGCCACCCTCGGAGTCGTAGCCGTGGCCGGTCGCCATCAGCAGCGCGCCGAGGTTGGCGTAGCCGATGCCGAGCTGACGGTAGTTGCGGGTCGTCTCGCCGATCGGCTCGGTCGGGAAGTCCGCGAAGCAGATCGAGATGTCCATCGCGGTGATGACGAGCTCGGCGACCTTCTGGAAGGTCTCACCGTCGAAGGTGTCGTCGTCGCGGAGGAACTTCAGCAGGTTGAGCGAGGCGAGGTTGCACGAGGAGTTGTCGAGCGACATGTACTCCGAGCACGGGTTGCTCGCGGTGATCCGGCCCGTCTCCGGGTTGGTGTGCCACGCGTTGATCGTGTCGTCGTACTGCATGCCGGGGTCGGCGCACTCCCACGCGGCCTTGGCGATCTTGCCGAACAGCTCCTTGGCGTCGACCTCCTCGATGACCGAGCCGTCGCTGCGCGAGCGGAGGCCGAACGTCGAGCCGGACTCGACGGCCTTCATGAACTCGTCGTTGACGCGGACCGAGTTGTTGGCGTTCTGGTACTGCACCGAGACGATGTCGCGGCCACCGAGGTCCATGTCGAAGCCGGCGTCACGCAGGGCGCGGATCTTGTCCTCCTCGCGCGCCTTCGTCTCGACGAACTCCTCGATGTCGGGGTGGTCGACGTCGAGCACGACCATCTTGGCCGCGCGACGGGTTGCGCCACCGGACTTGATCGTCCCGGCGGACGCGTCGGCGCCGCGCATGAACGACACGGGGCCGGAGGCGGTGCCGCCGGAGGAGAGCAGCTCCTTGGAGGAGCGGATCCGCGACAGGTTGAGGCCGGCGCCGGAGCCGCCCTGGAAGATCTTGCCCTCTTCCTTGTACCAGTTGAGGATCGAGTCCATCGAGTCGTCGACGGCGAGGATGAAGCACGCGGAGACCTGCTGCGGGCTGTTGGTGCCGACGTTGAACCAGACCGGGGAGTTGAACGAGAACACCTGGTGGAGCAGGGCGTGGGTCAGCTCGTGCTCGAAGACCTCGGCGTCCTCCGGCGAGGAGAAGTAGCCGTTGCTCTTGCCGGCTGCGACGTAGGTCAGCACGACCCGGTCGATGAGCTGCTTGAGGGAGACCTCGCGCTTCTCGGAGCCGAGGGCGCCGCGGAAGTACTTCGTCGTGACGATCGTGCTGGCGTTGATCGACCAGAAGTCGGGGAACTCGACCCCGCGCTGCTCGAAGATCGTCTCGCCCGTCTTCCAGTTCTGCTGGACGACGTCGCGCTTCTCCCACGTGACCGCGTCGTAGGGGTGGACGCCGGGCGTGGTGTAGATGCGCTCGATCGAGACACCCTTGCGGGCCCCCGACTTCGCCCGCGAGCTCCTGTTTGCCATCTCCGTCATGGTTCTGCGGCCTCCCTGACCGTTGGTGCCTGCTGGTTCGTGCCTGCGGCTTCGTGTCTGCTGTCTCTGGTGTGTCTGGTCGTGCTCGTCAGTGTCTCGCCGGGGTCTGACAACCCGTGGGTGGTGCGGCAGGTCGTGCTGCTGTCGTGCGGTGGTCAGGTGGCGCGGACCTCGGGCTCGCGCCCCAGGGCGTCGCGCTCTGCGCGCAGCACCGCGATCGCCCCCTCGAAGTCCTCGAGGCTCTCCCACGCCTGGTAGACGCTGGCGAACCTGAGGTAGGCCACCTCGTCGATCTCACGGAGCGGCTCGAGGACGGCCATGCCGACCTCGTGCGCCTCGATCTCGGCGTTGCCCTGGGCCCGGATGGCCTCCTCGACCCGCTGTGCGAGCAGGGCGAGGTCGTCCTCGCTCACCGGCCGGCCCTGGCAGGCCTTGCGCACGCCGGTGAGCACCTTGGCCCGGCTGAACGGCTCAGAGGCGCCCGACCGCTTGACGACGCTGAGGCTCGAGGTCTCAAGGGTCGTGAAGCGACGGTTGCACTCCGGGCACTGGCGGCGGCGCCGGATGGCGGTGCCGTCGTCGGTCGTGCGCGAGTCGATGACGCGGGAGTCGGTGTGCCGGCAGAACGGACAGTGCATGTCGGCCTCCTCACCGTTCTCAACGTGTCGGGACGTGCTCGTATGCCGCCCAGCCGCCTCCCCGAGCCGGGTGGCCTGGGGACGGGTCTGGGGACAAGATGGGGACGTCCTGTGGGTAACCCCAGTTGGGCTGGGGACTACATGTGGATGTCTTACAGCAATGTAACTACTAGATGTAGGGGTAACTGTAGGCATGGTGTGACCGCCATCGCAACACCTGGGCTGCGCTTCGGCGCGTCGGGTCGCTGACCTGCGCAAATGCCGCAGATCACCGACATCCCCCGGAGGTGACGACCCTCAGGTCGGGCCTCCCGGCGGCCACGGCGGCGAGGTTGTGCTCTGCGGTGGAGCCCTTGCGGTCGTACTCGGAGTGTCCGCGCGAGGGCAGCAGGCAGCGGTTGGGCTCCCCCGGTTTGGCTGCGGCCGACGCCGAGAGGATCATCGCTCCGGGCACCTCGAGGGGATCGCCGAACGGCGCGACCATCGCGATGATGTCCCCCTCACCCACGGCGAGCACGTTGAACGAGCCGCGCTTGAGCCCGGCCTCCGCAAGGGCGGCGATCGGCGTCCCTGGTGAGCCGTAGAAGACGACGTCGTCGACACCGGTGTTGCGCTTGAGCGCATAGCCCCCCACGAGGCTGCCGTAGCTGTGCGCCCACAACGTCTGGTGCGGGGCCACGGGCCGGGCCGCATCGACCCCGTTGACGAACGACGCCAGCGCGCTCGCGTTGTCGCGGGCCGCCCGCTGGCTCAACGGGGAGCTCGGTCCGCCCGAGAGCAGCCGGCGCCACTGCGGGGCGGGGTAGCCGATCCAGGAGACGACAGCGACGTCCGCGGCCGCCCCGGACCCCCGGGTCATCGTCCACGCCATCGACCGCAGCGACCCGAAGCGGTCGTCGAGCCGGGCCAGGTCGCCGTCGACCGTCGTCGACACGCCGCCGACGAAGGTCGTCACGTGGCCGGCCGTGTCCACGTCACCGAGGGAGACCGCGGCGCGGACGACCGGACCCGTCGCATCGACCATCAGGAGCTGTCGAGGGTGGCCGTCGCGACGCGCCACCACCTCCGCGATGGCGTCGAGCGAGGCCGCCCGGCGTGCGGCCAGCGTGACTGCGTCGCCGACCGGCTGGCCCGGGAGCGAGAGGCGACGCAGCTCGGATCGCGCTGCGGCCCGGGCCTGCTCGAGCAGGGTGATGTTGGCCGTGTGCCGGTCCGCGGCCGGGATGCCGTCCCGGGGCCCGACCCAGGTGGGGCGCTCACGGATGATTCGCCGCTGCTCGCCCGGGCTGAGGGAGCGCCACCAGGCCGCGCTGGCGAAGGGCTGGTCAGCGGGGACGTCAACACCCCGGCCCGGGCCGCCGGCGAGCTGCGGCGGCGGCACGAGGGGCAACCCGTCGGCGGGGGCCGTCGCGACGGACTGCGCCCTGGCGGCCCCGACCAGCGCCTGATGGGCGTCGACGTCCGTCGCGGCCGCCACGCGCCGTGCCTGGGCCAGGTAGTGGTCCACCTCCTGGCGGACCCGCTCGTCGGCCCGCAGCAGGTGGCTGTCGGTCACCGGGTCACCCGTCGGGATGCGGGGCGGGAGGAGCAGGAGGCCGTCATCGTCGAGCCAACCACCGCCGTCCTGGGCGACCCGCTCGGCGTGCCGCAGCAGCTGGAGGCACGAGGCCATCCGCTCGGCGAGGCCGTCGAGGACCCGCGCGCTCGCCCCGATCCGGGCGGCCACACCCGTGAGGGCCCCGAGCACCTCGGCGTGGCGCTCGGCGGCGGCGCTCGAGGCCGCCCCGGACCAGCAGAGGCCGGTCGCACGGCGCAGCAGGAGCAGCTCCATGGCCCGGCCGACCCGGCGACGCTGGCCGTCGAGCCGCACCGCGATCTCCGTGACGGCGCCCGGCCGGAACCGGCGGATCTCGGGCACCCCGATGGAGGTCATCACCGCGGCTTCGTCGAGGGGCCGCCCACGATCGCCCGCACCGCGGTCTCGAGGTCGGTGTAGGCCCGGGCCGCCTCGGTGAGCGCCGCACCGAGGCCCCACACCCGGGTGCGGGCCCGGGTCAGCTGCTGCTCCCACTCGCGCTCCAGGGCCGGAGTGGCGGCGGCGACGCGCCCGCCGGGGAAGGCCTGCGCGAGGAGCAAGAGGTCCGCACCGGGTGCGACGTCACGCAGCACGGTCCACGCGTCACCCGCTCCGGTCGCATCCGCGGCCACCGCCGCGACCTCCACCTCGAACCTCATGCCAACCCTTCCCCGCTGCCCTGAGGCGAGCCTAGGAAGGGCCCGGACAGCGCCTCGACGGTTGTCCACAGGCCTGGTGCTGCGCCGCTCAGGGACCGCAGCAGATGAGTGACGCCGCACCCCATGGGGCTGGGGTGCGGCGTCGTGACGAGTCCGGCGGGGTCGAAGCGCCGGACCCGTCGAGCCGGCGGTGGTGGTAGCCAACGCGGCCGATCAGGGGGCTCGACGAGAAGCGTCGAGCGGCATACGGAAGGAGGTCAGGACGTGGGGACCACGAGGCTCTGGCCCGCGTGGATGTGCGCGGTCGACAGGCCGTTGGCGAGCTGGAGGGCGATCACGCCCTCGCTGACCGGCAGGTCGGGCAGCTGCGTCGCGGCGATCTGCGAGAGGGTCTGGCCCGACTCGACGACGAGGGTGCGCGGGCTGACCGACGCCGAGGCGAAGGTGCCGCTGGCGGCTAGGGCGAGCAGGACGACAGCGATCGCGACGAGCACCGAGGTCGCGAGCCGGCCGCGGCGGGTGGCCCGAAGGGTGGGGCGGGCCGCGCGGGCGGCGGCGACGGCCTCGCGACCGGTGGGGACGAGGACGAGCTGCGGACGCAGGGACGGCAGAGCGTGGGTGCTGGGCTGCAGGGCGGTGGCGCTCATCAGGATCTCCTCGGACTCGGGTGCGGACTCGGTCATGCTGTCGGGCGAACAGGTGTTCGATCGAACCTCTGTACGATTTCTAGCACGTGGATCGGACAATGTCGAGACACGCGTCGAACAGGTGTTTGGCAACTGTGTTCGAAACTCATAGGCTGTTCTCACACCACAGACCTCACCAGCCACCACTGACAATGGCCGGGAGGGAGCCTCAGAAGGGGACCACCATGGGCGTCACCGAGCTTCCCGATCGCGACAAGGGCGACGGCCTCACCGTCCGCCAGCGGCGCGTCCTCGAGGTCATCCGCAACTCCGTCGACCGGCGTGGCTACCCGCCGAGCATGCGTGAGATCGGCGACGCCGTCGGCCTGGCCAGCCCCTCGAGCGTCTCCCACCAGCTCAACGCCCTCGTGACGAAGGGGTACCTGCGGCGCGACCCCAACCGCCCCCGTGCCCTCGAGGTCGTCTCCCCCGACGCCGGCGCCGAGCAGCTCGGCTACCGCGGTGGGTCCGGCAGCTCGGGCGCACCCGTCCACGACGCCGACGGTCTCAACCCCGACCGGCACGACTCCGAGACCGGGGCCGGTGACGCGCGGCCCGAGGCCGCCTACGTGCCGGTCCTCGGCAAGATCGCGGCCGGCGTGCCGATCCTGGCCGAGGAGGTCGTCGACGAGGTCTTCCCGCTGCCCAAGCAGATCGTCGGCGAGGGCCAGCTGTTCCTGCTCAAGGTCGTCGGGGACTCGATGATCGAGGCTGCCATCTGCGACGGCGACTGGGTCGTCGTGCGCCAGCAGCCGACGGCCGACAACGGTGACATCGTCGCGGCGATGCTCGACAACGAGGCGACCGTCAAGACGTTCAAGCGCACCGACGGCCACGTCTGGCTGCTGCCGCACAACCCGGACTTCTCCCCGATCGACGGCGACCACGCGACGATCCTCGGCAAGGTCACCGCGGTCCTGCGCCGCGTCTGACCCGTTGGGTGCGGCTCACCCGTCGAGGTGGGCCGCCAACGCGTCGAGCGTGTCGCCGAGCGGTGCGTGCAGCCGGATGCTCGCCTCGGCATCCCCCCGGGTCGCCGAGCGAGTGACGATGGCGACGGGGACGCCGCGCTGGTGGGCGCGCCGGACGAAGCGGTAGCCGCTCATCACGGCGAGCGAGGACCCGAGCACGAGCAGTGCCCCGGCGGCCTCGACGGCCTCGAAGCACCGGTCGACCAGTGGCCGCGGCACCGACTCACCGAAGAAGACGACGTCGGGCTTGACGGTGTCGTTGCCGCAGACGAGGCAGCGCGGGGTGAAGAAGGAGTCGACGAGCTCGTCGGCCAGGACGACGTCGCCGTCGGGTCGGACCTGCTCCCCCCACTGCGACCCCACGGCCGCGGCCGCCTCCGCGAAACGGTCCACGAAGCCCGGGTTGGCCTCGGTCATCCGCTCATGGAGACCGAGGCGCGAGGTGGCCTCGCCGCAGGTGAGGCAGACGGCCCGGTCGAGCGAGCCGTGCAGCTCGAGCACGTCGGTCGCGCCGGCGGCCTGGTGCAGGCCGTCGACGTTCTGGGTGATGACGGTCCCGACGTAGCCTGCCTGCTGCAGGTTCGTGACGTGCCGGTGTCCCCGGTTCGGCGAGGCCGCGTTGAAGCGCTGCCAGCCGATGTAGCTGCGGGCCCAGTAGCGGCGGCGCGCGTCACTCGACCCGGCGAACTCGCCGTAGGTCATCGGCTCGACCCGCCGCGTCCCGTCCGGCCCGCGGTAGTCGGGGATGCCGGACTCCGTCGACAGCCCTGCCCCGCTGAGCACGACGACGCCGCCCCCGCTGACGAGGTCGACCAGATCGTCGAGGCTCCCGAGGTCGCTCACCTCGAGGGGCAGGGCCCGCGAGGTGGCCAGGCGCGTCGTGGGCTGCTGCACCCGACCAGCCTACGTTTCCACGCGACCGGGTGACGGCCCGCGTCAGAGCACACACAAAGGCCGACAAACCATAATCTCCGGTTATGATGAGGTCATGATCGATGCTGCCGGCCTGCGGGTCATGAAGGCCATTGCCGACGAGGGAAGCTTCACCTCCGCCGCCACCGCGCTCGGCTTCACCCAGCCGGCCATCTCACAGATGGTGCGTCGCCTCGAGCAGCGCACCGGCACCGTCCTCGTCGAGCGCTACGGCCGCCAGGTCCGGCTCACCGAGGCAGGGCGCGTCCTGGCCAGGCACGCCGTCGGGGTCCTCGCGGCGCTCGATGCCGCCGAGGAGGAGATCACCGCGATCGCCGGCCTGCGCGCCGGCCGGGTCCGGCTGATGGCCTTCCCCAGCTCGTCGGCGACCGTCGTCCCCCGCGCTCTCGCGATCCTCAAGAAGCGCCACCCCGACATCACCGTCACCTTCAGCGAGGCGGAGCCGCCGGAGTCGCTCGCCGCCCTGCGCAACGGCGACTGCGACGTCGCCGTCGCGTTCGCCTACGAGGGGATGGACCTCGGCGAGATCGAGGAAGATCTCTCCATGCTCGTCACCCGCAAGCTCCTCGAGGACGAGGTGCGCCTCGTCATCCCCGGCGACCACCCGCACGCCGGGCAGACCGCGGCGACGATGTCGGACTTCTCCTCCGACGACTGGATCGCCGGCTGTCCCCGCTGCCGCGGCCACCTGCTCTCCCTCGCGACGCACGAGGGCTTCACCCCCAACGTCGCCTTCGAGACCGAGGACTACGTCGCCCAGCTCGGCCTCGTCCGGGCCGGTCTCGGGGTGGCGCTCGTGCCCGACCTCATCCTCAACGCGGCCAAGCACGACGACGTCGTCGCCCTGCCGCTCTCGCCCGCCTCCCGGCGCCAGATCCTCGCCGTCACGACGTCTGACCTGCAGCGGGTCCCCGCCGTCGGCGCCGCGCTCGACGCGTTGTGCGAGGCAGCACGGGGTGCGGGCGCACCCAGCGAGCCGTCGCTCGCCGCGGTCGGTGGCTGAACGGCATACGCCTCAGGGGCGCCCGATCGTGTGGTACTCCTCGTTGGCCACGAACCCCAGCGCCGTGCTGACCCGGTTGGTGAGGTTGAACATCCCGACGACCTGCACGAGCTCGACGATCTCGTGGTCGCCCAGCCCCACCCCGCGCAGCGGCTGGAGGTCGGCCTCGGTGACCTCAGCGGGATGAAGCGTGAGCTTCTCTGCATACGCGGCCATCACCCGCTCCCGCTCCGGGAGGTCGGCCTGGCGCCAGTTGACCCCGACGAGGTCGGCCGTGCGGGCGTCCCCGGTGTAGGTCCGCAGCGCGGCCCCGTGGCTGATCGCGCAGTAGTCGCAGCGGTTGACGCTGCTCACGACGACGGCGAGCAGCTCCCGGTCCGCGTTGCTGAGGTGCCCCTCCTTGTTGACGAGCAGGTTGAAGTAGCCCCACCAGGCGAGGAACTGCTCACCGTTGACGGCCTGCGCGCGGAAGACGTTGGGCACGAAACCGAACGCCTCCTGTGCCTTGTCCCACAGGCGGGTCACGCCCTCGGGCACCGTGTCGCGGTCGGGGACGGGGAGGTAGGAGATGCGCGTGTTTTCACCCATTCCCGCAGGGTATGCCGCTCAGCGGGTGGCCGCTCTGCGGCGTCGTCCCGCGCGGAGGCGCCAATGTGGGCAGAATGCAGCCATGACCAGGGTCGCCGTCGCCGCCCCCAGCGCCTCCGCGCTCGAAGCCGGGCTCGAGGTGGCCGCCGAGGGCGGCAACGCCGTCGACGCCGCCATCGCGGCGGCGATCGTGGCGATGAGCACCGAGCCCGGCGTGGTCAGCCTGATGGGCGGCGCCTTCGTCAACGTGTGGCCCGTCGGCAGCGACCCGACGGTCATCGACGGCAACGTCGAGATGCCCGGACGCGGCGTCGATCCGAGCGCCTTCGGCGGCGGCGTGCGGCACGTGAGCACGTCCTATGGCGGCGGGGTCGACATCGGGGCCGGCCACGGCTCGGTGGCCAACTGCGGTGCGCTCCAGGCACTTTCGCTGGCGCGCGAGCAGCACGCCGTCCTGCCGTGGTCGCGCCTGGTCGAGCCGGCGGCACGCGCCTGCCGTGCGGGCTACCGGATCGGCTCGTCGGCCGCCCTCTACCTCAGCATCGTCGGTGAGTCCCTCTTCGGCGTCGACCCGGAGGCGCACTCGCTCGTCACCGGACCCGACGGGCACACGCTCTCCCCCGGCGAGATGTCGACGAACATCGACCTTGCCGACATCCTCGAGCTGCTCGGCGCCCAGGGGGTGTCGCTCTTCACGACCGGCGCGGTCGGGCGCGTCCTCGTCGAGGACATGGCCGAGAACGGCGGCCTGGTCACCGCCGCCGACCTCGCCGCCTACCGCGCGGTCGTGCGTGAGCCGACGCTGCGCCGGGTCGGGGCGTGGACCGTCGCGCTCAACCCGCCCCCGTCCGTCGGCGGGCCGATGCTCGCCGTCATGCTCGGCGAGCTCGCGACCCGGACCGACTGGGACTGGGCCGACGCGATCGACGTGCAGCGCCGGGTGCTCAGCTACCGACGCCTCGTGCACGACCGGTCCGCCGACCTCGAGGGCGACGGTCACGCCCTGCTCGAGGCTGTCGAGCGCTACGGCCTGCCGGGTCTGCCCACGTCGGCCTCCACCGCCCACGTGTCCGTCGTCGACGAGCAGGGCAACGCCTGCGCCATCACGATGTCGTCCGGCTACAGCGCCGGGATGGTGATCCCCGGCACGGGCATCCTGCTCAACAACGCGCTCGGCGAGCCCGAGCTCAACCGTCTCGGGCTGCACGCGGTCGCGCCCGGGACGCGTCTCGCGTCCAACATGGCCCCAACCACGGCGCGGGGTGCGGTGGGCTCGGTGCTCGCGGTGGGCTCCCCCGGCGCCGACCGGATCACGACCTCGCTGATGCAGGTGATCGGCCAGTCCCTGCTGCACGGGACGGACCTCAAGCAGGCCATCGACACCCCGCGCCTGCACGTGCGTTTCGCCGACGACGGGTCGGTGACCGTCGAGCACGAGCCCGACGACGCGATCGCCGCCGCCGTCGCGGCGAGCGGGCTGAGGGAGCACACCTACCCGGGACCGCACATGTACTTCGGCGGCGTCGGCGCGGCCCAGCTCTCCGACCAGGGTCTCGTGGCCGCCGGGGACGCGCGCCGGGAGGCGGCTGTCGGGGTCAGCGAGTGAGCCGGCCCCCTCCGGGGGGTACGCACGCTTCGTCCCCATCCGCCGAGCCCGGTTGCAGCGAACGCCTCCTGCCCCGGCCCACCGGCCATGACCTCGTAGAGAAGGCAGCGCGACGATGACCCTCACCCACGACCGACAGAGCACCCGGATCGCGCCGCGCCTCGCCGGCTTGCTCGAGCCGCTCTTCGACGGCGACCTGCCCGTCCGCGTCCGCGCCTGGGACGGCAGCACCGCCGGCCCCGACGACGCGCCGACCGTTGTCGTGCGCGACGTCGCCGCACTCCGCCGGCTCGTGCGCCACCCCGGCGAGCTCGGTCTCGCCCAGGCCTACGTCACCGGTGAGATCGACGTCGAGGGTGACCTGCTCGACGGCTTCCGCCGCGTCTGGTCCCGGGCCCGCTCGGCCGGTCGCACCCGACCGCCACTCAGCACCCTGCTTCCCGTCCTCACCGAGGGCCTGCGCACGGCCAAGGACCTCGGCGCCATCGGGCGGCCGCCCGAGCCGCCCGTGACCCAGGCACGCCTGCGTGGCCGCCTGCACTCGCTGACCCGCGACCGCAGCGCCATCGAGCACCACTACAACCTGTCCAACGAGTTCTACTCGCTCATCCTCGACCCGCACATGGCCTACTCCTGCGGCTACTGGACGAGCGACGCGGAGGGCTACACCGTCGAGGACGCCCAGCGCGACAAGCTCGACCTCGTGTGCCGCAAGCTCGGGATCGAGCCCGGCGGCCGGCACCTCGACATCGGCTGCGGCTGGGGCTCGCTGTCGCTGCACGCCGCCGAGCACTTCGGCGCGCGGGTCGTCGGCGTGACGATCAGCTCCGAGCAGAAGGCCTTCATCGACGAGCGGATCCGCGAGCGCGGCCTCGGTGACCGCGTCGAGATCCGCCTGCAGGACTACCGCGAGGTCACCGACGGGCCGTTCGACACGATCTCCTCGATCGAGATGGGAGAGCACGTCGGGCAGGACAACTACCCCGTCTACACCCGTCAGATCCACGACCTGCTCCGCCCCGGCGGGCGGGCGCTGATCCAGCAGATGTCGCGCACGACGCGCCCGGGCGGCGGCCCGTTCATCGAGGGCTTCATCGCCCCCGACATGCACATGCGCCCGGTCGGCGAGACGGTCGCGATGATCGAGAAGGCCGGGCTCGAGGTGCGCGACGTGCACGCCCTGCGCGAGCACTACGTCTGGACCGTCAACGCCTGGTACGACACCTTCGAGGCCAACTGGGACCGCGTCGTCGGCATGGTCGGCGAGGAGATGGCCCGGGTCTGGCGCCTCTACCTCGTCGGCGGCGCCCTCGCCTTCGAGGAGGGCCGGATGGGGGTCGACCAGATCCTCATGGTCCGCTCGACCCCCGACGGCCGCAGCAGCCTCCCCCCGGTCCGCGCGTGGTGACCGCCTCCGTGATGACCGCTGCCGCGGCGGGCTTCGACGGTGGCGCCCTCGCCCGGATCCTGCCGCTGACGGCGCTCGCCGTCGTCGTCGTGCTCGGCGGGTTCTTCCTCCTCGCCCTCCGCGTCGGCAAGCACGCCGTGGTCGACGTCGGCTGGGGCCTCGGTTTCGTCGCGATCGCGCTGACGGCATACGTCTCCTCGATCGGCTCGGGGGACCCGCTCCGGCGGTGGCTCGCCCTCGGCCTCACCGCCGTCTGGGGACTGCGGCTCGCGACCCACATCTTCCTGCGCTCCCGTGGCAAGGACGAGGACCCGCGGTATGCCGCGATGCTCGAGCGCGCCGACGGCAACGAGTCGGCGTATGCCGCCCTGCACATCTACCTCCCGCAGGGCCTCATCATGTGGTTCGTCTCCCTGCCGGTGCAGCTCGCGATGGTCACGACCGGTGGCCTGTCGTGGGTGCTCTGGCTCGGTGTCGCCGTCTGGGTGGTCGGGTTCGTCTTCGAGGCCGTCGGGGACCTCCAGCTGACCCGCTTCCGCAACGATGCCGACAACAAGGGCAAGGTGCTCGACACCGGGCTGTGGCACTACACGCGCCACCCGAACTACTTCGGCGACGCCTCGGTGTGGACCGGCCTCTTTCTCGTCGCCGCGAGCGCGTGGCCCGGAGTGCTCACCATCCTCTCGCCCGGCGTCATGGTCTGGAACCTCTACGCGGGCACGGGAAAGAAGCTGCTGGAGAAGGACATCGGCGACCGGCGACCGGAGTATGCCGACTACGTGCGACGCACGAGCGGCTTCTTCCCATGGCCGCCGAAGTCCCCTGAGAAAGACTGACGAGCGGGGTGGCGGCGATGATGGGTGGCCTGCGCCCTCCGCTCGCCGCCGCCCTCGTCAGGTGCCTCGCCTCCCCCGGCTTCGACGTCGAGATCGCCGGGACCTGACCCGGCGCAGGACGCGGGCTCCCGCACCCGTCGCGACAACGGCCACGTCACCCTCGAGGTCGGTGCGGTGGACCTCGAAGCCCCGACCCTGCAGGTCCGAGAGGGTCGACGGGGCCGGGTGGCCGTAGTCGTTGCCCGCACCGACGCTGATCAGCGCGATGTGGCCGGTGACGAGGTCGAGCAGCCGCTCGTCCCGGTTGCTCGAGCCGTGGTGGGCGACCTTGTAGACGTCGACGGCTCCCCACCGGGAAGGGTCGGCCCGCGCCGCACGCACCACCTCGGCAGCCGCCTCGCGCTCGATGTCACCTGACAGCAGGATGCCGATCCCGCCGACGTGCAGCGTCAGCACGACCGAGCCGTTGTTGGGGACGGACCCCGCGTCGATCTCGCGTGCGGGCCACCACACGTCGGCCGTCACCCCGCGGACCACGAGCGTGGCGCCGGCCCGCAGCGCGGTGACCGGCACCGCGGCGGCGGCGGCGAGCCTCGCCACCTGGTCAGCCTCGCTGGACGGCTCCCGCACGGTCGAGGTGAGCAGCCGGGCGACGGGGCGCGAATCGAGCACCCCGGCGAGACCTCGCACGTGGTCGGCATGGAAGTGGGTCAGGACGACGGCGTCGACCGCGACGACGTCCAGGGCGTCGAGACACCGGGTCATCGCGGGCGGGTCCGGGCCCGTGTCGACGACGAGCGCGTGCCCGCCTCCAGTGTTGACGACGAGGCCGTCCCCCTGGCCCACGTCGCACGCGACGATCACCCAGCCCGGCGGTGGCCACGACACCAGGCGGGTCGGGGCGGCGGCTCCCACGGTGACGACCGCCAGCGACACGGCGACGAGCGGGGCGGTGCGTGACCGGTGCCAGACCCAGGGGGCGACGAGCAGCACCACCACGCTCACCAGGGCGAGGCCCAGCGCCGCCCCCGCGGAGTCTCCCCACGCGACCGCGCCGTAGGGCAGCTCGGCGCACCAGCGCGCGACCCGGGCGATGCCCTCGGCCGGGATCCCCGCGCCCCAGGCCAGCGCCCTCGCACCCGTCACCCAGAGCACCGAGGCGAGGGCCACGGCCACCCCGACGATCGTCGTCGGCGCGACGAGGGGCGCGGCGAGCAGGTTGGCGAGCACCGCCACGACCGAGACCGAGCCCTGCAGGGGCACGACGACGGGGGCGCAGACGACCTGGGCCGCCAGCGGCACGGCGAGCACCGTGCCGAGCCCGTCGAGTCGCCGGTGCCGGGTGAGCCTCGGAGGCAGCCTGCGCGTGATGGCCCGCCCCCACGGCTGGGCGAAGAGCAGCAGACCGAGCGTCGCCACGCTCGACAGGGCGAAGCCGTAGGAGCGGGACAGCCACGGGTCCCACACGAGCAGCACGGTGATCGCGCCGGACAGCGCGGGGATGCCGGCCTGCCGCCGCGCGGTGCCGAGGCCGATCAACCCGACGCACCCCATCACGGCGGCTCGGACCACGCTGGGCTCCGGCCGGGCCAGCACGACGAAGGCGACGAGGACGGCGAGCGCCACCCACGGCCGGGCCCGCCGACCGATCCCCAGCACGCCGCACAGCCCCATGCCGGCCGCGAGGACGAGCGTCACGTTGCTGCCGGACACGGCCGACAGGTGGCTCATGCCGGTCACCAGCATCGCGTCCGTCAGGTCGGGCGGGTTGCGACTCGTGTCCCCGATGACGAGGGCCGGCACGAGTCCCCGGGCGTCGGCGGGGAGGTGGTCGGTGGCCGCCCGGAAGTCGGCCCGGACGGCATCGGCCGCCTCGAAGAAGGGGCCCGGCCCCGCAAGGATGCGCACCGGACCGGTGGGCGAGGCCACCGCGACGACGTCGTCGCCGGGGTCCGCGAGGCGGAGCCGGGCGGTCAGCTCGATCGTGTCGTGCCACCCCACCCCTGCCCACTCAGGACCACCGACGACGAGCACCGGCGTCGACACCCGCGAGACGGCTCCCCGCCCGGACACCTCACCGACGTCCACCCGGGTGAACACCATCGGGGGCCGGCGGCGCACCGGGTCGTCCACCGGCGCCGCGCCCACCGCGCCCACCGCGCCCACCGCGCCCGCCGCGCCCGTCGGCCCACCGCCGGGGCGTGTCCCGACGACGCGCGG
>JBDSSS010000003.1:0-25087 GCA_039928615.1 Terracoccus sp. | reverse complement strand
CCCTACGTCGTGGCCGGTTTCCTCTTCATCTGCCTGACCATCCCGATGGCGCGCCTCACCGACCACGTGGCCCGCCGACAGGGCTGGCACGGGGCCGGGGGTCCGCTGTGACGCTTCTCGAGGTCCGCGGACTGCGCAAGTCCTTCGGCGCGACCACCGTGCTGCACGACGTCGACCTCGACGTCGATGCCGGTGAGTGCGTCGTGCTCATCGGCGCGTCCGGCTCCGGCAAGTCGACGCTGCTGCGCTGCCTCACGCTGCTCGAGCAGGTCGACGACGGGACGGTCGTGCTCGACGGGCAGGACATCACCGACCCCCGGGTCGACGCCGACGAGGTGCGGTCGCGGACGGGCATCGTCTTCCAGGCCTACAACCTCTTCCCGCACCTCTCGGTGCTCGACAACGTCACGCTCGCCCCGCGCCGGGTGCACAAGGTCCCGCGGGCCGAGGCGGAGCAGACGGCGCGCGCGATGCTCGAGCGGGTCGGCTTGGCGGACAAGGCCTCTGCCCGGCCGGACGACCTCTCCGGGGGTCAGCAGCAGCGCGTCGCGATCGCCCGGGCGATGGTCAACTCCCCGCAGCTGCTCCTGCTCGACGAGGTCACGTCCGCCCTCGACCCCGAGCTGGTCGGGGAGGTGCTCGACCTGCTCCGTGACCTGCGCGGCGAGGGCATGACGATGATCCTGTCGACCCACGAGATGGGCTTCGCCCGCAACGTCGCCGACCGGGTCTGCTTCCTCGACGGGGGCCGGATCCTCGAGCAGGGCACCCCGGCGGAGGTCCTCGGGTCGCCGCGCGAGCCCCGCACCCGGCAGTTCCTCTCCCGCCTCACCTCGTGAGCGACGACGCGCCCGAGCCGCGCGCGGAGGTCGGGGTGGGGCCGTGGCCGGGGGCGTGGCCCACCGGGGGCCACTGGGACCCCGACCTGCTGCGGGACGGGGACCGCCGCAACGTCGTCGACGGTTACCGCTACTGGCGCCATGACGCGATCGTCGCCGACCTCGACGCGCGCCGGCACGACTTCCACGTGGCGGTGGAGAACTGGGGCCACGACTTCAACATCGGGTCCGTCATCCGCACCGCCAACGCGATGAACGCCCGGGCCTTCCACATCGTCGGCAAACGGCGGTGGAACCGGCGCGGGGCGATGGTGACCGACCGCTACCAGCACGAGCACCACCACCCCGACGCCGAGGCGCTGGCGGCCTGGGCCCGCGCCGAGGGCCTGACCATCGTCGGGATCGACAACCTCCCCGGCTCGGTCTCCCTCGAGACGCACGACCTGCCGCGGGCCTGCGTCCTCGTCTTCGGTCAGGAGGGGCCCGGCCTGTCGGAGCCGATGCGGGCCGCCTGCGACGTCGTGCTCCACATCGAGCAGTTCGGCTCGACCCGGTCGATCAACGCGGGCGCCGCGGCAGCCGTCGCGATGCACGCGTGGGTCCGCCGCCACGTCTTCGACCAGCGCCCCTGACCCGCCCCCACCACCCCGTCGAGTGCTCACTTCCCCCCGCCCGGGTCCGCGTGGGGTGGTGTGTGAAAGTGCGCACTCGACGTTGCCAGTTGGTCGAGTGCCCATTTTTGCCCGCCCCTGACGTCAGCCGAGGGACTCCCGGCCGCGCCAGCGCAGCGGCTCCTCCGCATACTCCTCCACGACGTGCGCGGCGACCCCGTAGGAGCGGGCGACCTGGAAGACGACCTCGCCCGCCGCGGCGGGCAGCCCGAGCGCGTGCAGGGCGGCCGCGCTCGCGAGGTCGATGTTGGGCAGGGCGCCGGTGCGGTCCCGCGCCGCCCGGGCCAGCGCCTCGACCCGCTCCCGGAGCGCGGCCGTCCCCGGCAGGTCCCAGACCGCCGCGAGCACGAGCGCCGCTCGAGGGTCGCCCTCCGGGTAGAGGAAGTGGCCGAAGCCGGGCACAGCAGGTCGGTCCCGCAGTGCCTGACCGATCGTGGCCACGGGGTCGGAGTCCACCGCGACGAGGGCGTATGCCGCTGACGGCGCGGCCCCGTGGAGCGGCCCGGCCATCGCCGCGTAGGCCGCGGACAGGCAGTCGTGCAGCCCGGCCCGGGTCGAGGCGGCGACCCGGGCTGCGACGGTCGAGGCGGTGAGCCCGTGGTCGAGCAGCGCGACGAGCAGCACCCGGAGGACCTCGACATGGGTCGCCTCGTCAGGATGTCCGCCGAGTGCGCCGAGCAGCAGGGGAGCGAGGCCGCCGTCGGTCGCCGCGCCCCCCGCCAGAGCGACCGCGGCGGGCAGCAGGGCCAGCGCCGTGGAACGGACGCGGCCGGGGTCGGTGTCGCCGTGGAAGGGATCGGTGGCAGCGAGGAGCTGGACGGCGACCGGGATCCGGCGCTCGAGGGGCAGGATGGTGAGATCGCTTGCGAGAGAGGCGGCTTCGGGAAGGCGACTCGGCGGCACACCCGTGGAGTCATCGACGCCGAGGACGAGGCCGGCCGCGCGCTCGAGGCTGCCCAGTGCGACGACGTCAGCGAGCGCGACGCCGCGGTAGGCGAGGTCGCCGTCCACCTGGCGGCTGACTCCCGAGGCCACGCTGCGGAAGCGCAGCAGGGTCCGGGGCGTGCTGGTGGTCCGCTCCGGGGAGGCCATCGCGTCGACCTGGGCGCGGTCGAAGAGGCTCTCCTGCTGGCCCGGGCGACGCTCGCTGCGCAACAGACCCCGGCTGACGTAGGCGTAGAGCGTCGCGCGCTTGACCCCGAGACGAGCCGCGGCCTCGGTCGTCGTGATCCAGCCTCCCGAGGCCCCCGGTGGTGGCGTCATGGGTGTCCCTCCTGCACGGGTCGCGCCGACGTTGACGGCGTCAACAGTGGATCGGATCAACATTGACGATGTTGATCAACGTCGATGACAGTGACGAGTGAACCCGAGAGGAGCACCCCATGTCCACACCCCCGACCACGCCCGGTACCCCCACCCACGACGGCTTCGTGACCGTCCCGCCCGGCCTCGCCAAGGTCATCGTCACCGACACCGAGCTCGGCGACGTTCGCGGCGAGGAGGGCTTCTTCCACTACCGCCAGTTCTCCGGCGTCGACCTCGCCGAGCAGGTCGGCTTCGAGGCCGCCTGCCACCTGCTCGTCCACGGAACGCTGCCCGACGAGGATCGGCGGGAGGCGTTCCGACAGCGCCTCGGCGACCTGCGGGTGCTGCCGCCGGAGCTGGCGCAGCTGTTGCCCGACCTCTGTGCGACGACCGACGACGCGCTCCAGGTGCTCCGGACCGCGTTGTCCGCCTGGGGCGGGATCGTCGGGGTGCGCCCGCTCTACGACTGCGGGGAGGACGAGAAGCTCGTCGACGCCCTGACCGCCGTCGCGGTCACCCCGACCGTGCTCGCGGCCGCCCACCGGATCCGGCACGGGCTCGCACCGGTCCCTGCCGACCCGACCTTGGGCCATGCCGAGGACTACCTGCGGATGGTGACCGGCGCCCGCCCGGCCGAGCGGGACGCGCGCGCCGTCGAGCAGTACCTCGTGGCCACGATGGACCACGGGTTCAACGCCTCGACCTTCACCGCCCGGGTCATCGCCTCGACCGGGGCGGACCTCGCGGCCTGCCTCGTCGGCGCGATCGGCTCCTTCTCCGGCCCGAAGCACGGCGGGGCGCCGAGCCGCGCCCTCGAGGCGCTCGACGAGATCGGCAGCCTCGACCGCGCCGATGCCTGGGTCCGGGCCCGGATCGAGTCGGGCGACCGGGTAATGGGCTTCGGGCATGCCGTCTACCGGACCCGCGACCCGCGCTCGGAGATGCTCAAGGGCCTGGCCCGCGGCTGGGACGACCCCCTCGTCGACCTCGCGATCGGCGTCGAGGACGCCGTCGAGCGCGGCCTCGCCGAACTGAAGCCGGGTCGGGAGCTGCACGCCAACGTCGAGTTCTATGCGGGCGTCGTGATGACGCTCGCCGGTCTCGAGCCGGGCCTGTTCACCCCGACGTTCTGCGTCGCCCGGGTCGTCGGCTGGGTCGCCAACATCCTCGAGCAGAGCCGCGACCCGAAGATCATCCGTCCGGCCGCCCGCTACGTCGGCCCGCCTCCGCCGCAGCCGGTCCCGACGCGGGTCGCCGCCACGGTCGGCTGAGGTGAGCGGGGGCGAGCGTCCGGGGCGTAGCCCGGGGCGGCATCATGGGGAGCGCGCCGGCCCCCGCCGCAGCCCGACCCGAAGGGAAGCCATGTCCTCGACCGTCCAGCCCGCCCCGCACGAGTCCGTCACCGTGCCGAGCGGGGTCCGCCCCGCTCGGTACCGCGCGCCGGAGGGGGCCTCGAGCGCGGCGTCGCGATCCCTCGACGGCGACTGGGGCTTCCGGCTCTTCGAGGAGGCGGAGACGGGGGTGAGCCCGTCCGACCCGGGCGAGGGGTGGAAGACGGTGCCCGTGCCGGGTCACTGGCAGCTCGCCGGGGCGCCGGACGCCTGGCCCCACGGCCGCCCCGCCTACACCAACGTCCTCTTCCCGATCCCGGTCGACCCGCCCAGGGTCCCGCGCCAGAACCCGACGGGGGAGTACCGCACCGCCTTCACCGTCCCCACCGAGTGGGTCGACGGCCGGGTCGTGCTGCACTTCGAGGGGGTCGACTCGTGGTTCGAGGTGTCGGTGAACGGAACTGTCCTCGCCCGGTCGCACGGGTCGCGGCTGCCCACCGAGGTCGACGTCACCGAGGCGGTCACGCCGGGGGAGAACCTTCTCGCCGTGCGCGTCACCCAGTGGTCCGCCTTCACCTACGTCGAGGACCAGGACCAGTGGTGGCTGTCCGGGATCTTCCGCGGCGTGAGCCTCGAGCACCGGCCGGCCGGCGGCATCGAGCACGTCGCGGTCGACGCGCAGTACGACCACGTGACCGGTCTCGGGAGCATCGGTGTCGAGACGGAGCTCGACGGGTCGACCGATGCCGCAGGGGTGCTCGTCGAGATCGAGGAGCTCGGACTGCGGCTACGGTCCGGGGAGCGGGCCTCCGTCGCCGTCGAGCCGTGGAGCGCCGAGAGCCCCCGGCTGTATGCCGCCCGCGTGAGTACCGCTGCCGAGACCGTCGAGCTCCGCGTCGGCTTCCGGACCGTCGAGATCGTCGACGGGGTGTTCACCGTCAACGGGGCCCCGGTCGTGATGCGCGGGGTCAACCGGCACGAGTTCGAGCCCGAGCACGGCCGGGCGGTCACGCCCGAGGCGATGCTCGCCGACGTGCTCGCGATGAAGCGCCACCACGTCAACGCGGTGCGCACGAGTCACTACCCGCCGCACCCGCACTTCCTCGACCTCTGCGACGTCCACGGGCTCTACGTCGTCGACGAGAACGACTTCGAGACCCACGGCTTCGAGCCGCTGGGGTGGCTGGGCAACCCGACCGACGACCCCGAGTGGGAGGACGTGCTCGTCGACCGCGTGACCCGGATGGTGCGCCGCGACGCCCACCACCCGAGCATCGTGCTGTGGTCGCTCGGCAACGAGGCGGGCACGGGCCGCAACCTCGCCGCGATGGCTGCGGCCATCCGCGGCCTCGACGCCACCCGGCCGCTGCACTACGAGGGGGACTGGTCGAGCGCCGACGTCGACGTCTACTCACGGATGTACCCGTCCTTCGACGAGCTCGAGCAGATCGTCCTGCGCGAGGAGGCCCCGCTGGCCGACGGCGTCCTCGACGCCCGGCGCCGGGCGATGCCCTTCGTGCTGTGCGAGTACGCCCACGCGATGGGCAACGGACCCGGCGGGCTGACGAAGCACGCCGACCTCATCGACGCCCACCCCCGGATGATGGGGGCGTTCGTCTGGGAGTGGAAGGACCACGGTGTCGCCACGCAGGCAGCCGACGGCACCCCGTTCTTCGGCTACGGCGGCGACTTCGGCGAGGAGCTGCACGACGGCACCTTCATCGCCGACGGACTGATGCTGCCCGACCGCGAGCCGTCCCCCGGCCTGGCTGAGCTCGCAGCGGTCTACGCACCGATCGGGATCCGGCCGGTGGCCCGCCAGGGCTCCGGTGTCGGGTCGGCCCTCGCGGACGCACTGGAGGTGCGCAACCGCTATGCCTTCCGCTCGACCGACCACGCCGTGCTCCGCTGGCAGGTCGTGGCCGACGGTGACGTCGTGCTCGACGGTGAGGCCGACGTGCTCGCTGGTCTCGCCCCGGGGTCCTCGCTCGTGCTTGGCGTGGATGCCGTTGCGCCGCAGTGGATCTCGATGGTCCCCGCGGCTGCCGACGTCTGGTGGGTGGTGAGAGCCGTCCGGCGCGACGGTCGCGCCGACGCTGACGACTCCCCCCTCGAGCTCGGTGCCGGCCAGGCCTGTCTCCGGCGGGCCACGCCGCTCCCCGACCCGGACGGCGCCGTGGGCCGGACCGACGACGGGGACCACGCCGTCGGCCCGGTCGTCGTGGACCGGCGGGGTCGCCTGGTCCGGATCGGGTCCACGGCCGTCCGCGAGGCGCGCGTGGACGCGTGGCGGGCGCCCACCGACAACGACCTCCGGGCGCCCTGGAACATCGGGACGCCCGACGCGGACTCGTGGGCGGCAGCGGGCCTCACCCGCCTGCACGAGCGGGTCGACTCGGTGAGCCTCGAGGGTGACACCCTCGTCGTCACGGCCCGCACCGCCGGCGCGGCCACCGACTGCGGCCTCGACGTCGAGTACCGCTGGCGGGCGGTCGACGACACCACGGCTGACCTCGTCCTGTCGATCACCCCGAGCGGTCCCTGGCCGGGCTCGGTGGCCCGACTCGGTCTGCTCGTCGGGCTGGAGCAGCCGGCTGCGGGTGGCGTCGTCGTCGACTGGATCGGGCAGGGCCCGGGCGAGTCCTACGCCGACTCGGCACGGGCCGCCCTCGCCGGCCGTTGGAGCCACACCGTCGACGAGCTGCAGACCCGCTACACCCACCCGCAGGAGAACGGCGCCCGTCGCGGGGTGACCGAGGCGGCCCTCGGCCTCGACGGTGAGCGACTGACCCTCGCGGCGGGCGAGGTCACCGTCGCCTCGGAGCCGGTCGTCGGCGTCCACCTCACGGCGCGCCCGTGGTCCGACCGGGTGCTCGACGCGGCCGCCCACCCCCACGAGCTGCTGCCCGACGAAGCCCTGTGGCTCCACCTCGACGCGGCCCAGCACGGCCTCGGCACGGCCGCCTGCGGCTCCGGTGTCGAGCGCGGCGCCGTGCTCCACCCGGTGCCGGTCACGCTGCAGCTGCGCCTCACCGTGACCCCGCGGTGATGCGGGGCGGGCGTGAGGGGGCGGCCCGGGTCACCGGGTCGCCGGACTTCGTCCGCTTCTGGCTGGCCGACGCCGTCTCCAACCTCGGGTCCTTCGTCTCGATGCTCGCGGTCCAGCTGCTCCTCATCAACACCCTGCACGCCGACCAGCGAGCGATCGGGTTCGTCCGGTCGGCCCAGTGGCTGCCCTACCTCCTCTTCGGACTGCTCGCGGGTGTCGTCGTCGACCGGGTTCGCCGCCGGCCGTTGCTCATCGCCGCCGACGTCGTCTGCGCCGTGCTGCTCACCGGCGTCGGTGTGCTCGCACTGACCGGTCACCTCACCGTGCCGCTGCTCGCCGTCCTCGTCTTCCTCTCCGGCTCGGCGTCGATGTTCTTCGTCGCCGCGCACCTGTCCTACCTGCCCTCGCTCGTCCCGCTCCGGCTGCTGCCCATGGCCACGGCGCGCCTCGAGCAGACCTACGCGGCGGCGCAGTCGGTCGGACCCCTCATCGGTGGCGCGCTCGTCCGCCTCCTCACCGCACCGGTGGCCGTCCTCGTCGACGCCGCGTCGTATGCCGTGTCAGCCGTCCTGCTCGCGACGATCCACCGCGCCGAGCCGGCGCCGGCTCCGTCGGCGCGGTCCTCGACCCGGGAGTCCGGGGAGGGCGCGAGCCTCGGCGCCGCCGTCCGGGGCGTCGTGGACGACCTGCGGGAGGGGGCGCGCTGGGTCTACCGGCACGAGATGCTCGCGCCCTACGCGGTCGCCCTGCACCTCTGGTTCTTTGCCAACGCGATGGTCACGACGGTCTTCGTCTACTTCGCCTCGACAGAGCTCGGTCTCGATGCGCTCTCCATCGGGATCGCCCTGGCGGCAGCGGGACTCACCGCCGTGCTGGCCGCCGGTCTCGCGCCGCGCCTCGCCGAACGTCACGGACTCGGCAGGGTGGTCACGCTCAGCGAGTGGCTGAGCCCAGCGGCATACGCGCTGCTCCTGCTCGCTCGACCGGGACCGGGGGCGTTGCTCTGGCCGGTCGTCGCCAACCTCCTCTTCGGTCTCGGGCTGGGCCTGAAGGACCCTCTGACGATGAGCCATCGCAACGCGGTCACCCCCGAGCGGCTTCGCGGGCGGATGAACGCGACGATCCGGTCGTTCAACTGGGGCTCGATCGCGGTGGCCGCCCCGCTCGCCGGCATCGCGGCGGCGGCGTGGGGCAACCGTGCCACGATCGCCCTCGGGGTGGCCGGGCTGGTCGTGGCAGCAGCCGTGCTCAACCTGTCGGGCTACCGCCGCGCCGAGCTGCCGGTCAGTCCGCCGACGTGAGCGCCTGCTTCCACGAGATCTTGCCGCGGGTCTGCATCAGCGACCGACGGTAGATTCGCTCGCCGACCCGCACGGTGAGGGCGGCGAAGACGCCCATCAGGGCCAGCGAGACCACGGGCTCCCACCAGGCCGCCTCCCCGGCGAGCACCCGCCCCGGCATCGACACGACCGACGCGATCGGCACGTAGGACGCGACGACCTGCGCGGTCCCGGTCAGCCCGAAGCCGAGGACGTAGACGAGCATCAGGGCGATCGTCATGGGTGCGGTCGTGCTCTGGAGGTCCTCGATCCGCGACGCGAGGGCGCCGGCGACGGCGAAGAGGCACGCCAGGGCGAAGAACCCGACGGCGAAGAAGACGACGAACCACAGCACCGCCGCGGACACGCTCGGCAGCAGCGAGGACCAGTCGGTGAAGGACAGCGCGACGAGCCCCATCCCCGCGAAGAGGACGACCTGGGCCAGCGCGATGAGCGCGTTGCCCAGCACCTTGCCAGCGAGCAGCTGTCGCAGCGGGATTGCCGTGGCGATGATCTCGACGAGGCGGGACTGCTTCTCCTCGACGACGCTCGCGGCGATCTGCTGGCCGAACATCTGGGCGGCGAGGAAGAAGAGCAGCGCGAAGGCGAAGGTCACCACCTTGACGAAGGTCGTGTCCTGGCCTGCCGGCTGGAGCTGGGAGGTGGTGAGCCCCGACCCCTGCTCGAGAGCGGCGATGGTCGTCCCTGCGGCCTCGGCGTTCGTCGTCAGCGCCCGGGTGCGCACCGCCTCGGTGACGGCGGCGGCCAGTGCGGTGTCCGGAGCCTTCTCGGCCGTGAGCACCCATCCGGAGCCGACCTCGTGCAGCCAGGCGTCGGCGTCACCGCTGGCGAGCGCGGCCCGTGCTGCGGGCTCACCGCCGACGGCGTCCGCCACCACGGTGACGGTGTCGTCGGCCGCGTGCATCGTCTCTCCGGTGGACGTCACGATGGCGGTGGCGTCCGGTCCGGTCACGGCGACGGTGTGCGTCGTCGTCGACTGGCTCTGCACGACGGCGAAGGCGGCGTAGCCGGCGATGAAGAGCAGCGTGACCAGGGTCGAGACGAGGAAGGTCTTGTTCGTCAGGCGGACGACGATCTCGCGGGACGCGACGAGCATCCACGGAGCCGTGTGGGAGCCACCGTCGGTGGGGGCGGGACCGAGGTCGTGGTGGGCGCTGGTGGGGGTGGTCTGCTGGGTGGTCATGCGGTCACCTCACGGTAGATCTCGGCCAGGGACGGGCGGTGGGGGGCGAACTCGAGGACCTCGCCGCGCTCGAGCGCGGCCCGCAGCAGCGGGCCGGCGGCATTCGCGTCGGTCAGCTCGAGCAGGGCCGTCGGGCCGTCGACGTCGATGGTGTGGACGCCGGGCAGCCCGCGCACCCAGCCGGCGTCGCCGCTGAGGACGAGCCGGTGACGCTGCACGCCGCCGGCCCGGAGGTCGGCGGGCGTGCCGGCCGAGACGACTCGGCCGCGGGCGAGGACGACGAGCCGCTCGCACAGCCGCTCGACGAGGTCGAGCTGGTGCGAGGAGAAGAGCACCGGCACCCCGCGGGCGGTGTGCTCGCGGAGCAGGTCGGCCATGCTGTCGACGGCCACCGGGTCGAGGCCGCTGAACGGCTCGTCGAGCACGAGCGCACGCGGGCGGCCCATCAGGGCGGCGATGATCTGCACCCGCTGCTGGTTGCCGAGGGAGAGCTTCTCGACGTGCTCCTTGGACCGCTCGGCGAGCCCCAGCCGCTCGAGGTGCTCGGTGACGGAGGCGCGGGCGTCGCCGGCGGACATCCCGCGCAGGCGGCCGAGGTAGACGAGCTGGTCGATGACCGGCTGCTTGGGATAGAGGCCGCGCTCCTCGGGCATGTAGCCGAAGCCGCGCCGGTCGGCGGTCGTGACGGGGCGCCCGCCCCACCGCACCTCGCCGGAGGTGGGGGACAGCACCCCCATCACCATCCGCATCGTCGTCGTCTTGCCCGCGCCGTTGCCACCGACGAAGCCGGTGAGCTCGCCGGCCGGGACAGAGAAGCTGACGCCGTCGACGGCCCGGACCTCCCCGAAGGTCCGCGTCAGGTCGAGCACGTCGATGTCGTCGCGTGCGACCTCCGCCGTCGACGGCCCACTCGTGGTGCGCTGGTCCCCTGGTGTCTTCATGCCCTCACGCTAGGACACCCACCGTGACCTGCGGATCAGCCGTGTGGATGACCTCCGGAGCGGTCGGCCGCCCCGGTGTCCCCCGGACGGATGAGGCCGACCTCGTAGGCGAGGACCACCGCCTGCACGCGGTCCCGGAGGTGGAGCTTGGCGAAGACGTTGGACAGGTGCGTCTTGACCGTGGCCTCGCCGAGGAAGAGCCGCGAGGCGATCTCGGCGTTGGAGCGGCCCGTCGCCACGAGCCCGAGCACCTCGACCTCGCGCGGGGTGAGGTCGCCCAGCCGCGGGTCGAGCACTCCGGTCGGCAGGCTCGGGCCAGGGCCGGGGTGGGCCTCGACCGGAGCGGCCAGCTGTCCGATGACGCGCAGCGTCACCTCCGGGGCGAGCAGCGCGTGGCCGCCGGCAACGGCACGGACCGCCTCGACGAGGTGCTCGGCGTCGGCGTTCTTGAGCAGGAAGCCGCTCGCCCCTGCGGCGAGGCCGGCGAACACGTAGTCGTCCCGGTCGAAGGTGGTCAGGATGATGACCCGCGAGAGGTCCTCGGCGACGATCCGCTCGGTGGCCGCGATCCCGTCGAGCACCGGCATCTGCACGTCCATGAGCACGACGTCAGGGCGCAGCACGCGGGTCGCCGCCAGCGCCTGCTCGCCGTCGGCGGCGTCACCCACGACCTCGATGTCGTCCTCGGTCGAGAGGATCAGCCGGAAGCCCGCGCGGACGAGCTGCTGGTCGTCGACGAGCAGCACGCGGATGCGGGGTGCTCCCGACCCGGTGCTCACGTCGGCTCCGCGGGCAGCGGCATCCGCACCCGCACCCGGTAGCCGCCGGTGAGGCGGGGGCCGATCTCGCTCGTGCCCCCGTGGGTGGAGAGACGCTCGCGAACGCCGAGCAGGCCGAGGCCGGTGCCGGAGGTCCCGGCACGAGGGCGGCCGTCGTCGAGCACCTCGACCTCGGCCCAGCCGTGGGGGAACCCGAGGTCGGAGCGGCGCTCGACGCGGACCACGACGCGGGCCGTCGTGGCCGTGGAGTGTCGTCGGACGTTGGCCAGCGCCTCCTGCACCGTCCGGTAGAGCGAGAGACCGATCGGACCCGGCACCCGCCCGACGTCACCCGTGCGCGTCTCCACCACCTCGCACGACACGGCCAGCCCAGCGGCTCCGGAGCTCTCCGTGAGTCCGGCGACGTCGGCCAGGCAGGGCTCGGGGGCCCTCGGGTCGGTCTCGGGAGCGTCCGACCCGCGCAGGGTGCCGAGGAGCCCGCGCATCTGGGTCACCGCCTCACGCGACGAGGTCTCGATGGTGCGCAGGGAGGTCTGCGCCACCTCGGGGTCGCGGCGCAGGACGCGGCGGGCCGCGGCCGCCTGGATGCCGATGACCGAGACGTGGTGTGCGACCACGTCGTGCAGCTCCCGCGCGATGCGCATCCGCTCCTCGATGACCGCACGGTGCTGCAGCTGGAGCGACTGGGCGTCGATCGTCGCTGCCTGGTCGGCGAGCCGACGGCGCTGCAGCGCCGCACGCCACGCGGCCTGGCCACCGACGACCGCGCCGCCGAAGTAGAGGACGTTGATGAGCAGCGTGTAGACGACGTAGGCACCCACCGGGCTGAAGAGCCCCTGCACGGGCAGCGGCCGACCGTCCCGCTCGAGCAGGCCCTCGATGCTCTGGCCGACCGCGAACTGCCACGTGATCCAGCCGAACATGAGCACCAGCACGGCCGTCACGAGCAGGAGCATGGCCCGGCGGTCGCGCGCCCAGGCGACCCCGGTGAAGAGGCCGACGAAGTAGACGACCTGCATCGGCACCGACGCCATCACGGCGGGCATCGTCAGCCCGACGACGAGCATGTGCAGCGAGAGACCCCCGGCGACGAGGAGCGGCGCGCGCCGGCGCCAGACGAGGGCCGCGGTGGCGGTGACGACGGCGAGGTGGGGGGTGAGGAGCGGGAAGGGGCCGGGGGCCGCGCCGAGCGCGTCGACGCTGCGGAGCAGCTCCACGCCCAGCGCGCCGAGCACGGCGAGGACGGCCGCGAGGAGCGCGTCGTGCCGCAGGGCGCTGGCCGGGTCGTCGGGCTCGCGCTCCCAGATCTCGTCGGCACCGGCCCACGAGACCAGCCGCTCGCCCGGTCGTTCCCGCACCCTGTCCACGCGACCACCTTAGGCACCGCGGCGCGCTGCCGGCCTCCCCCTCGGGGTGGAGGTGGCCCTAGGCTCCGTCGCATGACCGGACGATCCTCCACGCCCCCCGTCACGACGTCCCGTGCGCGCCTGGCCCGGCTGCGCGAGGTGGCCTCGGCCGCCGGTGTCGCCTCCGTCGTCGTCACGCCGGGGTCCGACCTGCGATACCTCGTCGGGTTGGGCGGCTCGTCCTTCGAGCGGCTGACGGTCCTCGTCGTGCCGACCGACCCCGACGCCGGTCCGACACTCGTCGTCCCACGCCTCGAGCTCGCCGGGATGAGCGACATCCCCTTCGACGACCTCGGCATCACCGTCCGGGGCTGGGTCGACGAGGACGACCCCTACGCCCTCGCGCTGTCGGCGATCGCCCCGGGCCGCGTCGCCGTGTCCGACATGACCCCCGTGCTGCATGCGCTGCGCCTGCGCGACGCCGGTGCCGGTGACCAGGTGCTTGCCGGGCCGGTCCTGCGCGAGCTGCGGATGCGCAAGGACGCCGACGAGCTGGCGGAGCTGCGCCGTGTCGGTGCCGCGATCGACCGCGTCCACGCCCGCGTGCCCGAGTGGCTGCGCGCCGGGCGGACGGAGGCCGAGGTCGCCGCCGACATCGCCGACGCGATCGTCGAGGAGGGCCACGCCACAGCGGAGTTCGTCATCGTCGGCTCCGGCCCCAACGGGTCGAGCCCGCACCACGGCGTGAGCGACCGCGTCATCGAGCGCGGCGACCTCGTCGTCGTCGACATCGGTGGACCGCTCGACTCCGGGTACTGCTCCGACAGCACGAGGACGTATGCCGTGGGCTCGCCGTCAGAGCCCGACGTGGCCTCGTCCTATGCGGCGCTTCAGGCGGCCCAGCAGGCTGCCGTCGACTCCGTGCGCCCCGGTGTCACGTGCGAGCAGGTGGACCGAGCGGCCCGGGCCGTCCTCGAGGAGGCTGGCCTCGCCGCGCACTTCATCCACCGGACAGGTCACGGCATCGGCCTGGACGTGCACGAGGAGCCCTACATCACCCGGGGCAACGACCTGCGGCTCGAGCCGGGCATGACCTTCAGCATCGAGCCGGGGGTCTACCTCGAGGGCCGCTGGGGCGCCCGGATCGAGGACATCGTGGCGGTCACCGACGACGGCGTCGAGTCCTTCAACAACCGCCCGCACGACCTCCTCGTCGTCTGACGCCCGGTCCCTCCCGCCGAACCCCGTCGAGTGCCCACTTCCCCTCGCGGTGACGGGCGACGGCGTCGAGTCGTTCAACACCCGCCCGCACGACCTCCTCGTCCTCTGACGCTCACTCGAGTGGGTCAGGAGTCGAAGCCGACCCCGAGGGTGTCGAGCGTCCGGAGCCACAGGTTGCGCTTGCCGGTCGCGTCCTCGGCGGCCAGGGAGGAGCGCGTCGCGCGCACCGCGGCATACCGGATCGGCTCGGGAGGGAAGGGGATCGGCTTGCGGCGCACCATCTGCAGCCGGGTCACCTCGGTGTCCTTGCCGTCGATGAGGTCGAGGGCGACCCGAGCGCCGAAGCGCGTCGAGGCGACCCCGAGGCCGGTGTAACCGACCGCATAGGCCATCCGCCCACCGAGTGCCGTCCCGAAGACCGGGGTGAAGCGCGACGTCGTGTCGATGACCCCGGCCCACCGGTGGGTGAAGCGGATGTCCTCCAGCTGCGGGAAGATGTCGACGAAGTGGTCCGCGAGCAGCCCGTGGGAGGCGTCGGACTGCTCGTATGCCGGGTCGATGCGACCGGGGAAGTGGTAGTTCGCGTCGTAGCCACCGAAGAGCACCCGGTCATCGAGGGTCCTTCGGTAGTAGTGGAACTGGTTGCCGGCGTCGGTGAGGCCCTCGCGTCCGGACCAGCCGATGGCATCGAGCTGTGCTGACGTGAGCGGCTCGGTCATCAGGACGTGGTCGTAGACCGGCAGCACCCAGGCGCTGAACCGCTTGAGCACCCCCTGGCCGGCGTTGGTGCCGATGACGACGCGGCCGGCGCTGATGCTCCCGTCCTCGAGGCGCGCGCGGACCCCGGCGCCCTCCTCGTCGAAGCCGGTGACGCGCGTGTGCTCGTGGAGGCGGACGCCGAGCGACTCCGCGGCGCGGGCGAGCCCCCAGACGAGCCGGGCCGGGTCGACGAGCGCGACGTCGGGGTCGAACATCCCGGCCCGGTAGCGCGGCGAGTCGACGCGGGCACGGGCCTGCTCCGCGTCGAGCAGCTCGACGTCGAGGCCGTGGGCGCGGTGGAGCTCGTGCGCCTCACGGACGGACTCGACCTGGTTGTCGGTGAGGGCGAGGGTGAGCTCGCCCGGTCGGTGGAAGTCGGCGTCGATGCCGAAGGTCTCGAGCGTCGAGCGGAAGCCGGCCATGTTCTCGGTGGCGAGCCGCTCGAGGGTGCCGATCTCGTCGGGCCAGCAGGCGACGCCCTGGGCCAGGCCGTGGGTGAGGGAGGGGGAGACGAAGCCGCCGTTGCGTCCTGACGCGCCGTCGGCCAGCCGGTCGGCCTCGACGACGACGACGTCGCGCGCGGGGTCGTCCTGCTTGGCCTGGATCGCGGCCCAGAGGCCGGTGAACCCACCGCCGACGACGAGCAGGTCGGTCCGGGGGGCGAGCCCGGTGAGGGGCGGCCGCGACTCGGGGCGCTCCGGGCGGTCGGTCCAGAACGGGGTCGGGGACGCGCCGGCGAGGGCTCGCGCGGCACGGGGGCTGAGGACGGATCGGTTGCTCATGTCGCCCCGATTCGACCATGACGGCCACCCCGAGCGGAACCGGGCTTCGCACCATGACGAAACCCGTTGCCCGGACGGGCGGTGGGCTGGTTGGCTCGCGCCGTGACCCCCGAACAGCTCCTGCGCGTCTTCCACGACGAATGCCGCACGCCCATCCTCCCCGGCACGCCCGAGCGACCCGTCGAGGTCGACGGCCTCGTCCGTCGTGAGTTCGACGCCGTCGGCGGTCACTGGAACATGGTGGAGAGCCCTGAGGGGCTCGGCCCCGACCCCACCGCGTGGGACGACGTGATCGCACGCCAGCGAGACTTCTTCGCCCGTCGCGGTCAGCAGGTGGAGTGGAAGACCTACGACTACGACGCCCCTGCCGACCTGGGGGAGCGGCTCGTGAAGGCCGGGTTCGTCAGGCAGGACGACGAGGCGCTCATCCTCGGTGAGGCCCGGCCGCTGGCAGACCAGGACATCCGGGTGCCCGAGGGGGTCACCGTCCGCGCCGCGGACTGCGACGAGGACTTCGACCGCATCCAGCAGATGCTCGAGTCGGTGTGGGACCGCGAGCAGACGTGGGTCACGCGCTCGCTGCTGCCGACCTGGCGGTCGGACCCCCGGGCGATGGACGTCGTCGTCGTCGAGCAGGGCCGCGAGGGGCCGGTGCTCTGCGCTGCCCGGAGCGAGTACGACGCGAGCAGCTTCACGGGCCTGTGGGGCGGGTCCACCCTCGCGTCGTGGCGCGGGCGCGGCCTCTACCGGGCCACGCTGCTCCACCGGGCCCGTCTCGGGCTCGACCGCGGCAAGGACCACGTGCGCGTCGACGCCTCGCCCGACTCCGAGCCGATCCTGCGCCGCCTCGGGCTGCACCGGGTCGCGACGACGACTCCCTACGTCTTCGACCCGGCGACGTAGGCGGCTGGCACGCGCCGAGCGGTGACCGCCGTGGCACACTCCGACGATGGCCCTCCGCACCCCGCGCCCGACGCGGCGGCGGGCCCTCGCCGCGACCCTGGCGCTCGCGTGCCTGGGTGCCGCGGCCTGCACCGCGCAGGTGCCGGACCCAACGGCTCTCTCGCAGGCCGCGTCGGCCACCGACGGCGGCGGCGTCCGTCCCGACCGGCCGTCGGGTGGGGCCACGCCGGTCGACCCCGCACCAGCCGCGCCCGGGTCGGCGCAGCCGGTCCGACCGACCTCGACCGACCTCCGACCCGACCCGGGGATGACGGCCATCCAGGATGCCGTCCGCTGCACGACACGACGTCCGCTGGGCGTCGCGCGCGGAGCTGTGCCCCTCGCCGAGGTCTTCCCCGGATCGACGACCCCGGCGCTGGCCGCCCCCGACGAGGTGCTCCCCGGTCCCGATGCCGCCGACCCGCGACGGTGCCCGGGGGAGCTGCCGCCGGAGCCGCTCTGCGACGAGGCCGTGCCGTGGAGCGGCCTCGACTACGACGCCTTCCTCACCGCGAGCGGAGCGAGGCGGGCCGTCAGCGGCTACCTCCTGACGGCGCCGCCGCAGGCGGGGAACGAGGCGCCGCCGGAGAGCTCCCCCGGCACGCGGGTCGTCACCTACCAGCTGCTCGACCTCGTCGCGGGTGACCCGGGCGGGGTGGTCGTCCACCTCGAGCGGGCCCTCCGAGCCTGCGCCGACGCGCGTCCGAGCACGGTCACGGGGGCGGACGCGCTGATCGGCACGACCCGGTCGGACCACGGCGCCGGCAGCTCCCAGGTCGTCCTGCTGCGCCGCGGGACCCACGTCGTGTGGGCCCAGCTCGACGGCAGCGGCTGGGAGAAGGGGCAGCGCGAGCACGCCCTCCGGGTGCTCGTCGCCCGCCTGCTCTGAGTGCGTCCGACACAGGCCCACCCGCCAACGGTCGCAGGGCTGCCCGGTCTGGCACACTCGCGCCGTGGAGACCGGAGCGGGAGGCCTGCAGGCTCGTCGTCGGCGCGCCCGGCACGCCGCCGCGGCCCTCGTCGCGGGCTGCCTCGTGGTGACTCTCGCCGGCTGCACGTCGCTCAGCTCGGCGGCTGCGCCCCCGGCGAGCGCGCTGGCGACCGTCGGGCGGGGGACCGGTGGGACGACGATCGTCGACCCGGCACCGGCTTCGACCCGGGCCCAGGCGGCGGACCGGGCGCCGGCACCCCTCCAGCCGGACCCGTCGATGACGGTCATCGAGAGCGCTGCGCAGTGCACGATCCGCCGTGAGCTCACCGACGCGAGGGGGAGGGTGCCGGTCGAGGACGTCTTCCCGGGCTGGTCGGAGGGCGGCTTCGCGGACCCGAGCGAGGTCGTGCCGGGGCGCGACGCCGCCGACCGGACGCGCTGCCCCGGAGAGCTGCCCCCGGACCCGTTCTGCGAGGTGCTCCTGCCGTGGACGGGGCTTGCGTCCGACGAGAGCTTCGTCGTCGCGAGCGGCGCGCGCCGGGTGGTCGACGGCTACCTGCTGGCCATGCCGCACGGCGCCGACCCGGCAGCGCCCCCGGAGAACCTGCCTGGCACCCGGGTGGTCACCTACCGGTTCCTCGAGCTCGCGGCCGGTGACCCCAAGGGGCTGGGCGCCTACCTCGACCGGTCCTTCCGCACCTGCGTGAAGGCACGGCCGACCACGGTCACCGGGCTCGGCACCCTCACCGGCGTCGAGGCGCTCGTCGGCACGGCCCGGTCCGAGTATCGGGCTCAGGCGGCCCAGGTCGTCCTGCTCCGTCGAGGCACCCGCCTCGCGTGGGCCGTCCTCGACGGCGGCGGCTGGCGGAAGGGCCAGCGTGAGGTCGCCGTGCGAGCCCTCGCCGCGCACCTGCTCTGAGCACTGCTGAGCACCCGCTCACCGCAGGGTGGTCACTGGCGCTCGCCGTCCGGCATACGTGGCAGGATTCTCGACGGACGACGCCAGCCCCTTTCACCGCGCAGGAGATGTCTCATGCCCATCGCCACCCCCGAGGTCTACGCCGACATGCTCGACCGCGCGAAGGCAGGATCCTTCGCGTACCCCGCCATCAACGTCAGCTCGTCGCAGACGCTCAACGCCGCCCTCAAGGGCTTCGCCGACGCCGGCTCCGACGGCATCATCCAGGTCTCGACGGGCGGCGCCGACTACCTCTCCGGCCCGTCGATCAAGAACATGGTCTCCGGCTCGCTCGCCTTCGCCTCGTATGCCGAGCACGTGGCCAAGAACTACCCGGTCAACATCGCGCTGCACACCGACCACTGCCCCAAGCCCAAGCTCGACGACTTCGTCCGCCCCCTGCTCGCGGCCTCGGCCGAGCGGGTCAAGGCCGGGGGCACCCCGTGGTTCCAGTCCCACATGTGGGACGGCTCGGCCGTGCCGCTCGACGAGAACCTCGACATCGCCCAGGAGCTGCTCGCGCTCGCGAAGGCGGCCAACGTCGTCCTCGAGATCGAGGTCGGCGTCGTCGGCGGCGAGGAGGACGGCGTCGAGGGTGCCATCGACGACAAGCTCTACTCGACCCCGGCTGACGCGATCGCGACGATCCAGGCCCTCGGCTCCGGCGAGAACGGCCGCTACCTCACGGCCCTCACCTTCGGCAACGTCCACGGTGTCTACAAGCCGGGCAACGTCAAGCTCCGCCCCGAGATCCTGCTCCAGGCCCAGCAGGCCGCGGCCAAGGAGCTCGGCCTGAGCGACGAGGCACGCCCGTTCGACCTCGTGTTCCACGGCGGCTCCGGGTCGCTGCCCGAGGAGATCTCGGCGGCCGTCGACCACGGCGTCATCAAGATGAACATCGACACCGACACGCAGTACGCCTTCACCCGCGACATCGCCGGCTGGATGATCGGCAACTACGCGGGCGTCCTCAAGGTCGACGGTGAGGTCGGCAACAAGAAGCAGTACGACCCCCGAGCCTGGGGCGCCTCCGCCGAGGCGGCCATGGCCCGGCGCATCGTCGAGGCCTGCACCGCGCTGCGCTCGTCCGGCACCCACCGATGAGCGACAACCTGCTCGGCATCCCCGAGACCCGCCTCGCCATCGACCCCGCCGCCGCACTGCTCGCCTCGGGCAGCGACCCCGTCGAGGTCGCGAAGGACCACCCGACGAGCTCGCTCGCGTGGGCGACCCTCGCCGAGGCGGCGCTCGCCGACGGCCGCGACGTCGAGGGCTACGCCTACGCGCGCACCGGCTACCACCGCGCCCTCGACTCGCTGCGCAAGTCGGGCTGGCGCGGCCAGGGCCCGGTGCCGTGGTCGCACGAGCCCAACCGTGGGTTCCTCCGCGCCCTCGGCTCGCTCGCCCGCGCCGCCCGCGCGATCGGTGAGTCCGACGAGGAGGCGCGCTGCACTCAGTTCCTGCGCGACTCCTCGATGGAGGGTGCGCGAGAGCTCGGCCTCTAGGCCACGCTCCGCCGTCACCTGACGACACCCGATGACCCTCTTCTGCTCCGACGTCGACGGCACGCTGCTCAACCGTGAGCGGACGCTGTCGGCACGCACGATCGCCGCGATCCGGGCCGTCCGGGAGGCGGGGCACCACTTCGTGTTCTGCTCCTCCCGGCCGCCCGACTCGCTGGAGGGTCTCGAGCGGCTGGCCGGTGTCGAGCCGGCGCCGTTGATCGCCTACAACGGCGGGCTCGTCCTGCGCCCCGACGGATCGGTCGTCGCCGACGTCGCCATCGACCCGGCCGACGCGCGGCTCGTCTACGACGAGTGCGCCGGCCGGGACCTCCACGCGAGCTTCTTCGCCGGACGTGCCTGGTATGCGTGGGGCCTCGACGAGTGGACCGACCGCGAGGCGCGGATCACCGCCGTGCCGCCGTCTCCCGAGTCGGCCCACGACTACGCGGCGGCCGGGCGGATCGAGGCCGAGCCGCCGCACAAGGTGATGCTGATGGGCGACCCGGACCTCATCGACGAGCTGGAGCACCTCCTCGCGTCGCGGCCGGGGGTGGTCACCTACCGCTCCAAGACCACCTACCTCGAGATCGCCAACGCCGGCTGCACCAAGGGGGAGGGCCTCCGGGCCGTCGCGGCGGAGCAGGGCGTCGACCTTCAGGACGTCGTCTTCTTCGGTGACAACTACAACGACCTCCCCGCCTTCGCGGTCGTCGGGACCGCGGTCGCGGTGGCCAACGCCCGTGAGCCGGTGCTCGCTGCCGCCACCGTCGTCACCGGCCGCCACCACGACGACGGCGTCGCCGCCTACCTCGAGGACTGGCTGGCCCGCGCCGGTTCCGCCTGACGGCGTGCGTGCGAGCAGACGGCGCGCACCGGATAACCTTGCCGACGGCATACGTGATGTGAACGGCGAACGGAAGGCGTACTGATGCCGGCAATCGTGCTCGTCGGAGCGCAGTGGGGCGACGAGGGCAAGGGCAAGGCGACGGACCTGCTCGGCAGCGGCGTCGACTACGTCGTGAAGTTCAACGGCGGCAACAACGCCGGGCACACCGTCGTCATCGAGCAGCCGGACGGCTCGCGCGAGAAGTACGCCCTGCACCTGCTCCCGTCCGGGATCCTCTCGCCCAACTGTGTGCCCGTCATCGGCAACGGTGTCGTCATCGACCTCGCCGTCCTCTTCGAGGAGCTCGACGGTCTCGACGCCCGAGGCGTCGACACGAGCAAGCTCGTCGTCAGCGCCAACGCGCACGTCATCGCCCCCTACAACCGCACCATCGACAAGGTGACCGAGCGCTTCCTCGGCAAGCGCCGCATCGGCACGACCGGCCGCGGCATCGGGCCGACCTACGCCGACAAGATGAACCGCATCGGCATCCGCATCCAGGACCTCTACGACGAGGGCATCCTGCGCCAGAAGGTCGAGGCGGCGCTGTCCTTCAAGAACCAGGTGCTCGCCAAGATCTACAACACCCGAGCCGTCGAGGTCGACGAGGTCGTCGAGGAGCTGCTGTCGTATGCCGCTCGGCTCGCGCCGATGGTCGCCGACACCTCGCTCGTGCTCGGGCAGGCCCTCGACCGCGGCGACACGGTGCTCTTCGAGGCCGGTCAGGCGACGCTCCTCGACGTCGACCACGGCACCTACCCCTACGTCACGTCGAGCAACGCGGTCTCGGCCGGCGCGTGCACCGGCTCGGGCGTGCCCCCGACCCGGATCGACAGCGTCATCGCGATCCTCAAGGCCTACACGACGCGCGTCGGCGAGGGCCCCTTCCCCACCGAGCTGCACGACGCGTCGGGCGAGTTCCTCCGCAAGACCGGTGCGGAGTTCGGCACGACGACGGGCCGCCCGCGCCGCTGCGGCTGGATGGACACCGTCATCGGCCGCTACGCCACGCGGATCAACGGGGTCACCGACTTCGTCATCACCAAGCTCGACGTGCTCACCGGCCTCGAGACGGTCCCGGTCTGCGTCGCCTACGACGTCGCCGGGGTCCGGCACGACGAGATGCCCATGGGGCAGAGCGACTTCCACCACGCGACCCCGATCTACGAGGAGCTGCCAGGCTGGTGGGAGGACATCACCGAGTGCCGCCGCTTCGAGGACCTGCCGGCCAACGCCCAGGCCTACGTCCTGCGGGTCGAGGAGCTGATCGGTGCGCGGGTCTCCGCCATCGGCGTCGGCCCCGGTCGCGACGAGATCATCGAGCGCTTCCCGCTCAACCCCAACGCCACCCGCTGAAGGACACTCATGGCTGAGAAGGCTGTCACGACCGCCGACGCGCAGGTCGAGCTCGACTGGGTGACCCGTCTCGCTGACGAGGTCGTCGCGGAGGCGACCCTCCGTGGCCTCGACGGCCCGATCGTCTGTGCGTCCGGGATCAGCCCGTCGGGCCCGATCCACCTCGGCAACTTCCGCGAGCTGATCACCCCCCACCTCGTCGCCGACGAGATCAAGCGGCGGGGGATCGACTGCGAGCACCTCCTCAGCTGGGACGACTTCGACCGCTTCCGCCGCGTCCCGAAGAACCTCCCGGGCGTCGACGAGACGTGGGAGCAGTACATCGGTATGCCGCTCACCGCCGTCCCGCCGCCCGCCGGCTCCCCGCACGCGTCCTGGGCGGCCCACTTCAAGGCACCGCTCGTCGAGGCGATGGCCGCCACGGGGATCGTCGTGCGCCAGGTGAGCCAGACGGAGCAGTACCGCGCCGGTGTCTACCGCGACCAGGTGCTGCTCGCGATGCGGGAGCGCTTCGCCATCGACAAGGTGCTCGACCAGTACCGGACGCTCGAGGCCGACGAGGCCGCGCGCCAGAAGGCGACGGGCAGGGGCCGTCAGCAGGGCAAGGCCGCGAAGCTCACCGAGGAGCAGGCCGCCGCCGCCACCGAGGCCGAGCGTGGCTCCGGTGCGGCCGCGGAGGACGACGGCAGCGAGGGCGCGGCGGGCTACTACCCCTTCAAGCCCTTCTGCACCGCCTGCGGCACCGACTTCACCACGGTCACCGCCTACGACGACGACACCCACGCGCTCGACTACACCTGCACGCGGTGCGGGCACACCGAGAGCGTCGACCTCGACACCTTCACCAACGGCAAGCTCGTCTGGAAGGTCGACTGGCCGATGCGCTGGGGCCACGAGCGGGTCCTCTTCGAGCCCTCGGGGGTCGACCACCAGTCGCCCGGCAGCAGCTTCGTCGTCGGCAAGGACCTCGCGCCGGTCTTCGGCTGGGAGCGCCCGATCGGGCCGATGTACGCCTTCGTCGGGATCGCCGGCATGGCGAAGATGAGCTCGTCCAAGGGTGGGGTCCCGATCCCGACCGACGCCCTCGAGGTGATGGAGCCGACCGTGCTGCGCTGGCTCTACGCCCGGCGCCGACCCAACCAGAGCTTCGACGTCGCCTTCGGACCGGAGCTCCAGCGGCTCTATGACGAGTGGGACGCGCTCAACCGCAAGGTCTCCGACGGCTCCGCCCAGCCCGCTGACCTCGCTGCGCACCTGCGCGCGACGTCGACGGCCGAGACGGTGCTGCCCACCACCCCGCGACCGATGCCGTTCCGCACCATCGCCTCGGTCATCGACGTGACCCAGGGCGACGAGGAGCAGGCCGTGCGGATCCTGTCCGACCTCGACCCGGACCACCCGGTCGAGTCGACCGACGACCTGCGGCCGCGCCTCGACTGTGCCGAGCGGTGGATGCTCGGCTACGTCCCGGAGCAGGACCGCACGATCGTCCGGTCCGAACCCGACTCGGCCCTGCTCGAGAGCGTGGACGACACCCAGCGCGAGGCGCTCGGGCTGCTCGTGGACGGCCTCGCCGACCACTGGTCGCTCGACGGGCTCACCCACCTCGTCTACGCCGTGCCGAAGATCCAGCGCGGCATCGACCCCGAGGCCAAGGTGCGCGACCCCGAGCTGTCGGCGGCGCAGCGCTCCTTCTTCGCGCTCGTCTACCGGCTGCTCGTGTCCCGCGACACGGGTCCCCGCCTGCCCACTCTCCTGCTGGCGGTGGGCGCAGACCGGGTCCGGACCCTGCTCGGCCGCTGACGGGCAGCTGAGCAGCTCGACCCGTCCCGGTGTCGGTGTTCGTGCCGGTGTCGGTTGTCGGTGCGGGGACGTACCGTCGGGCCATGACCGACAGAGACGTCCCGGCCCCGGACCCGGCCCCGGCGACGCCGGTGCCCTTCGTGCGCCAGGTGGCGATCGACTGCCCGCACCCGCGCGCCCTCGCCGAGTTCTACCGCGAGCTGCTCGGCTACGCCTACCGGGCCGGGGACGAGGCGCCGCCCCAGGGCGAGCCCGACCCGAACGGCGCCGACTGGCTCGTCCTGCGGCCGGCGGCGGACGACGCGAGCAGCGGGCGCGGCCTCGCCTTCCAGCAGTCCGACGACTACCGGCCGCCGTCCTGGTCCGCGACGGGCGACCTGGCTCCTGAGATCCAGCGACAGATGCTGCACCTCGACCTCACCGTGCCCGACGCCGCCTCCCTCGTCGTCCAGCGCGACCGGGCCACGGCGCTCGGGGCGGCGATCCTGCTCGACCGCTCCGACGACGACGAGGAGCCGCTCTACGTCTTCGCCGACCCGGCCGGGCACCCGTTCTGCATCTTCGTCGGCTGAGCTCAGGGCTGCCCGAGGACCTGCTCACGCAGGATGTCGGCGTGGCCGCAGTGCTGCGCCAGCTCGCGCAGCACGTGCAGCTGGACCCACCGCAGCGGCAGCGGCCCACGACGGTTGTGGAGCAGCAGGTCGTCGGGGGAGAGGTGAGCGGTGGCGGCCCGCGACGCCGTGCAGGCGGCCCGGTGGTCGGCGAGCACGGACCCGATCGTGTCGTGCTCGCTCAGGACGAAGGACTCGTCGGGGGTGGCCGGGATCCCGATCTCGGTCCGCGACCGTCCGGTGACGGCTTCGTCGAACCAGACCCGCTCGACGAAGGCCGCGTGCTTGACGAGGCCGAGCAGCGTGGTGCGGGAGGCGACGAGCGACCTGCGGGCCTGCTCCTCGGTGAGCCCGTCGACGGACTCCTGCAGCGCGAGCCGGTGCTCGTCGAGGAAGACCTCGAGCTGCGTGCCGACGGGGGCGTCCACGACGTCCTCGGCGCGGGCGGGTGGTGGCGGAGGCATGGTCCCCAGCCTCCCACGCACCCATCCGTCGGCGGTTGGGGAAACCGGGCCGGGAGATGGGAGCGGGCGGGGGGCGGGGCCCGGG
>JBDSSS010000002.1:0-6768 GCA_039928615.1 Terracoccus sp. | reverse complement strand
CGCGCCTCTACATCTCGCCGACGCCGGCCCCCAACGCCTTCGCCACCGGGCGCAACCCGCGCAACGCCGCCGTCTGCTGCACCGAGGGGATCCTCCAGCTGCTCGACGAGCGCGAGCTGCGTGGCGTCCTCGGCCACGAGCTGATGCACGTCTACAACCGCGACATCCTGACCTCCTCGGTCGCCGCAGCCGTCGCCGGCGTGATCACCTCGGTCGGCCAGATGCTGATGTTCACGAGCATGTTCGGCGGGGGCTCCGACGAGGACCGTCCCAACCCCTTCGCCCTGCTCGCGATGAGCCTGCTCGCGCCCTTCGCCGCGATGATGATCCAGATGGCCATCAGCCGCACCCGGGAGTATGACGCCGACGAGGACGGCTCCCGCCTCACCGGCGACCCGCTCGCGCTCGCCTCGGCGCTGCGCAAGCTCGAGAGCGGGGTGGCGCGGGCCCCCCTCGCCCCGCAACAGGACATCGTCAACGCGAGCCACATGATGATCGCGAGCCCGTTCCGGGCCAAGGACGTCAGCCGCTTCCTGTCCACCCACCCGCCGATGGACCGGCGGATCGCCCGGCTCGAGCAGCTCGCCGGCGGACCGGTCCAGCGCTGAGCGGCACCGGCGGGCCACCGGTGCAACCCGGGCGACGGGGGTCGCCGCAGTCTGGCAGGCTCGGGGTCATGCCCAGCCTCACCCGTGCCGAAGCCCAGCAGCGCTCCGAGCTGCTCACCGTGACCTCGTATGCCGTCGAGCTCGACCTCGACCGGGGCGCCGAGGTCTTCGGCTCGCGGACCACCGCGCGCTTCACCTGTCACCGGCCCGGCGCCGAGACCTGGGTCGACCTCGCCGCGCGGTCGGTCGCGTCGGTCCGGCTCAACGGGGCCGACCTCGACCCGGCCGACGTCGCCGACGGTCGGCTCCGGCTGGCCGACCTGCAGGCCGAGAACGAGCTCGTCGTCGCGGCCACGATGGGCTACAGCCACGACGGCCAGGGACTGCACCGCGCCACCGACCCCGCCGACGACCGCGACTACGTCTACGGCCACCTCTTCCTCGACGCCGCCCCGAGCGTCTACGCCTGCTTCGACCAGCCCGACCTCAAGGCGCCCTACGACGTCACCGTCCGGGCCCCCGAGGACTGGGTCGTCATCGGCAACGGCGCGGCCACCCGGACCGCACCGGGGGAGTGGACGCTCGCGACGACGAAGCCGCTCGCGACCTACTTCGTGACGGTCTGCGCGGGGCCCTACGTGTCCGTGCGCAGCGAGCACGACGGCATACCCCTCGGCCTGCACGCGCGCGCCTCGCTCAAGGAGCCGCTCGAGCGCCACGCCGACCAGCTCTTCGAGGTCACCCGGCAGTCCTTCGACTACTTCCACGGCCTCTTCGGGATCCGCTACCCGTTCGGGGAGTACCACCAGGTCTTCGTGCCGGAGTTCAACGCCGGCGCGATGGAGAACCCGGGGTGCGTGACCTTCCGCGACCAGTACCTCTACCGCGGGGCGGCCACCCGCGACGAGCTGCTCAGCCGGGCCAACACCGTCTCGCACGAGCTGTCGCACATGTGGTTCGGCGACCTCGTGACGATGAAGTGGTGGGACGACCTGTGGCTCAACGAGTCGTTCGCCGAGTACATGAGCCACCGCTGTCTCGTCGAGGCGACGGAGTTCACTGACGCGTGGGTCGACTCCTCGATCGTGCGCAAGGTGTGGGGCTACGGCGCCGAGCGGTCGCCGTCGACCCACCCGGTGGCCGGGGTCGAGGCGCTCGACGCGCAGAGCGCCCTGCAGAACTTCGACGGCATCTCCTACGCCAAGGGCGCGGCCGCCCTGCGCCAGCTCATCGCCTACGTGGGTGACGACCAGTTCATCGCCGGTGTCCGCGACTACCTCGGCGCGCAGTCCTACGGCAACGGCACCCTGTCGGACTTCCTCGGCGCGATCGAACGGGCCAGCGGCACCGACCTCACCACCTGGTCGTCCGGCTGGCTGCTCACGGCCGACCGCGACACGATCTCCGTCGAGGTCGAGCAGGCCGACGGCGTCGTGACGTCGGCCCGTCTGCTCCGCGAGCCGCCGGCCGGCCACCTCGCCGACCGTCCGCACGCCCTCGACGTCGGGGGCTGGACCGACGGTGTCGAGCTGCTGCGTGCTGAGGTCACCGTCACGAGCGGGACCACGGGGCTCGACGCGCTCGTGGGGCGTCCCGTCCCGGCACTCGTGGTGCCCAACGCGTCCGACCTCACGTGGGCCCGCGTCCGGCTCGACGACGCCACGCTCGCGGCGCTGCCCGACCAGCTCGCGCAGCTGCCCGACGCGCAGGCCCGAGCGGTCATCTGGTCAGCGCTCATCGACGGCGTCCACGGGGCGACCGTCGCGCCACAGACCTTCCTCAACGCCGTCGAGACGGCCTGGACGGGCGAGACGAACTCCTCGATCCTCACCCGCGTCGCGGCCTACGCCGAGCACGGCGTCGTCGCGCACTTCGTGCCGCCGTCCGCCCAGCCGGCCGCGCTCGACGCCCTCGCCGGGAGCGCCCGACTGCTGCTCGAGTCGGCCCCGGAGCAGTCGACGGAGTCGCTCGCCGCGGCCCGCCTGCTCGCCGGCGCCAGCGCCGACGAGGGCCTGCTCCGGGCGTGGGCCGAGGGGGAGGGGCTGCCGCCGGGCCTGCAGGACGACGGCGACTTCCGCTGGATCGTCGTGCGCAACCTCGCCGCCCGCGGGCTCATCGGGGTCGACGACGTCGAGGGCTACCGCAGCCGCGACGACACGCTCCAGGGCTCGCTCAACGCACTCCTGTGCCGGGCCGGGCTGCCCGACCCCGAGGCCAAGGCGTGGGCCTGGGACCAGCTGACCGGCCGGCACGGCCGGTCTAACTACGAGATGACCCACCTCGCCCGCGGCTTCTGGACCACCCCCGACGACGCCCTCGTCGCGGACTACGTGCCGCGCTACTTCACCGACGTGCCGGCCATGTCGGGCTGGGTCGGCGAGGACGCGCTCGCCCGGGTCGTGCTCGTCGCCTTCCCGCGCGTCATCAGCGAGGAGACGGCCCGGCTCAGCGCGGCGGCACTCGAGCGCTCCGACCTCACCCCGGCAGTCCGGCGCTCGCTCGTCGACGCCGATGCCGAGCTGCGGGAGGTGCTCGCCTCGCGGCGGGCCTTCTATCCGGCGGGCTGATGGCGGCGCCCTCCCGGTCAGAGGTCCCGGACGTCGTCCGGGCGCTCTGCGACACCCATGTCGAGCTCGTCGAGGCGGCGGTGCCGGGGCTGCTCGAGGGCCTGCACCTGCACGGGTCGATCGGCTTCGGAGGGGAGTTCCACGCCGGCAGCGACGTCGACTTCATCGCGACCATCACCCGTCGACCCACGGACGACGACGTAGCGGCGCTGCAGCGCGTCCACGCCGGCATCGGGAAGCGGTGGGAGTCACCGGCCTACGACGGGATCTACCTCCTCGAGGAGGACCTCACCGGGTCGCCCGACGACGTTCCGCCGGTGCCCGGGGTGCTCGACGGCTGGTTCGACGTCGGGCGGCACGCCGACGTCGCCCACATCACCTGGCGCGAGCTGCGTGACCACGGCGTGACGATGCACGGCCGTTCCCTCCGCGACGTCGGCGTGTGGAGCGACGACGCGGCCCTGCACGAGGCGACCCGCCACAACCTCGACACCTACTGGCGGGGGCAGCTCGAGGCGCTCGGGCACCACCCCCGGGAGGCCGCCCTGCCGCAGGCGGCCGAGTGGGGCGGGCTCGGCGCGCCCCGGCTGCACCACCTGCTCGCGACGGGCCGGCCCACCTCGAAGTCCGGTGGCGGCCGGTGGGCGCTCGAGGCCTTCCCGCAGCACCGGGAGCTCGCGCTCGAGGCGCTGCGGGTGCGGGAGCAGCCCGACGCCCCGTCGACGTATGCCGCCGAGCCTGCTCGTCGGGCGCGTGACCTCATCGCGCTGCTGGCCGACGTCGTCGCCGACGGGGTCGCCCGGACCGACCCACCGGGCCGACCGGTGGCGTGGTGACCGGGCCGGACGCCGCCGAGTGGGTCATCGAGCTCGGTGACGTCGGCGGGGCTGAGGCCCGGGCGCTGTTGGCCGCCTACTACCTCGACGTCAGCGACCGGTGGTTCCAGCTGCACGAGGGGCGCGACACGACCTCGGAGGAGCTCGAGACCGGCCTGCCGCGGATGCGCTCCGACGACCTCGCCGCCCCGACGGGCGTCTTCCTCGTCGCCCGGCCCGGTGACGACCCCGTGGCCGGGCGGATCGGCGGCTGCGTCGGGGTGCGTCGGCTGCGGGACCCGGACGGGACGCGCGTGGCCGAGCTGCGCCGGATGTGGGTCCGGCCCGAGCACCGCGGCACCGGCCTGGCCCCGAGCCTGCTCGCGGTCGCCGAGGAGGTGGCGCGCTCGTGGGGAGTCGGGACGGTCCGGCTCGACACGCGGCGCGACCTCGTCGAGGCTCTCTCGCTCTACCGCCGCAACGGCTGGGTCGACGTGCCCGCCTTCAGCGACCACCCCGACGCCGAGGTCTGGCTCGCCAAGCAGCTCTGACCCGGACGTCCGGGTCAGTCAGCGTCGCCGACCGGTGAAGCGCATCGGGTCGAAGGCCGGCACCGCGGCGGCCGGTCCGTGCTCGACGAGGTCGGCCACGAGGGTGCCCGTCGCCGGGCCGAGCGAGAGACCGAGCATGTTGTGCCCCGTCGCCACGATGACCTGGTCCGCGCCGCGCACGGAGCCGATGAGGGGCTTGCCGTCCGGGGTGAGCGGCCGGGGTGCGACCCGCTCGTCGGTGCAGGCGTCCCAGTCGACCCCGGCGAGGTAGGGGGCGGCCAGCCGGCGCATCGCCTCGACCCGCTCGCTGCGAAACCGCGTGTGGGTCCCGTCGAGCTCGACCATCCCGACGAGCCGGGCGCGGTCGCCGAGGGGGGTGACCCCGACGTGCGTCTCCCCGAGCCGCAGGACGTGCGTCGGCACCACCTCGGGGTGGATCGTGAAGCTGTAGCCCTTGCCGGGGGTGACGTGCCCGTGGACCCCAAGGGGCCGGAGCAGGTCCTCGGCCCAGGCTCCGGCGGCGATGACGGCGTGGCTCGCCTCGACGTCGCCCCGGGCCGTGACGACGGTGACCCCGGACCGGGGGGACGGTGCAGGGCGCACGGCGCTGACCGCGGAGTCGGTGACGATGCGGGCGCCGCGGGCCTCGACCGACGCCGCGAGCGCGTCGACGAGGCGCGACGGGTCGAGCCACCGGTCGCCCCGGTGCAGGAAGCCCCACTGCGCGTCCGGGCCGAGGCCGGGCTCGAGGGCGAGCAGCGCCTCGCGGCCGACGACCGGCTCGGGCTCGGGGCAGAGACCGCGCCGGGCGACCGCCACCAGGGAGTCCCGCGATGCCTCCGCCTCGGCGCGGGTCGGGTGCAGCAAGAGGAAGCCCTCGTCCGAGAGCTCACCGATGACGCCCGCGGCGACGAGCTCGTCGACGAGGGTCGCCGTGCGGACGTTGAGGGTGTCGAGCTCGTCCCAGGACCGGTCGAACCGGCCCGGCGACGCGCTGGCGAGGAAGCGGGTGAGGAAGCCGGCCACGCGCGGCAGGGCCGTCGGCGCGAGGAAGAAGCCGCCGTCCGAGCGCGACACGAGCGAGCGGATGCCGTCCCGCACGACCGGGTAGGAGGGCAGCGGGTCGCTGCGGGCCGGGCACACCCAGCCGCCGTTGACCCGGGAGGCGCCGCCCCCCGGGTCGCCGCGCTCGAGGAGGGTGACGGCATACCCGCGCTCGAGCAGGTAGTGCGCGCTGAAGAGGCCGATCAGGCCGGCCCCGACGACGGCGACCTCGCCGCGGGGACCCGCCATCAGCTCCCGTGCCCCTCGAGCTCCAGCGGCACGGACGGGGTCCGGTGATCCGACCTGTGGTCGGGCTCCTGGTCCTCGTCCTCGTCGTCGTCATCGTCGATGTTCGTCGGGTTGAGCACGCGCTTGAGGAAGGTCCGCGTGCGTCGGTGCTGGGGAGCCCCGATGACCTGGCCGGGCGGGCCCTCCTCGACGATGACGCCGCCGTCCATGAAGACGACGCGGTCGGCCACCTCCCTGGCGAAGGCCATCTCGTGCGTGACGACCATCATCGTCATCCCCTCGGACGCGAGCCGGCGCATGACCGACAGCACGTCACCGACGAGCTCGGGGTCGAGCGCGGACGTCGGCTCGTCGAAGAGCATCAGCTCGGGGTCCATCGACAGGGCCCGCGCGATCGCGATGCGCTGCTGCTGACCACCGGAGAGCTGCGCCGGGAAGGCATCGCCGCGGTCGGCGAGACCCACCTTCTCGAGGTTGACGCGGGCGACCTCCTCCGACTCCTCCTTGGAGCGCTTGAGCACGACGCGCTGGGCGACCGTGCAGTTGTCGAGCACGCTGAGGTGCGCGAAGAGGTTGAACTGCTGGAAGACCATGCCCATCCGGCTGCGCACGTGGTCGATGTCGCAGTCCGGGTCGGTGATGTCGAGGCCGTCGACGAGGATCGTGCCGCCGCTCGGGTCCTCGAGAAGGTTGACGCACCGCAGCAGCGTCGACTTGCCCGACCCCGAGGGGCCGATGATGCACACGACCTCGCCCTTGCTGACCGTCGTCGTGATGTCGGTGAGCACCTCGACCTTGCCGAACGACTTGCGCAGTCCGGTGATCTCGACGACTTTCGTCTTCTCGTCCGCGCTCACAGCGCCTTCCCTGCCTTCGCCTCGAGGCGCCGCACCACGAGGGTGAGCGGCAGCGTGATCACCAGGTAGCACAGGCC
>JBDSSS010000001.1:0-6224 GCA_039928615.1 Terracoccus sp. | reverse complement strand
CCGGTGCGGCCGCCGAGGGGACCCTGGTCGTGTTCCCGACCGGCCCGTGGCGAGGGTCACGCCTGGCGGGTGGGCGGTAAGCCAGCGCTTAGTGCGAGGATGGTCGGCAGTGCCGGAGGACCTCTGGCAGCTGCAACGACAGCCCACCCAGCTACGGAAGAGGACGTTCACCCATGAACATCGTCGTCTGTGTCAAGTACGTGCCGGACGCCCAGGCGGAGCGCACGTTCAACGCATCGGACAACACGACCGACCGTGAGAACGTCGACGGTCTGCTGTCCGAGCTCGACGAGTACGCCGTCGAGGAGGCGCTCAAGGTCGTCGAGGCCGGCGAGGGCGAGGTCACGGTCCTCACGATCGGTCCCGACGCCGCCGCCGACGCCATCAAGAAGGCCCTCCAGATGGGCGCCCACAAGGGGGTGCACGTCAATGACGAGGCGATCCACGGCTCCGACGCCGCAGCGACCTCGCTCGTGCTCGCGGAGGCCGTGAAGAAGATCGGTGCCGAGGCCCGGGTCGACATCGTGATGACGGGGATGGCCTCCACCGACGGCACCATGGGTGTTGTCCCGGCGATGCTCGCCGAGCGGCTCGGCCTCCCGGCGGTCACCTACGCCTCCGAGCTGTGGGTCGACGGCGACTCCGTGACGATCCGGCGCGACGGGGACGCCTCGACCCAGACCATCACGGCCACGCTGCCGGCCCTCGTGTCGGTCACCGACCAGATCAACGAGCCGCGCTACCCGAGCTTCAAGGGGATCATGGCGGCGAAGAAGAAGCCCGTCGAGAAGTGGGCCCTCGCCGACCTCGGCCTCGACGCCTCGCAGGTGGGCCTCGAGGCCGCCTGGACCCGGGTCGCCGCGTTCGACGCGCGTCCGCCGCGTGCCCAGGGCGAGATCGTGCCCGACGAGGGTGAGGGCGGGCAGCAGCTCGCCACCTTCCTGTCCGAGCACAAGTTCGTCTGACCAGCAGCCAGCAAAGGAGAGACAGCCCCATGGCTGAAGTACTCGTTCTCGTCGACCACGTCGACGGCACGGTCCGCAAGACCACCGCAGAGCTGCTGACGATCGCCCGCCGACTCGGCGAGCCGTCGGCGGTCTTCGTCGGAGACGGCTTCGACGCCGCCCGGGAGACGCTCGCGAAGTTCGGCGCCGAGAAGGTCTACCGCGTCGAGGGGGCCGACGTCCTCGGCCACCTCGTCGTGCCGCAGGCGGAGCTGCTCGCGCAGCTCGTCGCGGCGAAGTCCCCGGCAGCCGTGCTCATCCCGGCGTCGCCGGAGGGCAAGGAGATCGCCGCCCGCCTCGCGATCAAGACCGAGTCGGGCCTGATCACCGACGCCGTCGAGGTGACGGTGGGGGAGGACGGCGGGGTCGCGACCGTGCAGTCCGTCTTCGCCGGGTCCTACACCGTCCGCGCGACGGTCACCCAGGGCACCCCGATCATCGCGGTCAAGCCCAACTCGGCCACGCCGGAGGAGTTCGCGGGGGCGGCCGCCGACGAGGTCGTCGACTTCACGCCGTCCGAGGCCGCCAAGGGCGCCGCGATCACGGAGTCGAAGCCGAAGGCGGCCAGCGGCCGTCCGGAGCTGACGGAGGCGGCGATCGTCGTCTCGGGTGGGCGCGGCACGGCCGGTGACTTCTCGAAGGTCGAGGACTTCGCCGACTCGCTCGGCGCCGCGGTCGGTGCCTCCCGCGCCGCCGTCGATGCCGGGTGGTACCCCCACGCCTCGCAGGTGGGCCAGACCGGCAAGCAGGTCAGCCCGCAGCTCTACGTCGCCTGCGGGATCTCCGGGGCGATCCAGCACCGGGCCGGCATGCAGACGTCCAAGACGATCATCGCGGTCAACAAGGACAACGAGGCCCCGATCTTCGAGCTCGTCGACTTCGGTGTCGTCGGTGACCTCTTCACCGTCCTGCCCCAGGCGACGACGGCGATCGAGGCGTCGAAGGGCTGACCAGCGGCCGGCCGCCGGCACCCGCACGAGCCCGAGGGCCCGGACCGCACGGAGGTCCGGGCCCTTCGGCTCGCGTCAGGGGGCTCCGTCCCGTCGGTCGGCGTCCGACCGGGCGGCGCGCAGCCAGCTGCGGACCTGCTCGCGGTTGCGCGCGTAGGTGTCGGCGCCGCTGCCGAACGTCCACCACGGGCCCCGCAGGGCCTCGGACGGCAGGCGGAGGGCGCGGTGGTCACCGCGGCGCCACTCGACGCGGCCGAGGTCGCTGACCCGCCGCACCGTCCCGGCCGGCACCGTCGTGGACGCGAGCAGGTTGTGCACCCTCAGGCCACCACCGGACGCGTCGGACCCTCCGGACCCGTCCACCCGCACCCGCCACGCGCGCACCGCGAGGAGGAGCCCGATCGCCAGGCACACGGCATACGTCAGCAGGGTCGGGGCGGGGGTGAAGCGCAGCAGCAGGCGGGCGATGAGCAGCCCGAGGAGCGGAGCGGTCACCGCCGAGATCGCGCGGTGGGCCGTCGGCGCACGCACCGTCCGGTCAGCGGGGGTCATGGCGCAGATCCTAGGACAGCCGTGCGGCGGCACCGCCGAGGTGCGGGAGGGCGTCCGCCCAGCGCCTAGAATCGCCGGGTGACCGCCTACCTCGACCACGCGGCGACGACGCCGATGCTGCCGATCGCGCTCGACGCGATGACGGCGCAGCTCGCGGTCGTCGGCAACCCGTCGTCGCTGCACCGCAGCGGCCGCGAGGCGCGCCGGGCCGTCGAGGAGTCCCGCGAGCGGATCGCCCGGTCCCTCGGGGCCCGTCCGTCGGAGGTCGTCTTCACCTCGGGCGGGACGGAGTCGGACAACCTCGCGGTCAAGGGCACCTACTGGGCGCGCCGCGACGCCGACCCCGCCCGGGTGCGACTGCTCGTCGGCACGACGGAGCACCACGCGGTGCTCGACTGCGTCGACTTCCTCGCCGCGCACGAGGGGGCCAAGGTGACCTGGCTGGAGTGCACCGCCGAGGGCGTCATCGAGCCCGAGACGCTGCGCCGCGCCATCGCGCAGGACCCGGACTCGGTCGCGCTCGTGTCGGTGATGTGGGCCAACAACGAGGTCGGCACCGTCCAGGACGTCGCGGCGCTCGCGGCGGTCGCGCACGAGCACGGCATCCCCTTCCACACCGACGCGGTCCAGGCTGCGGGCCACCTCCCCGTCGACTTCGCCGCCAGCGGCGCCGACCTCATGTCGGTCACGGCGCACAAGCTCGGCGGACCCGTCGGCGTCGGGGCACTCGTCGCGCGGCGGGACGTGACCCTCGTGCCGCTCAGCCACGGTGGGGGACAGGAGCGTCAGATCCGCTCCGGCACCCTCGACGCGCCCGCGATCGTCGGCTTCGCCGCGGCGGTCGTCGCGTCGGTCGCCTCGCTCGAGCAGGAGGCTCGGCGGGTCGCCGCGCTGCGAGACGATCTCATCACCCGGGCCCTGCGGCTCGCGCCCGACATCCGGCCGAGCGGGCCGTGGGAGGTCGGCGACGTCGAGCGGCGCCTCCCGGGCAACGCGCACCTGCTCGTGCCCGGCTGCGACGGTGACTCCCTGCTCTACCTGCTCGACGCCGCCGGGGTGTCGTGCTCGACCGGCTCCGCTTGCCAGGCCGGCGTGCCGCAGCCGAGCCACGTGCTGCTCGCGATGGGCGTGACGGAGGCGGACGCCCGTGGGGCCTTGCGGCTCACGCTCGGCCACACCTCGACCCAGGCCGACGTCGACGCCGTCATCGACGCCCTGCCCGCCGCCATCGACCGGGCCCGCCGCGCGCGCGCCGCCACCGCCTCGTGAGCGGCCTGCGCGTCGTCGCGGCGATGAGTGGCGGGGTCGACTCCGCGGTCGCCGCAGCCCGGATGCTCGATGCCGGGCACGAGGTCGTCGGTGTCCACCTGGCGCTGAGCCGGAGCGCCGCCACGCTGCGCGAGTCGGCGCGCGGGTGCTGCACGATCGAGGACGCGGGGGACGCCCGCCGCGTCGCCGACGTGCTCGGGATCCCCTTCTACGTCTGGGACATGGCCGAGCGCTTCCACCGCGACGTCGTCGAGGACTTCACCCGGGAGTATGCCGCTGGGCGCACCCCCAACCCCTGCCTGCGGTGCAACGAGAAGATCAAGTTCTCGGCGCTGCTCGACAAGGCGGTCGCTCTCGGCTTCGACGCCGTCGCCACCGGCCACTACGCCCAGGTCGTCGTGGCGCCCGACGGGCACCGCCAGCTCCACCGGGCCGTGGACATGGCCAAGGACCAGAGCTACGTCCTCGGGGTGCTGACCCAGGACCAGCTCGACCGGGCCGTCTTCCCGCTCGGGGACACGACGAAGCCGCAGATCCGGCTCGAGGCGGCGGAGCGCGGCTTCTACGTCGCGCAGAAGCCCGACAGCCACGACATCTGCTTCATCCCCGACGGTGACACGCGGGCCTGGCTGGGCCGGGCCCTCGGCGAGCAGGCCGGTGACGTCGTCGACACGGACGGAGCCGTCGTCGGGAGCCACTCCGGCGCCTATGCCTACACCGTCGGCCAGCGGCGGGGTCTCGGCCTCTCTCGGCCGGCTGCGGACGGCGAGCCCCGCTACGTCGTCGAGGTCCGGCCGGAGACCAACCAGGTCGTCGTCGGCACGGCCGACCTGCTCGGGGTCAACGCCCTGTCCGGTGACCACGTGCGGTGGTGCGGCCCGGCGCCCGAGGGCGAGGTCCGGGTCGGCGTCCAGGTGCGGGCCCACGGCGAGGAGTTCCCGGCAAGTGCCCGGGCCGCGGGCGACGGCGTCGAGGTTCGTCTCGACGAGCGGATCCGCGGGGTGGCGCCGGGGCAGTCCGTCGTCCTCTACGACGGCACCCGCGTCGTCGGGTCGGCGACGATCACGGCGTCGCGCCTCGAGCGGGTCCAGGTGCGGGTGCGGGCGGACGGCTCGAAGCCGAGCGCGCGGTAGAGCCGCTGCGGGCCGGGGTGGCCGTCATCGCCCCGCGGGCTGACGAGAGCGGTGTGGCCGCCGAGCTCGCGCAGCCGGTGCAGCGCGGCGAGGGTGACGGCGCCGGCGAGACCGTGTCCGCGGTGCTCCGGCACGCAGCCCACGGGCTCGACGAGCCCGACCCCGGTGGCCGGGTCGAGCCAGACGAGGCAGGACGCCACCATCGCCCCGTCCGCGTCGACGGCCACCCAGTCGAGCGCCGGGTCGTAGGGCCAGACGTCCATGAGGGCGGCATACGCCTCGGTCGTCACGGGGGAGGGGCCGAACTCGGCCCAGGCGGCTGCATGGCAGGCCGCTCGTGCCGCGACGTCGTCCGGTCCGGCCCCCACCATGCTGCGCAGGCGGTAGCCGGCCACGTCGGGCACGGGGGGGAGCCCCTCGGTGGGCCGCACGTGGTGGGTGAACCACGGCTCGTCGTCCTCGGCGACGAAGCCCGCCTCCGTGAGGGCCGCGTCGAGGGCGCCGCCCGCCATCGTCAGCACCGCCTGGTCATCGGCGTCGCTCCAGTCCTCGAACCACTCGAGCACCGCCTCGGCGACGTCGGGGCGATCGTCCTGCACCTGCACCTCGAGCCAGTCGTCGGTCTCGGCCCAGCCGAAGCCGACGACCCGGCCGTCCTCGCGCCACAGCGCGATGGCCTCGCCCGGCGCCGGCCGGAGCGGGTCGACCTGCTGGTAGTGCCGGCTCCAGGCGAGCTGGCCCGGGTGGAAGCGGCTCGTCGGGGTCCAGACCCGCGACGCGAACTGCTGCATCGCCCGCAGGTCGGCCGGCCCCGAGAAGTCGTCGCGTCGCACGATGGTCACGCTAGCGTGCGTGCTCCGGCGACCACCGCGACCGACCGCGGAGCGGGACCTCACTAGGGTGAGGGCGTGACGCACGCGACGGGTATCGGATCCTGGCCCGGCACCGCCGTCCGGGACACCATCGGGCAGGTGCGCGAGCTGCTCGCCGACGGCCTGCCCCACCTGCCGGAGCTGCCCGATCGCGGACCCGGGGCCGACATGATCGGCCGCACCGCGGGGCTGCTCGTGGACCTGCCCGTCGACCTCCAGCCGATGGGCTGGCGCTTCGTCGACCGCCCCGGCAAGGACTCCCACCGCACCGGCGCGCTGCTGCGCGAGGACCTCGACGAGCTGGCCGAGGCCTACGACGGCTACGAGGGCCCGCTCAAGCTCCAGGTCGTCGGGCCGTGGTCGCTCGCCGCGAGCGTCTGGCTCTCGCGGGGGGAGCGGGCCATCGTCGACGAGGGCGCCTGTCGCGACATCGTCGAGTCGCTC